>CAYTUW010000009.1:0-32599 GCA_964441435.1 uncultured Rhodobacterales bacterium
GACCGTCGTGCCGTGGTAATCGCGGTCACGGTAGAGGATCTTGTGTTTCTTCCCACCGTAACGCTTATGCGCGATCTGGCGCACCATCTTGAAGGCTTTCTCATTCGCCTCAGAGCCGGAATTGCAGTAATAGACCCGGTCCATGCCCGGCATCTTGTCGATCAGCATTTCGGCAAAACGCGCACCGGGAATGGACCCGGCGGTCTGGGCGAAATAGTTCATCTTAATGAGCTGGTCACGCACCGCATTGGCAATCCGTTCGCGGCCATAGCCGACATTCACCGTCCAGACCCCGCCGGATACTGCGTCAATAAATTCACGGCCGGACTGGTCCCAGACACGCATGCCTTTGCCTTCGACAATGATGCGCGGATCATTGGTTTCAAAGGGTTTGTGCTGGATCAGGTGATGCCAGATATGGGCGCGATCGGCTTCGATGATCTCGGAAAGGTCATTTGGGTTATGGAGGTCGTCCATCGGAAGGCTCCTTCAGACTAAGGGATTCTTGGAAATACTAAACGCCGATTCTGCGGCTTTGGAAAGGGGGGTATTAGGGCCAGATTGATTTGCGCATAGCGCCAGTTTTATCGCATTGAACCTTTTCGTATCGTTGGCATAGTGGCGTTCATTATTTGGAAAGGACCGGCCCATGCATCTCGCTCGATTTCCCCGCGTATTTCTCGCCCATCTGCCCACACCGCTGGAACGGATGGATCGCTTGACCGAAGCGCTTGGCGGGCCGGAAATCTGGATCAAGCGGGATGATTGCACCGGGCTTTCTACGGGTGGCAACAAGACACGTAAGCTTGAATTTCTGATGGCCGAGGCCCAGGCGGAGGGCGCCGATATGGTCATGACCCAGGGTGCAACGCAGTCCAACCACGCGCGGCAAACTGCAGCATTCGCGGCGAAATTGGGGATGGGTTGCCATATCCTTCTGGAAGATCGAACCGGGTCTAACGATTTGAACTATAACAACAATGGGAATGTCCTGCTCGACCATCTGCATGGTGCGACGATAGAAAAGCGTGGCCCCGACCTTGACATGAACGCAGAGATGGAAGCGGTGGCAGACAGGTTCCGCAGCGAGGGGCGCAAGGTCTACACGATCCCCGGTGGCGGGTCGAACCCGACGGGGGCGCTCGGCTATGTGAACTGCGCTTATGAGCTGGTTGGGCAGCTCAACGACCGCGGTCTGGCGGTGGACCACATCGTGCATGCAACCGGCAGCGCGGGCACGCAGGCAGGGCTGATCACCGGGCTGAAAGCGATCAACGCAAACATTCCGCTATTGGGCATCGGGGTGCGCGCACCCAAGGAGAAGCAAGAGGAAAACGTCTTTGCCCTGGCAGAAAAAACCGCCGAAAAAATCGGAGCGGGCGGGGTGGTAAAACGCGATGACGTGGTGGCCAACACGGATTATGTCGGCGAAGGTTACGGTATCCCACGCGCAGATACGATCGAGGCGATAGAAATGTTTGCGCAGCTTGAGGGGATCCTGCTTGACCCGGTCTATTCAGGCAAGGGTGCGGCGGGGCTGATTGATCTCTGCCGAAAGGGTTATTTCAAGAAAAATCAACGTGTTGTGTTTCTACACACCGGGGGCGCCGCTGGGCTGTTTGGTTATGATGCGGCATTGTCCCGGGCATGAGGACTGTCGGCATCCTTGGCGGCATGGGGCCGGAGGCGACGATTGATCTGATGAGCCGCGTGCTGGCGCGGGTTGACGCAAAAGATGACGCAGATCATGTGCCGTTGATTGTTGATCAGAACACAAAAATACCAAGCAGAATCAAATACCTGCTTGAGGGCTCGGGCGACGATCCCGGCCCAGTCATTCGGGAAATGGCGCAGCGGTTGGCCCGCGCCGGGGCGGAGGCGCTCGCCATGCCTTGCAACACCGCGCATCACTGGCGGGCAGAGATAGAGGCCGCAGGCCTGCTGTTGCTCGATATGGTGAAGCTGACTGAGGGGGTGGCGCTCGCTGGGTCGCACCGGGTCGGAATACTCGCCTCACCTGCAACACAACACATTGGATTATTTGATGAATCCCTGATGTGGCCGGAAGATACAGCCGCGCTGTTGTCGATCATTCGCAGCGTGAAAAAAGAAGGCGTGACCGAAGATAGCGGTGCTGCTTTGGCAATCCAGGCGGAGGCTTTGGCCGCGCGGGGGGTGGATGGAATCATCCTCGGCTGTTCAGAATTTTCCGTACTTGCGCCCTATCTTTGCAAACCTACGCTGCAAAACATTTGCATAACGGACGGTCTGGACGTTTTGGCTGGGGCAATCGTACGCTTCGCCAAAGGAGGAAAGGAATGACCGGGAAAAGCGCGATGCTGGCAGATTTTGCCACCGGTACGCCCCGTCCGGACGCCCGCGCGGAAGGCATCATCCGGGCATCGCTTTTTGACTGGATCGCCTGTGGTATCGCCGGGGCGGAGGAGCCGGTATCCGGTGCAGCACGCAGGCTGGTCGAGGGGGAGGGTGGCACGGCGGAGGCCCAGCTGTTCGGTGGCGGGAAAACCCCGGCGCGGGCGGCGGCGTTGGTGAATGGCGCGGCGTCACATGCGCTTGATTTCGATGACACGCATTTCGCGCATATCGGGCATCTTTCGGTTGCGGTTTTTCCAGCGGCGTTTGCGATGGCGGAACGTATCGGATCCAGCGGGGCAGCGATGCTGGAGGCGGCGCTTGTCGGGTTCGAAGGGGCCGCGCGGATCGGTGCCTGGCTGGGCCGCGAACATTACGATCACGGGTTCCACCAGACGGCGACGGCGGGCGCCTTTGGTGCGGCAATGGCGGCGGGGCGCCTGCTGGGCCTGACATCGGACCAGATGGCGCATGCACTGGGCATTACGGCGACGCGGGCGAGCGGACTCAAAAATCAGTTCGGCACGATGGGCAAACCGATGAATGCGGGGTTCGCAGCCGCCAACGGGGTGGAGGCGGCACTGCTCGCCCAGGCGGGGTTGGTGTCGCGCGTTGATGCGCTGGATGGGGCGCAGGGGTTTGGTGAAACCCATCGGGGTGCTGGTGATAAGGCGGCCTTTGATGGGCTTGGTGACAGGTGGCTGACCGGGCAGAACAGTTACAAGTTTCACGCCTGTTGCCACGGCACCCATGCCATGCTGGAGGCCCTGGGAAAACTCAGCCTTCCGTCGCGGGACAGTATTGCGCGGGTGGAAATCACCACCTCGCCCCGGTGGGCGCGGGTTTGCAATATCGCGGTGCCGCAAACCGGGCTTGAAGCGAAGTTCAGCTATCGGCTCTGCGCGGCGCTGGCGCTCCTGGGGCGCGACACCGGGCGGCGGGAGGTGTTTTCGGATAACGCCTGCCACGCGCCCGACGTGGTGGCGCTGCGCGACAGGGTTGAGGTGATTTTTAGCGATGACATGGGCGAAATGCAGGCCGCCGTGCGCGTGAATGATGCTGAGGCCCGCGCCGATCTGGCCGAAGAGTTGCCGATTGAAACATTGATGGAGCGGCTGCGGGTCAAGGCGCGCGGGTTGATTGGTGCGGATCGGGCGGCGCGGCTCAGCAAAGCTGTGGCCAAAGAAGATATGCAGGCGCTAAGCGCGGTGATGACCGCGTAGGACCACCCTAAAGGTCCATCTGCATCCGGTAGCCGGGCGCATAGCTGAGGCGCACGAAAGTGACCGGATGGGCCGGGGTCAGGGTGCTGCGTTCAACAGTGAAAAGCGGCGCGCCGGGGGGGCAGGAAAGGTGCTGTGCTGCCGCATCCGATGCCGCTGTGGCGGAGAAATGCAGCTCCCCTGTGGTGAAGGGCGCATGTTTGACCAGCCACTCATTGGCGCTGACGGCTGCAAAATCCGGCGCGGGCAGGCCGGAAAGCGCCGCCGGGTTGATCCATCTCTGTTCAAAGGCAAAGGGCGTGTCATCCGCCAGATGCAGCGCATCGACACGAAGCAATCGGTTCGGGGCACCCGCCATACGGGCGGCGATGGCGGCAGGCGGTGTTTCAAGCTGCTGGATCAGCAGGCGATAGCCCGGGCGCGTACCTGCGGCGGCGATTTCTTCCCGCAATAGCGGGATATGAAGTCGCGCACGGCGCGTCGGAAATTCGGCAACACGGGTGCCGGCCTTGCGGCGGCGTTCAAGCAACCCTTCGGCGGCAAGGTCGCGCAGGGCGCGGTTGACGGTGGTGCGGGCGCAGGAAAATTCGGCGGCGAGGTCGGCCTCATTCGGAATCGCACTACCCGGCGGCCAGTCGCCGGACTGAATGCGCGACAGCACCGCGTCACGGATGGATTGCCAGCTCTGGCTGCTCACATTGCGTCCTCCAGCCGGGCAATCGTCGCCCGATAGGCGGCTTCTATCTGATCGCGTGCGATATGGCGACCACCCCGCACCATATGACGGCCCGCCGCCCAGACATCTGTGACCAGCCGATCATCCCCGGCAAAGACAAAGGCATCAAGGGCGGTGTCGCCGGGGCGATTGGTCAGGTTGACATCACCCATGTCAAGCGCCGTGAGGTCGGCCCAAAGCCCCGGCTGAATGGCGCCTGTTTCACGTCCGGCGGCCTGCGCCCCACCCGCTGTGATCTGGTCAAGCAGATGCCGCGCTGTGGATTTCTGCTGCGTCGCCAGCACCGCACGGGCACGGTCCCGCAGGCGCTGGGAATATTCCAGTGTGCGCAGCTCTTCGGAAAGGGAAATGCGGATATTGCTGTCAGAGCCGATGCCGATGCGCCCGCCTGCTGCCAGAAAATTTGCGCCGTCAAAGATACCATCGCCAAGCGAGCTTTCGGTGATCGGGCAAAGCCCGGCCACGGCCCCGTTTGCGGCCAGGGCTGCGGTTTCTTCCGGCGTCATCTGGGTGCAGTGGATCAGGCACCAATCGCGCGTCACATCGCGGGTGGCAAGCAGATGCTCTACGGGCCGCGTGCCGTGATGGGCGGTGACTTCTTCGACCTCTGCAACCTGTTCCGCAAGGTGCATGTGGATTGGCCCGGGGGCAGCGGCGATGGCGGCGCTTAGGCCTGCATCCGTGACCGCGCGCAGGGAATGCGGCGCAACCCCAAGCCGGGCGTCGGGCAGGGCGCTGATGGTGTCGCCCGCACCTTCCATGAGCCGGATAAAACGATCCGCGTCATTGCCGAAACGATCCTGCCCGGTCACCAGCGCGCGCCCGTCGCAACCCCCGACTTCGTAAAGCACGGGCAGCAGGGTCAGCCCGATGCCCGATGTTTCCGCAGCGGCAGATATCCGGGCAGAAAGTTCCGCCAGGTTGTCATAGGGTTGCCCGCCGGGACCATGATGCAGGTAATGGAATTCAACATTGGTGGCATAGCCTGCCTCCAGCATCTCCAGTTGGACGAACGCGGCGATGGCCTCCACCTGATCCGGCGTGAGTTGATCAAGGAAACGATACATCAGCCGCCGCCAGGTCCAGAAACTGTCGGATGGATCCGGGCCGCGCCGTTCGGTCAGCCCGGCCATTGCGCGTTGAAACGCGTGGGAATGAAGGTTCGCGGGCGCCGGGATGACAAGGCCCGCGCGCGCCCCTTCGGGGGCCGCATCCGGGGTGACGGACGCGATGCGGCCTGCTGTCACCTCTATCTTCACGGCTTCTGCCCAGCCGCCGGGGAGCAGAGCGCGCTCTGCCCAGATCACTTCTTTTGCGGGGATCGTCACCATCGCTTGACACCGTTATTATGTGCATACATAAAAATTCATACCGAGGGGAAGGAATGGAATCAACCATGAGTTCGCAATCATGAGCACACAACGGCTTTGGACCAATGCGCGCATTGCCACGATGGTGGAGGGCGACACAGCCTATGGGCTGATCGAAGCGGGTGCTGTTGCAGTAGTGGATGGCTGGATCACCTGGGTCGGTACGGATATTCCCGCCGGGTTTTCCGATTGGCCGCGTGAGGATTGTGGCGGGCGGCTGATCACGCCGGGGTTGATTGATTGCCATACACATCTGGTGTTTGGCGGTGACCGGGCGCGGGAATTTGAGATGCGGCTCGAAGGCGCTTCTTACGAGGAAATCGCCCGTGCCGGGGGTGGAATCATTTCCACGGTGAAAGCCACGCGGCAGGCATCGGTTGACGAACTGGTCGAAGGGGCGCTGCCCCGGCTGGATGCGCTGATCGGCGAAGGGGTTTGTCAGGTTGAGGTCAAGTCAGGCTATGGGCTGGACCCGGAAACCGAACTCAACATGCTGCGCGCCGCGCGCACATTGGCAGAGATGCGCCCGGTCCGCGTGGTGACCAGCTACCTTGGCGCACATGCGGTGCCGCCGGAATATAGAGGTCGGGCGGATGACTATATTGATGACATCTGCATCCCGACCCTGCGCGCCGCCCATGCCGAAGGGTTGGTTGATGCGGTCGATGGTTTTTGCGAAGGCATCGCTTTTGACACCGCCCAGATCGCGCGTGTTTTTGATGTGGCGCGAGAGTTGGGCCTGCCGCTGAAGCTGCACGCCGAACAGCTTTCAAACATCGGCGGCACGCAGCTTGCGGCGCAATATGGCGCGCTGTCGGCGGATCATGTGGAATATGCAAACGCTGCCGATGCAAAGGCGTTGGCGAAATCCGGCACGGTTGCGGTGCTGCTGCCGGGCGCGTTCTACACGCTGCATGAAACCCAGACCCCGCCGGTGGGCGCCTTCCGTGCCGAAGGTGTGGCGATGGCGCTGGCCACAGATTGTAACCCCGGCTCATCGCCGCTGACATCGCTTTTGCTGACGATGAACATGGGGGCAACCCTGTTCCGCCTGACGCCGGAGGAAACACTTGCCGGGGTCACCCGCAATGCGGCCCGTGCGCTGGGGCTGGCCGATCAGGGGCAGGTGGCCGAGGGAATGCGCGCTGACCTGTGCCTCTGGGATGTGAAACACCCGGCGGAATTGTCTTATCGCATTGGGTTCAACCCGCTCGCAAAGCGGATTTTTGGAGGTCAGGGATGATCACGCTTTTCCCCGGATCGGTGGATCTGGTAACATTGGAAGCGCTTTGGCAGGGCGGTGTTGCGCGGCTTGACGAAAGCGCGCGGCCAGCGGTTGACCGCGCTGCCGCTATGGTAGCCGAAGCCGCCGCGAATGAGGCACCGGTTTACGGGGTCAACACGGGCTTTGGCAAACTCGCCAGCAAGAAAATCGCCCCCGGTGATACCGCTACGCTGCAACGCAACCTGATCCTGTCGCACTGCTGCGGCGTCGGCGAACCACTGAGCGAACCGCTGACCCGGCTGATGATGGCGCTAAAGCTGATGTCGCTGGGGCGCGGCGCATCCGGCGTGCGCTGGGCGGTGATTGCACAGATTGAGGCGATGCTCGCCAAAGGCGTGGTGCCGGTCATCCCGTCGCAGGGTTCAGTTGGCGCGTCCGGGGACCTCGCCCCGCTGGCGCATATGGCCGCCGTGATGATTGGCGCGGGCGAAGCCGTTGTGAACGGCGCGCGGATGTCCGGCGCTGCGGCGCTTGCCAAAGCAGGAATAGAGCCACTGGTGCTTGGCCCCAAAGAGGGGCTGGCACTGATCAATGGCACGCAGTTTTCCACCGCCTGCGCGCTGGGCGCACTGTTTGATGGCTGGCGTCTGGCACAGGAGTCGCTGGTGATCGCGGCACTGTCGACAGATGCGATCATGGGATCAACCGCGCCGCTGGTGGCGGATATCCACACCCTGCGCGGCCATCGCGGCCAGATCGAAGTGGCCGATGCCATGCGCGGCGTGATGGAAGGCTCTGCTATCCGCGAAAGCCACCGGGAGGATGACTCCCGCGTGCAGGATCCCTACTGCATCCGCTGCGCGCCGCAGGTTCTGGGCGCAGCGATGGATGTGTTGCGCATGGCCGCCGAAACCCTGCGGGTGGAGGCCAACGCCGTCACCGACAACCCGCTGGTTCTGGTGGACGAAGGGCGCATCGTATCGGGCGGGAATTTTCATGCGGAGCCTGTCGGATTCGCCGCCGATCAGATCGCGCTGGCGCTGGCTGAAATCGGCGCAATCGCCCAGCGGCGCGTGGCGCTGATGGTCGATCCAACGCTGAGTTTTGATTTGCCACCCTTTTTGACACCTGATCCCGGTCTCAACAGCGGTTTTATGATTGCAGAGGTCACTACGGCAGCTTTGATGAGCGAAAACAAGCATTTAGCCAACCCCACCGTGACGGACAGCACGCCGACCAGTGCCAATCAGGAAGACCACGTCAGCATGGCGGCGCACGGGGCGTTGCGGCTGCATCGCATGATTGACAACCTTGCTGTCATCATTGGGGTGGAGGCGCTCTGTGCCGCCCAAGGGGTGGAGGCCCGCGCGCCGCTTCGGACCTCACCGCGCCTGGCGGCTGCGCTGGATCGGTTGCGCCGGGATGTGCCGGGGCTGACAGATGATCGCTATATGGCACCTGACATCGAAACCGTTGCGGCGCTGACCCGCGCGGGCGTCTTTGCCACGGCGGCGGAGGTGTCCCTGTGATCGAGGTTGTTCAGGGCAAAAGCGCGATCGTGCTCGGCCTGCCGCACACGGGCACGGACCTGGCCGGAATCAGCGGGTTGAACGCACGCGGCCAGGCGATGGCCGACACGGATTGGCATATCCATGACCTTTATGCCGATCTGCTGGAGGGGGCGACAAGCGTGCGCACCACCGTGCATCGCTATGTGATCGACGTGAACCGCGACCCGGCGGGGGATAGCCTTTATCCCGGCCAGAACACCACTGGCCTGTGCCCGACCACGGATTTTGACGGCAACCCGATTTATGAGGACGGGGCCGAACCCGACCCGGCGGAAATCATCCGCCGCCGCGAACAGTTCCACGCCGCCTATCACGATGCGCTTTCGGCAGAGATCCGGCGTGTCAAGGCCGCGCATGGCTATGCGGTGCTGTACGATTGTCATTCGATCCGCTCCCACATCCCGTTTCTGTTTGATGGGCGCTTGCCCGATTTCAACATCGGCACAAATGGCGGGGCGACCTGTGACACCCGCATCGAGGCGCTGGTGACGGAGGTTTGTGAAGGTGCCGAAGGTTACAGCCACACCGTCAATGGCCGCTTCAAGGGCGGCTGGACCACGCGCCACTATGGCCGCCCCAAAGATGGTGTGCACGCCATCCAGATGGAGTTGGCGCAATCCACCTATCTGACAGAAGAGGAAGCCCCCTGGACCTATGATGCTGAGAAGGCGAAAAGCCTTCGCGCGCCTCTCGGAGCAATTCTTGCCGCACTGGATCATTGGAGGCCGAATTGAAACGGCTGGTCGCAATTCTGCTGGCGCTGATGGCGGTACCCGCCGGGGCCGATGATCTGGTCACGGGGGATGAGCTTCACCAGTTGTTTGCCCGTCATGACACGCTGGCCGCAGGTGAGTTGACCAGCTTTCGCGCCGATGGAACACTTTTGCACAACGGCGCCCCTGCCGGGCGCTGGGACATCCGGGGCGATCAATATTGCGACCATTGGGATAATGTCGGCGCATGGCGTTGTTTTGACATCGCGGTAAGCGATTTGGGGGATGGCGACCGCGAACTGGTCTGGATTGCCGCGGATGGGGCGGAGTTTCGGGAAATTCTGGTCGAACGCCCGCCTGCGGAACGTCGGCTTTCCGGTGCTGAGATTGCCGCGCTCCTGCCGATGTTCGTGGCCCGGACGGGGACCACCTGGCAGCGCTTCGAAGCAGATGGCACCACGCGCTACCATGATCGTGGGCGCGACACCCGTGGCCTCTGGGAGGTGCGCGGCAACACATATTGTTCGCATTGGGGCGGCAGCGGCCCCGGCGCCTGGGCCTGTTATGAGGTCTGGCTGGATGCAACCGAAACCCGGCTGACCTGGGTAGGCGAAACAGGCCAACGCATAGAAAACACGATTGAACCGAGGGAGTAATCCGATGAGCGACCCGCGAAAAAACACCCGCGACGTTTACCCGGCAACCGGGGTGGAAATCAGCGCCAAAAGCTGGCTGACAGAGGCACCGATGCGGATGCTGATGAACAACCTGCACCCGGATGTGGCGGAAAACCCGCATGAGCTGGTGGTCTATGGCGGCATTGGTCGCGCCGCGCGCACCTGGGAAGATTTCGACGGAATCGTCAACGCGTTGAAGGGTCTGGAAGAGGATCAGACGCTTCTGGTTCAATCCGGCAAGCCTGTCGGCGTGTTCCAGACCCACAAGGATGCCCCCCGTGTGCTGATCGCCAATTCGAACCTCGTGCCGCATTGGGCAAACTGGGATCATTTCAACGAGCTCGATAAAAAGGGGCTGGCGATGTATGGCCAGATGACCGCCGGGTCGTGGATCTATATCGGCAGCCAGGGCATCGTGCAGGGCACCTATGAAACCTTTGTCGAGGCGGGACGCCAACACTATGGCGGCGACCTGACGGGCAAATGGATCCTGACCGGGGGTCTTGGCGGTATGGGCGGCGCGCAGCCGCTGGCCGCAGTGATGGCCGGGGCCTGTTGCCTTGCTGTGGAATGCAACCCGGATTCGATCGACTTCCGGCTGCGCACCAAATACGTCGATGAAAAAGCCGAAACGCTTGACGAAGCGCTGGAGATGATCGAGCGCTGGACCAAGGCAGGCGAGGCGAAATCCGTTGGCCTTTTGGGCAATGCGGCCGACATCTTCCCGGAACTGGTGAAACGTGGTGTGCGGCCTGATATCGTGACGGACCAGACATCGGCGCATGATCCGGTGAACGGCTACCTGCCACAGGGCTGGAACATGGCTGAATGGAAGGCCGAACGCGAAGCCAACCCCAAAAAGGTCGAAAAAGCCGCGCGGGCCAGCATGAAGGTTCATGTGAAGGCGATGGTGGATTTCTGGAACATGGGCGTGCCGACGCTCGACTACGGCAACAATATCCGGCAAGTGGCGCTGGAAGAGGGGCTTGAAGATGCCTTTGCCTTCCCCGGTTTTGTGCCCGCCTATATCCGCCCGCTGTTTTGCCGGGGCATCGGGCCGTTCCGCTGGGCGGCGCTGTCCGGCGATCCCGAGGACATCTACAAAACCGACGCCAAGGTGAAAGAACTGGTAGACGATCCACATCTGCACAACTGGCTGGATATGGCGCGCGAGCGGATTTCATTCCAGGGCCTGCCAGCGCGGATCTGTTGGGTCGGGCTTGGCGTGCGGCACAAGCTGGGGCTTGCGTTCAACGACATGGTCGCAAGTGGCGAGTTGAAGGCGCCGATTGTGATCGGGCGGGATCACCTTGACAGCGGCTCCGTCGCCTCCCCCAACCGTGAAACCGAAGCGATGAAGGATGGCTCAGACGCTGTGTCGGACTGGCCGTTGCTGAATGCGCTCTTGAACACGGCAAGCGGGGCGACCTGGGTCAGCCTGCACCACGGCGGGGGCGTCGGCATGGGCTTTTCCCAGCACTCCGGCATGGTGATCTGCTGTGACGGGTCAGAGGACGCGGCGCGCCGCATCGGACGGGTGCTGTGGAATGACCCGGCCACGGGCGTGATGCGCCATGCGGATGCAGGTTATGACATCGCCAAGGACTGCGCCCGTGAACATGGGCTGAACCTGCCGGGAATCCTTGGCTAAGCAGCCCGCGCCCTTGACAGGTAATCCAGCGGGCGCGCCTTCGGCGCGACTGTGATTGGTGGCGCGCCAGGGGCGCGCGGTCTGAGTATTTTTAGCAAGATGAAATGCTTAGGGCCAGGGCCCATTAACTCTGCACCACTGGCGCGGGAGGGGCAAAAAGCAGTGGTTTTGCGTGCGCAGGGACTGGCGGGCTCAATTTCAAGCGCGAAAAGCCGCTGCTTTGCAGCGCTCCCTGCGCCGGAACGATTTGCCCGGTTTTCCCCTGATCTGCGTTACATCGCCTTGAAATACAACCAGTATTCCTGTGGCGACGTGCCTTGTCAGGAACAAAACAGATCAAACCAGTGGTGCAGAGTTAACGGGTCCTGGCCCTAGGGAAGGCTGCGCCCCCCTATTCCTTGACCGGGGCGCCGCCGACGAAGTGGTTGTTGCCTTTGTAGTCGCAGGGGGATTCCTGCATTTCCAGGTGCAGCCCGGTTTCCGTCAGCGGGTGGGCGCGAGCGAGATCCTCATCAAATTCGATGCCAAGGCCCGGCGTGGTTGGGGCGTGGATGTAACCGTCTTCCCAGCGGATAGAATGCTTGATCAGCGGAAGGTGAAAATCGCCCCCGGTTCCGATGGTTTCCGCCATCAGCAGGTTCGGGATATTGGCGGCAAGCTGGATATTGGCGGCCCATTCCACCGGCCCCGCATAGAGGTGCGGCGCGATCTGCGCGTTGTAGACTTCGGCCATGGCGGCGATTTTCTTGGTTTCCAGAATGCCGCCGGAGCGCCCCAGTGCCGGTTGCAGGATCGTTGCCGCGCCCTGACGCAATACAGGGGCAAATTCGGCCTTTGTGGTCAGCCGTTCGCCTGTGGCCACGGGGATGGAGGTGGCGCGCGCCACCTTGGCCATTTCTGCGACGTTATCGGGCGGCACGGGTTCCTCATACCACAGGGGATCATAGGGTTCGATGGCTTTGGCAAGCCGGATCGCCCCGGCGGTTGAAAACTGCCCATGGGTGCCAAAGAGGAGGTCAGCCTTGTCCCCGACCGCTGCACGGATCGCCTTGCAGAAGGCGGCGGATTGGCTGATGTCGCTTTGTGCCGGCATGTGGCCACCGCGGATTGTATAAGGCCCCGCCGGATCAAATTTCATTGCGGTGAACCCCTTGGCGAGCAGATCAGCGGCGCTTTCTGCGGCAAGTTCCGGGCTGATCCAGAAATCATGTGTGCTGTGATGGGGCAGCGGGTAGATATAGCTGTAGGATCGGATACGTTCATTCATCAACCCGCCAAGCAGCGCATAGATGGGCCGATCATGCGCCTTGCCAAGGATATCCCAGCAGGCGATTTCAAGCCCTGAAAACGCGCCGATCACCGTCAGGTCCGGCCGCTGGGTGAAGCCCGCAGAATAGGCGCGGCGAAACATCAGTTCGATGTTTTCCGGGTTTTCGCCTTCCATGTGACGTTGAAACACGTCCCAAATGACCGCCTCCATCGCTTTTGGACCGACGGAGCTGGCGTAGACTTCACCATAACCCACGATCCCATTGTCGGTGGTCAGCTTCACAAATATCCAATAGCGCCCACCCCAACCCGGCGGTGGCGAAGAGACGATAAAGATTTCAAGATCACGGAGTTTCATGGTGGCCCCTGTTTGGGTCTTTGGGAATGGTCAGAACAGGATGACATTGCGCCTTGCAGCGCCTGTTCTCGTGTCGGCAATGGCTTCGTTGATCTGGTCAAGCGACCAGCGGCCGGAAATCAGCTCATCCAGTTTCAGCCGTCCCTGCTGGTAGAGGTCGATCATCCAGGGGATATCGCGGCGCAGCACCACATCACCCATCTTGGTGCCGATCATCTGCTGACCAAGGGCGGCGAGGATGACGGGTTCGTATGAAGCCTCTTGCCCGGAATGGGGCATGCCAACCATCACCACCTTACCACCGGCCCCGATATAACGGGGTGCCTGCTGATAGGCGGGAATGGCGCCAACGGTGACAAAACAGGCATCCGCCATCTGGCCATCGGTCAGTTTTGCCACCTGCCGCCAGGGCGAGGCGCTGCTGGCAAGAATGCCGTGGGTTGCGCCGAATTCCATCGCAATGTCGAGCTTTTCCTCAACCATATCGACGGCAATAATTTTTGCCGCACCGGCGATGCGCGCGCCCTGTATTGCATTGAGCCCAACGCCCCCCGCCCCGATGACGACGGCCGTCTGCCCGGGCCTGAGCCGGGCAGCGTTCACCACTGCGCCAACCCCGGTGATCACACCGCAGGCCAGAAGTGAGGCCACATCCATCGGCATATCAGCGGGAAGGGGGGCAAGCTGGCTCGGCTCCACCACCACCTTTTCGGCGAAGGCCCCGCAAGACATCGCCTGCGTCACCGCGCTGCCGTCAGAGAGGGTGATCGGCCCGTCCGCCATGCTGCGGTCCCCCGAACAGGCGACCGGCTGACCTGCCGCGCAGGGCACGCAGGCCCCGCAGGCGCGGATCAGGGTGACAAGCACATGATCGCCCTTGGCATAGGGGCGCACCCCATCGCCAACAGCGGTGATCACGCCTGCCGCCTCATGGCCGTACACCGCGGGCAGATCGCCGCCCCAGCCGCCATCCATATAGGAAATATCGGAATGGCAGATCGCGCAGGCGCTGAGCGTCACCTCAACCTCACCGGCGCGGGGTGCGCGCAGGTTCACCTCCTCCACCGTCAGGGGGGCGTTGAAGGCATGGGATACGGCGGCGCGGATTTTTGGCATTGATGGCTCCTGCTTCGGGCTGGGGCCAGCTTGGGGCGAAATCCCTGCATCGCGCAAGACCCGCCTGCGACAGAAAGATATCAAATCGCGGCGGTGGTGACGGCCTAGCCCAGCAGGCGCCGTGCAATTACCTGCGCCTGAATTTCTGCCGCCCCTTCAAAGATATTGAGGATACGTGCATCACATAAAACCCGGCTGATCTGATATTCGAGCGCAAACCCGTTGCCACCGTGGATCTGCAACGCATTGTCCGCCGCGGCCCAGGCGACGCGCGCGCCCAGAAGCTTGGCCATCCCGGCCTCCAGATCGCAACGCTTGTCATGATCCTTTTGCGCGGCCGAAAAATACGTCAGTTGCCGCGCCACCATGATTTCCACCGCCATCATGGCGAGCTTTCCGGCCACGCGGGGGAAGGCAATCAGGGGTTTGCCGAATTGATTGCGATCTAGCGCATATTGCATTCCCAGTTCCAGCGCGTTCTGGGCCACGCCAATGGCGCGGGCAGCGGTCTGGATGCGGGCGCTTTCGAAGGTCTGCATGAGCTGTTTGAAGCCTTTGCCCTCTTCCCCGCCCAGAAGGTTGGCGCTATCGACGTGAAAGTCATCGAAGCTCAGCTCATATTCCTTCATCCCGCGGTAGCCGAGTACCTCAATCTCTGTGCCGCTCATGCCTTCGGTCGGGAACGGGTTGGCGTCGTCCCCGGGTTGCTTTTCCGCCAGGAACATCGACAGGCCGCGATGGTCCGCCGTGTCGGGATCTGTGCGGGCAAGCAGCGTCATCACATGGGTGCGCGCGGCGTGGGTGATCCATGTCTTGTTGCCGGTGATCCTGTAATCTGCGCCGTCCTTCACTGCACGGGTGCGCAAGCTCCCGAGGTCAGAGCCGGTATTGGGTTCGGTGAAGACGGCGGTCGGCAGGGTCTCACCAGAGGCTATGCGGGGCAGCCAATGGGCCTTTTGCGCTTCTGTCCCGCCACAGAGGATCAGTTCGGCGGCGATTTCAGAGCGGGTGCCGAGCGAGCCGACGCCGATATAACCACGGGAAAGTTCCTCGCTCACCACAACCATTGACGCCTTTGACAGGCCAAACCCGCCGTGTTGCTCAGGAATCGTCAGGCCAAAGACACCCATTTCAGCCAGCTCTTCGATGATC
The DNA here is from genome assembly GCA_964441435.1 of uncultured Rhodobacterales bacterium. GTDB lineage: Bacteria > Pseudomonadota > Alphaproteobacteria > Rhodobacterales > Rhodobacteraceae > CAYTUW01. Next base: position 15,435 of record CAYTUW010000009.1, read on the forward strand.
GCCATCGGGATCAGTTCGTCCTTGAGATGCCAGTCATGGGCGTTTGGCACGACCCGCTCATCGGCAAAACGACGGAACTGATCGCGGATCATTTCGAGTTCATCATCCAGACCCGTTGCACCAAAACTCGCATGGCCGTGATTGTCCTGCATGAGGGCCGCCAGCCGCATCCGCGCGGCATCTGTATTGCCCTGATTGCAGAGCGTCATCACGGCATCCGACATCAGTGCGCGCTGGTCGTCCTGGGAAAGGCCAATGTCCTGCAACCGGGCAATTTCACCCTGGCTCATCGGGATGCCGCCGTAGATCTGCCAGAGGTATTCGCCAAAGGCAATTTGCAGGATCAGCGATTCCATTTCCCCAAACTTGCCAGCGCTGGTCAGACGCTCGGCCCAGCCCTGCATCTGGGTCAGCGCCTCCACATAGGTGGCAAGCCATGACAATGCATGTGCAGCATTCTGGTTCTGTTCGAGCAGAAGAGGGTCAATCCGGCCATTACGTATTAGTGTTCCGCGCAGGGTATCCTTCGCCCGTTCCAGCATGGTTTGCACAGGTTTTACAGCATTTCCCGTAAGCGTGAGCAGATCCGGAAGGATCGGGGACTCCGTCATGTCATAGCCTGCGTTCTGTCCATCATCTGCCATCGTATATCGCCTTTGCTGCCGTTGCACCTCCATAGGCATTTTGCACTTGCAGCGCAACTATAATGCGTAAATGGCATAAAAAATGGAAGTAAGTAACCCTCTTGATTTCAAATGCGGGCGGTCTGATTTCCCTATATAGCGGTTTCATGTTCATCGGAATCGAAACGGAAATTCTGGCTATTGCCATTCTGATCACGCTTGTCGCGGGTGTGGTCAAGGGGGCTGTGGGCTTTGCCCTGCCGATGATCATGATTTCGGGAATAGGGTCGATCCTTCCGATAGAAACCGCGCTGGCCATGCTGATCCTGCCGACTGTTCTGACCAACGCCACGCAGGCGCTGCGCCAGGGTTGGGTAGAGGCATGGCAGTCCATCCGAAAATTCCGGGTTTTTCTGATCGTCGGAGGGGGCTTCCTGGTGTTTGGCGCGCAGCTTGTGCCGCGCCTGTCCGCCGATATCATGTTCCTGCTGATCGGCATCCCGGTGACGGGCTTTGCCACGCTACAGCTGATCGGGTTCCGCTTCACCATTCCCGAAGGCGCAAAACTGCGTGCTGAGATCGCGGTGGCGGCTGTTGCCGGGTTCATTGGCGGGATGAGCGGCGTCTGGGGGCCACCAACCGTGGCCTATCTAACGGCCACCGATACCCAAAAACACGAGCATGTGCGCGTGCAGGGGGTGATTTACGCGCTCGGCGCGATGCTCCTGATGGTGACGCACCTTCAGACCGGGGTGCTGTCGGTCGAGCGCGCGCCGCTATCGCTTGTGATGCTGGTGCCTGCGGGGATTGGTCTGTGGATCGGGTTCCGCGTGCATGACAGGTTGGATGCGGAGAAGTTCCGCCGCGCGACATTGGCGGTGCTTGTGGTCGCGGGGTTGAACCTGATCCGGCGCGGGGTGCTCGGCTGACGACTTCGCTGCGATTGTCACATGCGCCTTGTTCCTGTAGGGCTGAAGCTGTTGATTTCACCCGGTTTCATTTGTCATGCCACAATCCCACCCGAAAGACGGATATGTTTTTGTCATCACGTATGGCCGCTCCGGGTCAACCCTGTTGCAGCGGATACTGAATGCAATCCCCGGCTATCAGATACGTGGCGAAAACAATAATGCGCTGCTGCCTCTGATGCGGACCTGGCGCCGCTTGAAGCTGGCGGAACCCCTGCGCGGTATCCGTAGCAGCGATATCCGTTCCACCCCGGCACACCCTTGGTATGGGGGCGAACACATCGACCCTGATCAGGTCGGGGCGGCGCTGGCTGTTCTGTTCCGGGATCAGGTATTGCACCCGGACGCGGGAACACGGGTCTGCGGTTTTAAGGAAATCCGGTTTCTTCAGGCGCCCGAACATTTTGAGACTTACCTGAATTTCATCTTCCGGTATTTCCCCGGAACCCGTTTCATATTCAATACGCGGGACCATGATGCGGTGATCCGATCAGGCTGGTGGCGCGACATTCCCGAACCCGAAGCCCGCAGCATGTTGCAGCAGGCAGAGGCATTGTTTGCCGATTATCAGCGCAAGTGGCCGGATCGGGGTATTCACCTGCACTACGATGACTACACCAGTGACCCGGCTGCGCTGGACCCGATGTATGAATTCCTTGGTGAAACGCCGGATCGGGCGGCCCTTGCCGCAATCATGCAGGAACGGCTGACTCATCTGGCGCAGGAAGAATAACCATTGGAACCCGCAGCACCGACATTGGAATCGGCGCAGCGGTCGTGATAGCCACTACAACCCGCTCGAATCAGACAGGATCAACCAATGGCGACGGCTTTGACGTCGTCGTCGATATTATCCTGATACTGGGCAAAATTACCGGCGAACATTTCAACAAGTTTTGCCGCCTGTCGATCATAAGCTTCGGCATTGTCCCAGGTGCGGCGTGGATCAAGCAGGATATCGGCAACACCGGGCACATGCACGGGCACCTGGAAGCCGAAGTTGGCGTCCTTGCGGAATTCCGCTTCAGCCAATGACCCTTCGAGCGCGGCCGTCAGCAGCGCGCGCGTCGCCTTGATAGGCATCCTTGATCCGGTGCCATAGGCGCCACCCGTCCAGCCGGTATTCACCAGCCAGCAGGTTGCGCCGTGTCGGGCAATTTTTTCGCGCAGAAGGTTTCCGTATGCCTCTGGCCGACGCGGCATGAAGGGGGCACCGAAACAGGTGGAAAACGTCGGCTCCGGCTCCGTCACACCACGTTCGGTGCCCGCAACCTTGGACGTGAAGCCTGACAGGAAGTGATACATCGCCTGTGCCGGGGTCAGCCGGGCAATCGGCGGCAGCACGCCAAAGGCATCGCAGGTCAGCATGATGATATTCTTCGGATGTCCGCCAAGCGCCGTTGACGACGCGTTGGAGATATACTCCAGCGGATAAGCGCAGCGCATGTTGGCCGTCAGGCTGTCATCGGTGAAGTCGAGTTCCTTGGTCTCTTCGTCAAAGACCATGTTTTCGATCACCGTGCCGAACTTTGAGGTTGTGGCATAGATTTCAGGCTCCGCCTCTTCGGACAGGTTGATCGTCTTGGCATAACAGCCACCTTCAAAGTTGAAGGTGCCGCGATCAGACCAACCGTGTTCGTCATCACCGATCAGCACCCGCGCGGGGTCAGCGGACAGCGTGGTTTTTCCGGTGCCCGACAGGCCAAAGAAGATCGCCGTGTCAATCGGATTTCCCGGCGCATGGTTGGCGGAACAATGCATTGGCATTACGCCCTTTTCCGGCAACAGGTAATTCAGCAGGGTAAAGACGGATTTCTTGTTCTCGCCAGCATATTCGGTGCCGCCGATCAGGATCAGCTTTTCATCGAAGTTCAGCGCTACAACCGTTTCACTGCGGCAGCCGTGCTTTTCCGGGTCCGCCTTGAAGGACGGGCAGTTGATGACAGTGAACTCCGGGATGAATTCATCAAGTTCTTCGCGGTCAGGGCGCCGCAGCAGGTGGCGAATAAACAGCCCGTGCCAGGCAAATTCCGTCACCATCCGCACATCCAGCCGATGCGCCGGGTCCGCCCCGCCAAACAGATCCTGCACAAAGAAATCCCGGCCCTTCATATGGGCCAGCATGTCCGCCTTAAGCAGGGCAAAAGCATCCGGCGTCATCGGGGCATTGTTTTCCCACCATATCGTGTCTTTGACGCTGTCGGTCTGAACCACGAACTTGTCATTGGGCGAACGTCCGGTGTGCTTGCCGGTGGAAACGAGGAACGCCCCACCTTGGCCAAGCGTGCCTTCGCCCCTTTTGAGAGCGGCCTCAACCAGGGCTGGCTCCATCAGGTTGTAGTGAACAGTTCCAAGACCTTCGATACCCTGATCGTCCAGCCGATGTGCGGGATTGACCCGTCCTGTCATCTGATTTCTCCTTTGTCGCTCCGCAGCGACAATGTGGCAGCATTCGCGGCGCCTGGCGCCTGCCGATCTTCGGCTGCTGCCTCTTAACACGATGACAAAGCAGGAAAACAGATGGCTTGTTGCCGTTAGCGCAATCAATGCTGGATTTAGCGCAACCATGGCCGCAGGACATGGGGCAGATTGGACACAATCAATGCCACAGTCACCTATTTGTCACTCATATTAGCACTGTCGGAGGCCTGATTCGCAGATAGCAGTTGATTCCGGCAGGCAGAAACTCAACAATATGAGAAAAAAATTAGGCAGTTAATAAAGCAGAATAAGGATACCACCCATGTCGAAAATCGCCTTGGTGGATGATGATCGCAACATCCTGACCTCCGTCTCCATGACATTGGAAGCGGAAGGTTTCGAAGTCGAAACCTACAACGACGGCCAGGCCGCTCTGGACGCTTTCAACAAGAAAATGCCCGATATGGCAGTTTTTGACATCAAGATGCCTCGCATGGATGGGATGGATCTGTTGCAGCGGGTGCGTCAGAAAACCAACATGCCGGTGATCTTTCTGACGTCCAAAGATGATGAGATCGACGAGGTTCTCGGCCTGCGCATGGGTGCCGATGATTATGTGAAAAAACCGTTCTCACAGCGTTTGCTGGTCGAACGCATCCGCGCCTTGCTGCGTCGCCAGGAAGCCATTGAAACCAATGAGGTCGCCACCGAAGAGGACCAGAAGGTCATGGTGCGCGGCGAACTTTCGATGGACCCGCTGCGCCATTCCGTATCCTGGAAGGGCAAAGATGTTTCATTGACTGTTACCGAATTTCTGCTGCTGCAGGCGCTTGCTCAGCGGCCCGGTTTTGTAAAAAGCCGCGATCAGCTGATGGATGTGGCCTATGACGATCAGGTCTATGTTGATGACCGCACGATCGACAGCCATATCAAACGGCTGCGCAAGAAGATGCGCATGGCGGATAATGATTTCTCTGCAATCGAAACGCTTTATGGCATTGGGTACCGATACAACGAAGAATGACACTGGCATCGAAAGTTAATCTTTCCGGCCGAAGAAAATCCAGTCGCGCAGCACCTGTGGATGTAGTGCTGGGCGAGGATTGGGTTGGGCCGGACAGCACGGTTGATAAGGAAATCCGCGTTCGCAGGCAGCGACGCGGGTTTATCTCGCTTAACCGGTCGCCCCTTGCCCGCAAGATTATCACCTTTAATTTGCTGGCCCTTATTTTCCTGGTGGCCGGGGTGCTGTTTCTGAACCCGTTCCGTGACAGCCTCGTTCTGCAGCGAGAGGTTGGCCTCGCCACTGAGGCGGAGTTGATCGCAGATGTATTTGAGGCCCACCTGCAGGCCGCCACCCGAGAAGAGGGGGCGGCGCCGGATTTGGCGGGAACGCTGCGTGGCCTCGATCTGCCGCGCGGGGTGGAGGTGTTCGTTTTCGACGCAGAGGAAACGCTGATTACCAGCACCATCGGGCAGGCCCGCAATGAGGTGCCCGGCCCGGTTGGTTTGAACCATGACGAACGCAGCACCCTGATTACCGACTTTCTGAATTCGGTCTGGGAGTTGATGTCGGGCATCCTGTCCCCCGACGATCTGGGCAGCAGCCCACTGGATGCTGAAATGCAGGCCCGCGCCCTGTTGTCCGCTGCCTTGAGCGACGGGGTGCAAAGCCGGACAAGCCGCACCGGGAGCGAGACGAGCTTTGCCGTAGCGACCCCGATTGAAACAGCAGGTGGCCCGTTTGGTGTTCTGGCCCTGACCAGCGCCGCGGGCGAACTGGATCATCTGGTGCGTCAGGAACGTGAACAGGTCTTGCAGATGTTTGTGATCGCCATCCTGGTGTCGATTGTCCTTAGCCTGGTGTTGGCCTCTACCATTGCGAACCCGCTTTCCGATCTGGCTGCTGCGGCGGAACTGGGCCGCGACAAGAACGCCCGAAAGATGAGCCCAAGCCGCATTCGCATTCCTGACCTGACCGCCCGGCCTGACGAAATTGGTCGGCTGTCCGGGGCGCTGCGCGGCATGGTGGCAGCCCTTTATGACCGGATTGACGCCAACGAACAATTCGCCGCTGATGTCGCGCATGAAATCAAAAATCCGCTGGCCAGCCTGCGCTCCGCCGTTGGCACGCTTCGGGTTGCCAAGAAAGACGAGCAGCGCGGTAAACTGCTGGATGTCATCGAACATGATGTGCGTCGCCTTGACCGGCTTGTCAGTGACATTTCCAATGCGTCGCGGCTTGATAGTGAATTGGTGAAAGAAGAGGAAGAAAGCTTTAACCTGCTGAAGATGCTTGGCAATCTGACCGAATACCTGGGTCAGGAAGCGGGCGACAAAGGGGTCGAGTTCATTACCGATCTACCAGCAGACCCAATCATCATTCAGGGGCTGGAGCCGCGGCTGGCGCAGGTTTTCGTCAACCTCATCACCAATGCGATTTCGTTCTGCGATGACGGTGATGCGATCCGGGTTTGGGCACGGCGCCGCGAAAACCGCGTGCTGGTTGTGGTCGAAGACACCGGCCCTGGCATCCCGGATCAGGCGCTCCACAAGATTTTCAACCGCTTCTATTCAGAACGCCCTGCGGGCCAGTTCGGCAATAACTCTGGCCTGGGGCTGGCCATTTCCAAGCAGATCGTGGAAGCACATGGCGGTGTGATCTGGGCGGAAAATATCCGCCCCACCGACGCCGATATCACGTCTGAACCCCTTGGCGCGCGCTTTGTCGTCGGCCTTCCGGTCTGAGGCCCATTTGGCGGAGCGGGTCAGAACACTCGGGCCGCAGTCCGACAATATTTCCTCTGGTGTCCCGGCGACATTGCACGCAACCTCTGTAAGCCTTGATCGACACGCGGCGCTGATCATCGGCGCATCAGGCAGCGGAAAATCCGCACTGGCGCTGGAATTGATCAGTAGGGGCGCAAATTTGATCGCCGACGACATGACAAGAGTTACAGTGCAGGACGGCGCGGCGATTGCCCTGCCGCCGACAACCCGAAAAGGGCAGATTGAGGCCCGTGGGTTAGGCATTCTTGACGTGGGCCATGGCGCAGCCACCCCGATCCGCGCAGTTATTGATCTGGACCATATCGAAACCGACCGGTTGCCCCCGATGCGCAGTTGCCTTGTCCTGGGCTGTGACATACCCCTGTTTCACAAGGTTGAGAGGCCATATTTCGCCGCGGCTATTCTGGCATATCTTGGTGGGGAAAGGATCGCCTGATGACACAGGAACAATCGCCTGTTCAGCAGAGAAGCCAGCGCCTGGTTCTGGTGACGGGTCCGTCCGGTGCGGGCCGCTCTACCACGATCAACGTCCTGGAGGATGTCGGTTTTGAAGCTATCGACAACATGCCTTTGTCTCTTTTGCCGCGCTTGTTCGAAGGGGCGCCGCTCGATCATCCTTTGGCTCTGGGAGTGGATGTCAGAAACCGGGATTTTTCCGTCAATGCGCTGATAGAGGTGATCGACCTGCTGGCCCAGCGTCCGGATATCCAGTCGGAGCTGCTGTATCTTGATTGCAGCGAGGATGTTTTGATTCGTCGGTTTTCCGAAACCCGGCGGCGCCACCCGCTCGCGCCGGAAGAAGACGCCGGGCGCGGCATCCGGCGTGAAGCCGACCTTCTCAGCCCGATCCGGGCGCGGGCCGATGTGCTGATCGACACCTCTGAAATGTCACCGCATGACCTGCGCGGCGAAATTCTGACCTGGTTCGCGCCGGAAACCGGCCAGCGTCTGGCGGTTTCCGTACATAGCTTTTCTTATAAGCGCGGTGTGCCGCGCGGGGTTGATATGATTTTTGACTGCCGCTTTCTGCGCAATCCCTATTGGGTAGAAGGCCTGCGCGCCCTGGACGGGCGGGACGGTGACGTTACGGAATATGTGGCGGGCGACGATCGTTTCACGGCATTCTTTGACAAAGTAGTGGAATTGTCGCAAATGCTGCTTCCGGCCTATATCGACGAAGGTAAGGCGCATATGGCAATCGGGTTTGGCTGCACGGGTGGGCAGCACCGCTCGGTGGCTGTGGCAGAGCAACTGGCCAAAAGTCTTCGTGATGCCGGGTGGCAGGTGTCTTTGCGACACCGGGAATTGGAACGCCGGGAAGCTGGCGGAAAGTTGGGGTAGTCATGTGATCGGTATCGTGATCGTAGCGCATGGTGGATTGGCCAGGGAATACCTGGCAGCGGTGGAACATGTTGTCGGCAGGCAGGATGGCATGCTTGCAGTTTCCATTGAATATGATCATGACCGCGAAGCCAAACGCGCCGAGATTGCGCAAGCGGTTGCCCAGGTTGACTGTGGTGATGGTGTTGTCGTTGTAACCGACATGTTTGGTGGCTCGCCGTCAAATCTATCGCTTCCGGCCTGCACCAAATCCGACCGCAAAGTGCTTTATGGGGCCAACCTGCCGATGCTTGTGAAACTGGCGAAATGCCGCGCCAAACCGATTGAAGTGGCCATTGAATGCGCGCTGAACGCCGGGCGAAAATATATAAACAGCTGTGGCGGAACCGCAGCGGAATAGGGACCGATGACGACCAGAACGCTTCAGATCGTAAATGAAAAGGGCTTGCATGCGCGTGCCTCTGCCAAACTTGTCGAGGTGGTCGAAGCCCATGACGCCAGCGCCACTGTCCGCAAAGACGGGCTTGATGCAGCCGGGGATTCGATCATGGGCCTTTTGATGTTGGCGGCCTCACGGGGAACCTCTATTGAGGTTGAAACCAGTGGGCCGGAGGCGGACCAGCTTGCCACGGCGCTTGAAAGGCTGGTTGCCGATAAGTTTGGCGAAGATTTCTAAACCGATAAACGGATCAACGTGGTGGCCGAAGAAACCCAGGAACAGACACAGCCGGTGGACCGCAAGGTTCAGCCCTATGATGGGCGGCGTCTGTCTTATGCCACGACCTTCAGGAACCCGTGGAAGGCCGGTGTTATTCGCCTGGTCGAATGGCTGACCGGAAAGGCTTTGCTGCTTTATAAGGTGCGCAGGTTCGAAAAATCCGGCGTGCCACAGGGGCAGGCGTTTTTTACCAAGGGCCTCGAGGCAATGGGGATTGAGCTCCTGACGCCGAAGGCGGATTACACCCGTATCCCGAAAGAGGGCCCGCTGGTGATTGTGTCCAACCACCCGCATGGGCTGGTTGACGGGCTGGTGCTGGCAGAGATCATCGGCAGCGTGCGCCCGGATTACAAAATCCTGACCAGATCGTTGCTGACCGGTGTGCAGGAAATTGAGGGCTATATGCTGCCCGTTGCCTTCCCGCATGAAGAAAACTCCGTCCGTGTAAACCTGGAAATGCGCAAAACCGCGATGAGCCACCTTCAGGATGGCGGCGTCATCATCCTGTTCCCGGCGGGGCAGGTTGCGGCTTCGGAAACGCTGTTTGGGGACGCGGTGGAGGCCGGCTGGAACCCCTTTACCGCAAAGATGATCCTGCGTTCGGGCGCCACTGTGGTGCCAATCTATTTTCCGGGTCAGAATTCACGGCTATACCAGATTGCGAATAAGATCTCGGCCACGTTGCGGCAGGGGCTGTTGCTGCATGAGATCAAATTCGCGCTGAACAAGCCGCAGAAACCGGTGATTGGTGATGCGATCGGTCCGGAAGAGCTGAAGGCACATGCGGAAAATACGACCGAATTCATGGCGTGGCTCAGGGAAAAAACGCTGGGGTTGCGAGAAGGGTAGCCTTAGCGAACCTGGAACCATGATGTGCAGAACCTTGGGCCGGTGCCCAGCTTCTGCCCCGGGATTCTACCGCGTCGGCACCGGCACTTCACCACGGTAGTCATAAAACCCTCGGCCCGTCTTGCGGCCAAGCCATCCGGCCTCCACATATTTGGTCAAGAGCGGGCAGGGGCGGTATTTGGTATCCGCCAGCCCGTCATGCAGCACGTTCATGATCGCAAGGCAGGTATCCAGCCCGATGAAATCCGCCAGTTCCAGCGGCCCCATCGGATGATTGGTGCCAAGCTTCATCGCGCTGTCAATCGAATCGACCTTTCCGACCCCTTCGTAAAGCGTATAAACCGCCTCATTAATCATCGGCATCAGGATGCGGTTGACAATAAAGGCGGGAAAATCTTCGGCACTTGCAGCGGTTTTTCCGAGCTTTTTAACCACTTCAAGCAAGGTCTGATAGGTCGGTTCATCAGTGGCGATCCCGCGGATCAGCTCCACCAGCTGCATGATCGGCACCGGGTTCATGAAATGGAACCCCATGAAGCGTTCCGGCCGATCCGTGCGCGACGCAAGCCGGGTGATCGAGATGGACGAGGTGTTCGATGTCAGGATGGTTTCGGGTTTCAGATGGGGCACGAGGTCTTCGAAAATGGCCACTTTGATCGCTTCGCGTTCGGTCGCGGCCTCGATCACCAGATCGGTCTGACCAAGGTCGGACAGTGCCATGGTTGTGCGGATACGGCCCATCGCGGCATCGCGGTCCGCCTGGCTCACCTTGTCGCGCGCCACCTGACGGTCAAGGTTCGAGCTAATCAGTTCGACAGCCCCGTTCAGTGCATCCTGCGAGACATCCGTCATCAAAACGTCATAGCCTGCAAGCGCAAAGACATGTGCAATCCCGTTGCCCATCTGACCCGCGCCAATCACGCCAACCGATGCAATTTCCATTGACCGTCTTTCTTTCTGGTTCGTGCAGGGCGACCATATTCCCGCCCCCCCGGGGGAACAAGGGGGGCAGGGACCATGCCTGGCCGTTTGAATCACTTTTCCTCAAAATTGCATATTAGGATTTCTGCAAGATTTCCGCGCAAACCTGTCATCGGGTGAAAATTTGTGTGAGGTGGGAACCAATGGCCTATGAGAATCTCAGCGCGGGGTTGCTGGACTATGCGCCATGTCGATATGGCAAGTCTAAGCTGATGTTCAGGGGGCCAAGACGCCCGCTTGACCAGCCCTATATAGCCTATCTCGGCGGCAGCAAGACCTACGGGAAATTCGTACCTGACCCCTATGTTGCCCAGCTTGAACGCAGTGTCGGGTTGGCATCGGTCAACCTTGGGTGTCTCAACGCGGGTCTTGATGTGTTTACGGCGGACCCGGCGATCGCCGAACTGTGCTCGGGTGCTGAAATCGCCGTTGTTCAAGTGCTGGGTGCCCAGAATATGAACAATCGCTTTTACCGTGTTCATCCGCGCCGCAATGATCGTTTTGTCAGCGCATCCGCCTTGCTGAAAACAATCTATGGGGAGGTTGATTTTACAGAATATAATTTCACCGGGCATCTGCTGACGGGGCTTATGACGCTGTCACCGGAGCGCTTTGAAATTGTTCGGCGTGAACTGCGGGATGCCTGGGTGGCCCGGATGCGGATGTTCCTTGAAAAGATCGGGGGAAAGGTGCTGCTGCTCTGGCTGTCAGATCACAGCCCGGATGAAACGAATCTGATGACCGAGGGGTTGGGGCGAAAGCCGTTCTTTGTCGATCGGCAGATGATTAACGATATCCGGCCCTATGTCACCGAATATGAAGAAGTCATCCTGCCCGCGGACGCCATGGCAGAAGATACCGCCGGGATGGTGTTTTCCCCGCTGGAAGCCCCGGCAGCAAAGAAGATGATCGGGTTGCGCGGCCATGAGTTGATTGCCGAACAGCTTGGCCCGGTGCTGCAAGACCTGAGAAACAGAAAAGGCCCGCCAAAACGACGGGCCCTTCTGGGATAGCAGGTATTTTACAATTTTTCGGTCAGTTCCGGCACCGCATCAAACAAGTCGGCAACCAGGCCGTAATCGGCAACCTGGAAGATTGGCGCCTCTTCATCCTTGTTGATGGCGACAATGATTTTGCTGTCCTTCATCCCTGCGAGGTGCTGGATGGCGCCGGATATGCCGACCGCAACGTAAAGGTCCGGTGCGACAACCTTGCCGGTCTGCCCAACCTGCCAGTCGTTCGGCGCATAGCCGGAATCCACCGCCGCGCGGGAAGCACCAACCGCCGCACCGAGCTTGTCAGCCAGCGCTTCGATCAGTTTGAAATCCGCCTCAGAGCCGACACCGCGACCGCCGGATACCACAACCCCGGCAGAGGTGAGCTCAGGACGATCACTTTCGGCGACCTTGTCTTCAACCCAGGACGACAGGCCCGGATCCCCTGCCGCGCCGATGGTTTCGACAGGGGTGCCGCCGCCCTCGCCCGCCGCATCAAAGGTGGAGGTACGGATCGTCACCACCTTTTTTGCATCAGAGGATTTCACGGTCTGCACCGCGTTGCCCGCATAGATCGGGCGTTCAAATGTATCGGCGTCCACAACGCCGGACACATCAGAAATCATCATGACATCCAGCAGGGCAGCCACGCGCGGCATCACGTTCTTGGCGTCCGTGGTGGCCGGGGCAACGATGTGATCGTAATCGCCCGCGAGCGACACGATCAGTGCCGCGGTCGATTCAGCAAGCCGATGGCCAAGAACCGGGTCTTCGGCGACCAGCACCTTCGACACACCGTCGATTTTGGCCGCCGCATCGCCTGCCGCCGCCGCAGAGGCCCCAGCGGCAAGCACTGTGACGTCGCCCATCTGTTGCGCTGCTGTCACCGCCTTTGCGGTGGCATCAAGCGCAAGGTCGCCATTGTTGACTTCGGCGAGAAGAAGAACAGCCATCAGAGAGCCCCCGCTTCTTTGAGTTTCGTGATCAGCTCATCCACGGAGCCGACGATTTCGCCAGCCTTGCGGGCTTCAGGTTCCGTTGTCGAAACGATTTCCAGCCGAGGGCTGACATCAACGCCGTAATCCGCCGCGGTCTTTTCATCGAGCGGCTTTTTCTTGGCCTTCATGATGTTGGGCAGGCTCGCGTAGCGCGGCTCATTCAGACGCAGGTCCACGGTCACAACCGTCGGCATCTTGACCGCGATCGTCTGCAACCCGCCATCAACTTCTCTCGTGACCTTGGCGCTGTCACCGTCGATATCGACTTCAGATGCAAAGGTGGCTTGCGACCAGCCCAGCAGTGCCGACAGCATCTGCCCCGTCGCGTTCATGTCATTGTCGATTGCCTGTTTGCCGCAGAGAACAAGGCCGGGGGCCTCTTCCTCAACCACTTTGGCAAGGATCTTGGCAACCGCCAGTGGTTCGATATCCGTGTGAACGTCATCTGCCGCGACAACAAGGATCGCACGGTCAGCCCCCATTGCGAGCGCGGTGCGCAGCGTTTCCTGTGCCTGTTTGACACCGATGGAAACGGCGATGATCTCTTCGGCCTTGCCGGCTTCCTTCAGGCGAATGGCCTCTTCGACGGCGATTTCGTCAAAGGGGTTCATCGACATTTTGACATTGGCGAGATCGACACCGGAACCATCCGCCTTCACGCGGACCTTCACGTTGTAGTCGATGACGCGTTTGACGGGCACTAGCACCTTCATGCGCGGGTCTCCTCATAAACAGGCACAACATGCGCCTGATGTTCCTCGGCCAAAGTGTTAGCGGGTCGTTTCAAGGGAAAACAGGGCAAAATCGACCTGCTGCGTCATTCTGACGTCAGGTTTTCGCGGAAATCAGCGAAACTGGCGGCAAGACGCTTCAAGGCGTCCTGGATCAAGCGCCTTGGAAGGCGCTTCTCACCGGATTATCAAATCCGGTGCAAACCCGTTTGAACGGGTTTGGTCCAGCGATCAACGATTCGCCCCCGGCACCCAGAGCACATCATCCGCGCCCTGATTGTTGGCCATGCGCGCGGCGGCAAAGAACCAGTCGGACAGGCGATTAAGGTATCGCACTGCGGCCGGGTTCACGGTTTCGGTGCCGGACAGGGTAACAGCGCAGCGTTCCGCACGGCGTGCAACAGTACGGCAAAGGTGCAGATGCGCTGCTAATGCCGCGCCACCAGGCAGGATGAAACTGCGGAGCGGTGCCAGTTCCGCCGTCATGGCGTCGATTTCCGCCTCAAGCCGCTCCACCTGGCGATCGGCGGTCCGCAGCGGTGGATACTCCGCCTCTGCATCCGCTTCCATATCCGGGCGACACAGGTCCGCACCGAGATCAAAAAGGTCATTCTGGATGGCCGCAAGCTGGTGGTCTACGTCGCCCCCTGCGTGGAGCCGGGCGAGGCCAACGGTGGAATTCAACTCATCCACGGTGCCATAGGCGGTGACGCGCGCGGCGTCTTTGGCCACGCGCGATCCATCGCCAAGTGCTGTTTCCCCGCCATCACCGGTTTTGGTGTAAAGCTTGTTCAGAACAATCATCAGCCGCCCCGCAGGTAGATGAACAGCAGGATGACCAGCACCGCCACCGCCTGGGCGGCAATGCGATACCGCATGATCCGATTGGCGTGTTTACGGTTGAAATCCCCGCCCTTGGCAAAGCCGCCGATGCCGATCATCAGGATCACCAACACGATGAGGACAGAAATTACAACGAGGTAAAAAAGTGGGTCGGACAGCATATCGTTCCTTTCGCTTGCCCCTGATGTAGAGCTTTTTAAGCGAAATGCGAAGGGCGGTTTTAAACCGTGACGGAATTTACCCAATGCGGCCCGGTCAGAGCAGACCCGGTTAGCCGGCCTTTCGCGCGACCCAGTCCAGCCACCGGGTGGGTAGCGCCCGCTTCATCAGCCCCATGGCGTGGGTCGGCGTCGTCACATAATAACGCGGGCGCGGGCGACGGCTTTCAATCGCGTGGACCAGTTTCTTTGTTACCGCCGATGGCGGAAGCTCAAACGGATCAGGCTTGCCGCCTTCAGCGTAAAGTCTTGGTATCAGCCGATTTTCATATAGGTCGCGCCGCGCGGAACCTTCCCAGTCAATCCAGCGTTCAAACGGTGCCTGGCTGTTCACGCGGATTTTGGTAGTGACTGGCCCCGGCTCAATCAGGATCGGGTGAATCTCCGTATCGGCGAGTTCAAGCCGCAGCGTATCGGTCAGCCCCTCCATAGCGAATTTCGTCGCATTATAAGCGCCGCGCATCCGCAGCGCCGCAAACCCAAGGATCGACGAACAATTCACGATCCGGCCATGCCCCTGCGCCCGCATTACGGGGATCACGCGGCGAGTCAGATCATGCACCCCAAAGAAATTGGCTTCGAAAATCGTGCGCAGTGCATCGCGCGGCAGATCCTCTACCAGACCGGGGATCGCATAGGCCCCGTTGTTGAACAGCGCATCCAGCGTACCGCCCGTTGCCGCCAGAACCTCTGCAAGGCCTGCTTCGATTGTGGCTTCGCCCTCGTAATCAATCCGGGGCGCATCAAACCCCATGGCGCGCAGGCGGTCGCAATCCACCTGCTTGCGACAACTTGCAAAGACCCGCCAGCCACGTTCGCGCAGATGTTGCGCCGCATCATGACCAATGCCCGAGGATGATCCGGTAATCAGAATGGATTTTGCCATTTGTTCCTGCCCGCTGATTTTGTTGAGAAGTAGGCCAAGCCAGATCAGTCAGCAATCTTAATTGGCTCCTTTCGCTGCTTCCTGACGGGTGTGCGTGTAATTTGCATCTCTGACCGCTGGACGTGTCGGAATCACGCCTGTATCACATCATCTATGAATGAGCAGACCGACAGCCCCAAGATCGAGCCGAATGAGATCGCCGAATCCCTGAGCCGTGCGATCGGGGACCGCTATCTGACCTATGCGCTGTCGACGATCATGCACCGGGCGCTGCCGGATGCGCGGGACGGGCTGAAACCGGTGCATCGACGCATCCTTTATGCCATGCATCGGCTGAAGCTGGCCGCGGGTGGGAAATTCCTGAAATCGGCCAAGATCTCCGGCGATACGATGGGCGATTTCCATCCGCATGGCGATGCGGCGATTTATGACGCGATGGCGCGGCTCGCCCAGGATTTTGCGGTGCGTTATCCGCTCGTTGACGGGCAGGGGAATTTTGGCAACATCGACGGCGATAACCCGGCGGCCTCACGCTATACGGAGGCGCGGATGACCGTGGTCGCCGAAGCGCTGCTGGAAGGTCTGGAAGAAAACGCTGTCGATTTCCGCGACAATTACGATGGCCGCCTGACCGAACCGGTTGTGCTGCCCGCCGCCATTCCCAACCTGCTGGCCAATGGCGCATCAGGCATCGCTGTTGGCATGGCGACCAATATCCCGCCCCATAATATCGGCGAACTGTGTGAGGCCTGCCTGCATCTGATCAAGACACCGGATGCGCGCGATGACACGTTGCTGAACTACGTCAAAGGGCCGGATTTCCCGACCGGCGGCGTGATTGTCGAACCGCCCGAAAGCATGGCCGAAACCTACCGCACCGGGCGCGGCGCCTTTCGCCTGCGGTCGAAATGGGAGGTGGAGGAACTGGGCCGTGGCCAGTGGCAGATTGTGGTCACGGAAATTCCCTATCAGGTGCAGAAGTCGAAGCTGATCGAAAAGATCGCTGAACTGATCCAGCAAAAGAAACTGCCGATCCTTGCCGATGTGCGCGACGAAAGCGCCGATGACATCCGGCTGGTACTGGAACCGAAGTCCAAGAATGTCGATGCCGATGTTCTGATGAATACGCTGTTTCGGACGTCAGACCTTGAAACCCGATTTAGCCTGAACATGAATGTGCTGATCGACGGGGTGACGCCAAAGGTCTGTAGCCTGAAAGAGGTTTTGCGCGCCTTCCTCGATCATCGCCGCGACGTGCTGCTGCGCCGCAGCCGGCACCGGATGGATAAGATCGACCACCGGCTTGAGGTTCTCGAAGGGTTGATCGTTGCCTTTCTGAACCTTGACCGTGTGATTGACATCATCCGCTATGACGAGGATCCGAAAGCCGCGCTTATGCGCGAGGATTGGTCAAAGGATCACGTGCGCGCCACGGATGAAAGCGACTATGTTTCCCCCGCCGCCGGCGATGGGGAACTCAGCGAATTGCAGGCCGAGGCCATCCTCAACATGCGGCTTCGGTCCCTCAGGCGGCTTGAGGAAATGGAACTTTTGCGCGAACAAGGCGCGCTGATGGAGGAACGCGCCGCCCTGGAGGATCTGCTGGAAACCGAAGCGCTCCAATGGGAGCGCATTGCAGAGCAGATCCGTGAGGTGAAAAACACCTTCGGCAAGGGGTACGAACACGGCGCGCGGCGCACAGAATTTGCCGAGGCGGCCGAGGTCGAAGGGGTGCCGATCGAAGCGATGATCGACCGGGAACCGATCACCGTGGTCTGTTCGAACATGGGCTGGGGTGGACGT
>CAYTUW010000010.1:0-29487 GCA_964441435.1 uncultured Rhodobacterales bacterium
CGTTGCCGGGGCCTCTGCCGCGATCACATCCCTGCGGTTTGGCGTTCGCCGTCCGATGGGCATCTGCGCGCTGACCTTTGCGCTGGGTTGCGCCATTTCAATGCTGGCCCCGACAATGCACGTGCTGCTTGCAGGCCGGGTGTTGCAAGGGCTGGGTGGCGGAGGCCTTGTGGCGCTGACGTTCATTGCCATCAACCTCTTGTTCCCGGCCCGGCTCGCACCGCGCATCATGGCTGTTATTTCCGCGCTCTGGGGGGCTTCGGCTTTCCTGGGCCCGCTGATCGGAGCATTTTTTGTTGAATATGCTACCTGGCGCTGGGGGTTTGGCGCTTTTCTGGCCCAGGCGCTGGTGCTTGCCTTGTGGATATTCCTTGCCCGGGGGATCGACGATGCGCCGGACAGCACGGGCGAAAGCCCCGGCTTGCCTCTGCGCAGGCTTGCGCTGCTCACCCTTGGCGTATTCCTGATTGCCAGCGCCGGGATTGATGTATCCCCGACGCGCACGCCGATCCTGATTGTGACCGGGGTCGTTGCGCTTGCACTGTTTCTGCGCCTTGACGGCATGGCAGAGGCAAACCGGATGCTGCCGCGTGGCGCTTTTCGCCTGTCCCACCCGGCTGGCGCCGCGCTTTTGATGTGGACCGGGCTGGCAATCGGAGTCATGGGATTGTCTTCTTATGGTCCTGTGCTTCTGGCCGGGCTGCACGACACGCCGCCGGTGGTGATCGGCTATGTGCTTGCCGGGGCTTCCATCGGCTGGAGCGGCGCAGCCATTGTTGTTTCGGGCTCTCCCGAACGACTGGACAGACACTGGATCATCGGTGGTGTCAGCCTCGTTGTGCTGTCGGTTGTGGGCCTGCTGATCTTTATGCCGATAGGGCCTGTCTGGATGGTGGCGCTGCTGTCGGTAGCTGAAGGCATCGGATTTGGCTCCGCCTACACCTTTATCCTGCGGCGGGTGAAGGCGGTTTCGCCCCCGGCAGAACTTGCCCGCACCTCAGGCGCCTTGCCAACGGTGGCTCGATTCGGGCTGGCGGCGGGGGCTGCACTCTGCGGGATCTATGCCAATGCGGCAGGGTTTTCAGCCGAAGCGGATGCCGAAACCCTGCGCGGGGTTGCGCGCGCGGTCTTTGCCGGATGCCTACCCTTTGCAGCGCTTGGGTTGCTTGGCATGTGGGGGTTCGTACGAAAGGCGACATGAGCCGGGTGGCGCGCCTGTTCAGCCCGGTGGCCCGCGTTTCGACCGCCTAGCGTTCCTATTGGTGCTTACGTCCGCCGCAGCCGGATCACCACATCAACCTTGGCAATCTCCGTCCCTTCGGGCGCTTCGGGCACGCGGGCGAGTTCCAGCTCCTCCGCCGGAGCATCGGTCAGGGCGTGATCCTCTTCCCAGAAGAAATGCGGATGGTCCGAGATATTCGTGTCAAAATAGCTTTTCTGCCCATCGACGGTGATTTCCCGCATCAGCCCCGCGTCACAGAATGCCTTCAGCGTGTTGTAAACGGTGGCCAGCGACACCTTTTCCCCACTGGTTTCAGCAGTGGCAAACAGGCTTTCGGCGGTGACGTGGCGATCCTGCCCGTCACCAATCAACAGGGCGGCCAAAGACAGCCGTTGTCGCGTCGGGCGCAACCCTGCACCCGCCAGCCATTCCGTCCCCCGTTCGATTGCCTGCACATCCATAAAGGCACCTTTCGTCACATTTGTCCTTCATATAGTTGGATTTTGTGTCTGATTTCAAATCAAAACCAGCGTGACCATGCGACAGGGGCGGCCCTTGCCAGCGCTTTGCACGCTCTGCTACAGGAGGGGAAAGTATGAAAGACAACAAACAACAGGGCGGGTTTATGACTACATATCCGAGCAGTTTTGACAAAGAAGGGCTTTTGAAATGTGCGCGGGGCGAATTATTCGGCCCTGGCAATGCCCAGCTGCCGGAACCGCCCATGCTGATGATGGATCGGATCACCGAAATATCCGCGGACGGTGGTGCGCATGGCAAAGGCCATGTGGTTGCTGAATTCGATATCACACCCGATCTGTGGTTTTTTGAATGTCATTTTCCGGGCAATCCGATCATGCCCGGCTGCCTTGGCCTGGATGGGCTGTGGCAGTTGACCGGCTTTAACCTTGGCTGGCGCGGATGGCCCGGGCTGGGTATGGCGCTTGGTGTAGGAGAGGTGAAAAACAAGGGTATGGTGACACCGGCCCGCAAAATGCTGACCTATTTTGTTGATTTCACCCGGGTTATTGACCGCAAGCTGAAGATGGGTATTGCCGATGGCCGCGTGCTGGCCGATGGTGAAGAAGTCTACGCCGTATCGAATATGAAAGTCGGCCTTTCGGTTGCAAATAGCTGACACAGACCCCTGATAAAGGGGGCCAGACCAACCAGAGGCAAATGAAGGAGAGCGCCATGCGCCGCGTCGTCATCACAGGAATGGGCATTGTTTCCTCAATCGGGAACAACGTCGACGAAGTCACCGCTGCCCTCAAAAGCGGAAAATCCGGCATCGTGCCTGCGCCGGAGTATACCGAACACGGGTTCCGCTGTCAGATTCACGGCATGCCACAGATTGATCCTGCCGAACATATCGACAAACGACAAATGCGCTTCATGGGGCCGGGTGCGGCCTACAACTACCTCGCCATGGAAGAGGCGATCCGCGATTCCGGGCTGGAGGAAGGTGAAGTCTCCAATGACCGCACCGGGCTGGTGATGGGATCAGGCGGGCCGTCGACATCGAACTTCTTCCTCGCCCATAACATTGTGAAGGAAAAAGGCGCCCCCAAACGTATGGGGCCGTTCATGGTGACGCGCTGCATGTCCTCCACAAATTCGGCCTGTCTTGCGACGCCGTTCAAGATCAAGGGGGTGAACTACTCGATCACCTCAGCCTGCACCACCAGTCTGCACTGCATCGGCAATGGTGTTGAGCAAATCCAGATGGGAAAACAGGACGTGATCTTTGCCGGCGGCGGCGAGGAGCTCGACTGGACACTGTCCTGCCTGTTTGACGCGATGGGGGCGATGTCCTCCAAATACAATGACACGCCGCAGAAGGCGTCGCGCGCGTTTGACGCCAACCGCGATGGGTTTGTGATTTCCGGCGGCGGTGGCGTTGTCGTTCTTGAAGACCTAGATCACGCGCTGGCCCGGGGTGCGAAGATCTACGCCGAGGTCACCGGTTACGGCGCGACCTCTGACGGTCATGATATGGTGGCCCCCTCTGGTGAAGGGGCCGAACGGTCAATGAAGCTGGCCCTTGATACCATCGGCGACCGCAAGGTTGGCTATATCAACGCGCATGGCACCTCCACCCCGGCGGGCGACGTGACAGAAGTTCATGCCGTGCGCCGCGTCTTTGGCGAAGGTAATGTGCCGCCGATCACTTCAACCAAATCTGTCACCGGTCACTGCCTTGGCGGCGCCGGTGTGCATGAGGCGATCTATTCCCTGATTATGCTGCGCGACGATTTCATTGCGCCCAGCGCGAATATCGAGGAGTTGGATCCCGAAATTCACCCCGACGAGATTGCAACAGAGTTCGTCGAAAACGCCGGGCTCGATACGGTTATGTCAAACAGTTTTGGCTTTGGTGGCACCAATGGCACCATCGCAATGAGCAAATATCACGGATGATTTCATATGCCTGATTTGATGAAGGGGAAGCGCGGCCTTGTGATGGGGGTCGCCAATGAGCGTTCAATCGCCTGGGGAATAGCTAAAGCAATGGCCGCCGAGGGCGCGGAGCTTGCATTCTCCTATCAGGGGGAGGCCTTTGGCAAACGCGTGCAACCACTGGCCGAAAGCCTGGGTTCTTCGATCATGGTGGATGTCGATGTGACCGATGATGCGTCAATGGACGCGGCCTTTCAGACCCTTTCGGATGAATGGGGCAGCCTTGATTTTCTGGTCCATGCGATTGCCTATTCAGATAAGAATGAACTGGCCGGGCGCTTCATCAATACGACACGCGAGAATTTCAAGAACTCGATGTGTATTTCCTGTTTTTCGCTGGTCGATGTCGCTAAGCGCGCCGCGCCGTTGATGAAGGATGGCGGCACAATCCTGACCCTGACCTATCAGGGGTCGAACCGCGTAACACCTTATTACAACGTGATGGGCGTGGCAAAGGCGGCGTTGGAAAGCGCAGTGCGTTACCTTGCCAATGACCTTGGGCCGGATGGTATCCGCGTCAATGCGATTTCGCCGGGGCCGATGAAGACGCTGGCAGGGGCTGCGATTTCCGGTGCGCGCAAAACCTTTCGCCAGACCGAAGCCAACGCCCCCCTGCGTGCCAATGCAACGCTTGAGGCGATCGGCGGCACGGCGGTCTACCTCGCATCAGACTATGGCGCCTGCACTTCCGGCGAAATCATCACGGTCGATGGCGGCTACCACGTCCTTGGTATGCCGCAGAGCGAAAACCTGTAACCACCGGGGCAGACTATCGGCGCTGAGTCCTGCCGTGCAATCAGATCAGCGCAGGGATGTCAGCGCCCATCCACAATGATCGGGAACCAATCGTCACGCAGGCGCTGGCCGCCCACCATCCCGTGCCCCGGAAAAGGTGGCGAGGTCCGGCCCGGCCTTTCGACATAGCGCGCATCGTCCCCGACCCAACGAAGCGAAAGTGCCCGGCGGCGCCCGCCTTTTGGATTGCCGCGTGCGCCGTGCACCGTGCGATAGTCAAACAACACAGCATCACCGGGTTGCATCGCCCATTCAAGGATCGTGAACCGCCCATCATCCACACCATCAGGGTCGGGCACCTCTACCCATTCGTGGTCGCCTTCATAAAAGTCGCTGTCATCGGCCCAGCTGACCGGACGCACGGGCTTGTCCCAGAGGTGCGATCCGGCGATCAGGCGCAAGCTCGCCGTATCGACAGGGTCGATCGGAATCCAGAAGCTGACGGTTTGTTGCCCCTCCACAAAGTAATAAGGCCCATCCTGATGCCAGGGCGTTGGCTTTGGCGTGCCGCTTTCCTTGACCAACACATGATCGTGGAAAAACTGCGCGCGCTCCGACCGCATCGCCTTTGCCGCGATCCCCGCCGCCGGGCTTTCGCGCACCACCCGTTCAAATTCCGGGATGCGCGTCCAGTTGCAGTAGTCGTCAAAGAACCGCCCCTCCGTCACCGCGTTTTCGGAGGCATATTCGCCAGGATGCGCCATATTCCGGTCTATCCCGGCGGCAATGACATCGACCCAATCGGCAAAGGCACCACGGATACAGGTTGCGCCGTGGCGTTGAAATTCCTCGATCTGTGATTCAGTGATCATCTATTTTCCTCCCATACGGATAGAATATATCGGCTGGTCATCAGGTCCAGATGCGCACCACCGCCGTTTTTGAACAGGGTGATCTCATCATCAGATGTCCTGGCAAAGGTTTCCGGCGCGTCATAGTAGTCCGCAATCACATTGTCAGGGGTAATGACCCCTTCAGCAAGCGGGATCTTCAACTCCCCGATATGGTCCAGCGTGGTATCCCGGCTGTCGACAAACAGGCGCGCGCAGCGAAGTGCATCGTCATCCGCTTCGCGCATGTCAGCGCGATAGGCCCCGATCAGGTCGATGTGCTGGCCCGGCCGCAGCCATTCGCCCCGGATCAAAGGTGCCGTGGCCATGGTGGCAGAGGTGACAATATCGGCCTCGCGCACCCCGGTTTCCAGGTCAGCAACGACATCTGTGTTGTCAAAATCGGCTGAAAAGGCCTCCGCCGTAGCCACCGTCCTGTTCCAGATCAGAAACCGCGCATTGGGGAAAGCACGCCCATAGGCAGCCCTGAGGTTGCGCCCTACCGTTCCTGCGCCGATGATCAGGATCACCGCACTGTCAGGCCGCGCCAGTTTGCGCGCCGCGTGAACACTATCGCCGGCGGTTTTCCATTTGGTCACGAGATGAAAATCGATCAGTGCCTCAAGCGTTCCGTCACCATCGGAAAACAGGCTTACGGCACCGTTCACCACGGATTTCCCAATGGCGGGATTGTTCGGAAAAACGGTTGCCGATTTCACCAGCACGCCCATCCCGTCGATGAAGGCCGAGCGGGACAAAAGCGTATCGGGATCGCGGTAAAGAAATGTGTCACCAATATCTGCTTTTGGCCTTTGGTGGCCTGCATCAAAAACATCACAAAGCGCGAGCCAGTCGAGCTGAGGCTCCACCACATCCGATATGAAAGGCACGCTCATGGTGCGGCCTCTGCCAGTGTCAGAAGGCCGCGACGCACCAGATCATCAGCCCAGCCCTGCGGCCCCTCAAACAGATGCCCCTGCCAACCGCGCGCCTCTGCCGCCGCGATGTTTTCGGCCCGGTCATCGGCGAAAAGCAGGCTTTCCGGCGCAAGCCCGCAATCGCGCTCCACCATCGCGTAGATCTCTGCATCCGGCTTCACCCGCTTCATGTGCCCGGAGATATAGCGCCGGTCAAATTCGCCCAGAAATTCATAATGCGTTTCCGCATAAGCAAAGCTCTCAACCCCAAAGTTGGTGAGCGCAAAGACCGGCACGCGCTTGGCCCGTAGCGCCCTGAGAAGCGACACCGAATGATCTATCACCGGGGCGGCCATTTCGATCCACCGATCATGCCACATGCGGATTTCCGCACGATATTCCGGATAGGCCTCTGCCGTGTCGTAGATCGTTTCCCGGAACACCCCGCCAAGATCGACCTGATTGTTCATCTCATGCAGGTCAACGGCGGCGAACATTTCCTTACGACGCTCCGCACCGATCGCGGCGTCGTAAAAGCGTTCGGGCTGCCATTCGATCAGCACGTTCCCGATGTCGAAAATGACAGCTTTAATTTTGCTCATGCGCCTCTCCCGCTTTTGGATCATTGATACAGAGCCCGCGCCCGGCGGCAAGCCTATCTGCGATAGCTGCGTTTGCGCGGCGTCCGTTCGCGCCGGAAGACGAACAATCCGGCACCCGCGATCAACGCGATTCCGGCCCAGACCCGCAGCTCTGGCCAGGTTGCAAAAATCACGATATCCGCAGCAATCGCGATGGGGAGCGCGGTGTATTCCAACGGCGCGATCAGGCTCGCCTCTGTCGTGCGGTAGGCCTGGCTGATGAAATAGCCGCCGGAAATGGACGCCATGCCTATCAAAAAGAACCAGGCCCAATCCCCCACAGGTGGCCAGATCCACGGCCGAAACAGGAAATGGAAAATCTCCGGGCCCTGGTTGGCGTAGCGCCCGTCCCCAAATGTCAGCCCGATCCCGCTTGACACCACGAGAAAGGTCAGCGCGATGTAAAAACTCATCGCTGCGGCGCTGTCAGCAACACCGATCTTGCGGGTAAGCGTATGTAAAAGCGCGTAGAACAGCGCAGCAAGCATCGGCAACAACAGCGCAAACCGAACCTCTCCCCCCGGGTTAAGCATGATCAGCACACCCACCAGCCCGACAATCACCGCAAGCCAGCGAAACAGCCCCACCTTTTCGCCGAGAAACAGAGCGCCGAAAGCGGTGATCAGCAACGGGCTGATGAAAAACACACCCGCCGCATCCGCATAGGGCAG
Organism: uncultured Rhodobacterales bacterium; assembly: GCA_964441435.1. GTDB lineage: Bacteria > Pseudomonadota > Alphaproteobacteria > Rhodobacterales > Rhodobacteraceae > CAYTUW01. Next base: position 7,537 of record CAYTUW010000010.1, read on the forward strand.
GACCGCAAGCGCAAGGAAGAACGTGGAATTTGCCAGCACGACGCAAAGCCCCCGGATCGCGTGCAACCCAGGGCGACGTGTTGCGAGAGAGCGAAACCCTCCCTCAAGCGGCACAATCACGCCCAGCAGCAGGCAGAGGCCAAAAATCGTTCTAATCAGCACGATCTGGTGAAGCGCATACCCCCCCGACAGCATCTTGATCACAATGTCATTCATCGTGAAACACAGGACAGCCAGAATGGCTGCCACAGCGCCGCTCTTGATGATGCCCGTCGCGGTCGCGGTATCTTGTTCGATGCTCACTGGCCCATTGAACCGGGAATTCGGCACCATTCTATAACTTTTGCGACGACGGGTCGTTTTTAATCGCCGCTCAACAGTCCCTCCGGGACCTTTTTAGCGATGAATGCCTGCAGAGCATGAAGAGCGTTCAGTTCTTTAGTGCCGCCCGCACTTCCCGCTCCATCACGTCGAGAAAACGGCTCCTGTCTGCCTTAGAAAAGGCGCGGCCCCCGCCCTGTCGAAACGGGTCCGCCGCACGCAGATCCGCCATCAGGTCACGGGTTGCAAGCTGGTTGCCGATATTGGCTTCGGTAAAAACCTCTCCGTTATGGCGCACCACCCGCGCCCCGGCCTCAATGCATTTTGCAGCAAGCGGGATATCCCCCGTCACCACGACATCACCCGGCCCGGCGCGGTCGGCAATCCACATATCCGCCACATCCGGCCCATCCGGCACGATCACGGTTTCAACCAGCGGGTTTTGCGACGGTCGCAGCCCGCCGTTAGACACGATGAACAGCCGGATTCTGTGCCGTGTGGCGACGCGTTCGGCTTCTGCCTTTACCGGGCAGGCATCGGCATCAACGTAGATCGCCGTCACGACCAGAGCGCCTCTGCATGGAAACTCACGTGATCTTCGATAAAACTCGACACGAAGAAATAGCTGTGATCATAGCCTTTCTGCATACGAAAGACCCCTTCCTGCCGCCGTGCGGCCATCGCGGCGGACAGCGCCTCCGGCTGCAACAGGTCAAGAAACTGATCCGCCCCACCCTGATCGACCAGAACCGGGCCATCAAACCCGGTGTCCGTCATCATTTGGGTAGCGTCATGCCCCTGCCACCTGGCCGGGTCATCACCCAGATAGGCCGAAAGCTGTTTCCGTCCCCAGTCGCTTTCCATCGGATGGGCGATCGGTGCAAAGGCTGACACCGACCGGAACCGCCCCGGCAGCCCCATCGCCAGCGTCAGCGCCCCGTGGCCACCCATCGAATGGCCGGTAATCGCCTGCCGCGCCTCATCTATAGCGAAGTTTGCGGTCAGCAGGCCCGGCAACTCCTCTGCCACGTAATCCCACATCTGGAAATGCGGTGCCCACGGGTTTTCCGTCGCATTCACGTAGAAGCCCGCACCCTGCCCAAGGTCATAAGCCTCATCATCGGCTACATCCGGCCCCCGCGGCGAGGTGTCGGGAAAGACCAGCGCAATCCCCTGTTCCGCTGCCCAGGCCTGCGCACCGGCCTTTGTCATGGCGTTTTCGTGGGTGCAGGTGAGACCCGAGAGATACCAGAGCACCGGGACCGGGCCATCCTGCGCCTCGGCCGGAAGAAACAGGCCAAAGGTCATGTCACAGGCACAGATATCAGAGGCATGGGTATAAACCCCCTGCACACCGCCAAAGCACTTGTTTTCACTGATGGTTTCCATGGGCGCGGCTCCTATTCGTTGTGTTGACCCTACCCCCGACGTGCGGCAAAGGCGATAGGCGTGTATTTCAGCACAAAGATCAGAAAGCCCAGCGGCCAGAACGTCGCGGCAAGGTGCAGGCCCATCTCCCAGCCAAGGGCTGCGGCAACCCGAGCGATCGCCCCAAGCTGGACCAGCCCAAGCATGAGCCAATCCACCCGAGTGCCGGAAATCGGTCGCCCGGAATGGCCCAGAAGGGCACGCGCCATCACGATCAGCGTCATGGAGCCAACAGCCCCGGCCCCGATCGCATGAACATGCGCCCCGACCATGAAAAACGGTGCGGGCGACCAGGCGCTAAAGGCAAGCAAGGCAAAGCTTATCGGCAGCCAGAGATAGGCCAGGTGAAGCGCCAGCAACAGGGGTTCGCGCGCAACTGCTGCGCCCTTCCAGCGTGAAAGCCGCAACAGCAGCAGAAGCGCGGCGCATAGGGCAAGCAGAGGCACCAACCGTCCGGTGGGCGCAATAAGCCAGCTTAGCACCGCCGCAACAGTGGCGATCAGCGCAAGACGGTCAATCAGGCCAAACGCCACCGGGCCATTGGCGACACCGTGCATTTTCAGCCAGTTCCGGGTGAAGGCCGGCGTCACGCGCCCGCCAATCAACGCCATCATCACCAGCGCCAGGCCCAGCGCCATATTCTGGCCCAGGGGTTCACTGACCAGTAGAAACAGGAGGTCTGCAAGTGCAAACAGCAGTACCATCGCGCAGATCGGCAAGTTGCGGATGTTCCCGCCGCGCAGAATTTCATGCGCCGACAGGATCGCCAGCACAAGCAGGAAGGCAACCGATAGCCAGCCACCTGTTTCGGGTATCAAAAAATACGCAATCCGCGCCAAAACCCAGAGGAGGAATAATCCAAGCAACCGCCTCCCGGCCACCGGTGCACGCCCGGTCCAGTTCGGGATCGCCGTCAGAAGGAAGCCCGCAAGTGCTGCGGACAGGTAGCCAAAGATCAGCTCATGCCGATGCCAGGCATAGGCCTCCGCCGGGTAGGGCATATCCGCCCCGACATAGATCGCAAACCAAAGCGGCACAGCCAGCGCCGCAAACAGACCAGCCGCAGGAAAGAATACGCGGTAGGCACCGGACAGGATAACAGGCATGGGGTGGCCTCCTCAGAATGTGGTGAGGATATCCTTCAGGGGTTTCTTGATCTTGGCAACGGCTGGAACTGTCGCACCCTCTGCCGGGTGGCCGACAGCGACGATCATGATCGGCTTTTCCGATGCCGGGCGACCGCACATTTCATTGAGGAAGCGCATTGGGTTTGGCGTATGGGTCAGGCTGACCAGCCCGGCGTGGTGCAGCGCGGTCAGCAGAAACCCGCAGGCGATGCCAACACTTTCCGGCACGTAGTAATTCTTGTAACGATGGCCGTCCTTCGTTTCGCCCCAACGCTGCGCAAAAACGACAATCAGCCAGGGTGCATCCGTCAGGTGCGGCTTGTCGGCATTGGTGCCAACCGGTTCCAGGGCTTTAAGCCATTCCTCCCCCGCGCCGCCGGCGTAGAAGTTTTCCTCTTCCTCCTCGGCGGCGGCACGCACGCGAGCTTTCATCTCTGCTTTGGAGATCGCAACGAAATGCCAGGGCTGGTGATTGGCCCCGCTTGGCGCGGTCCCGGCGGCGGCAATACAGCGCTCAATCACGTCGCGCGGAACCGGGCGGTCGGTATAGTCGCGCACCGTATGGCGTTTCTGCATGAAGGTGAGGAAATCCTCCGCCGCCGCCTGCATTTCTTCATCGCTCATCTCCGCGCGATCAGGCAGCGGGATCGGTTCGTATTTGACGTCGTCAAGAAAGAACATGGTTCATTCACCCCTGTAGAATGGCAATGACCGCGGTGACGGTCACAACACTGATGATTGTCGAGATTAAAATCGAGGCGCTCACCCGTTGCGGCGCTACACCGTAATGCTGGGCGAGAATGTAGATATTTCCTGCCACAGGCAACGCAGCAGCGGCGATCATGACTTTGGCGGCAAATGGCTCGACATCAAACATCCACAACGCCGCCACTGCAACCGCAGCGGGGTGCAGGAACAGCTTGGCAAAGCTCAGCCAGGCGGCAACGCTCACCCGTTCCGCCGATTTTCCGGCAAGGGAAGCACCGATTGCGAACAATGCACCCGGCGTTGCCGCAGCACCGAGGATGGTCAGGAACTCTGTCACCGGAGCGGGCAATGTGACACCGGAAACAGAAATCAACAGGCCAAGGCTCATCGCAACGATCATCGGGTTTTTCAACAACCCCAACGCCAGCGTACCGATGATCGAAAGGCTCATCCGCCCCTCACGCGCGGCAGTGATGATGATGACAATCAGGGAGCTGAACACGATCAGATCAAGTGCCAGCACCATCAGAACGGGGCCGGCGGCCTCCTCCCCCAGCAGCACGACGAGCATCGGCACACCAAGAAAGCCGGTATTGCCGATGACACCGCATTGGGCCTCTACCGCGGCTTCCTCCACCCCAACCTTGCGCGCCATGGCAACGGCAAACACCAGCAGGTAAACCACGAAACACCCAAGGAGGTAGGCAAGCACGAAGTGAAGGTCAAAAATCTCCGAGATCGGCAGCGAAGAGGCAAAACCGAACAACATCGCTGAAAGGGCGAAATAGAAAACGAATTTTGTCAGGTAGGCCGCGGCCTCCTCCGTAAAGAACCGCGTGCGGCAGGCCCAATAGCCAAGCCCGATCAGGCCGAAGAAAGGCAACGTCTTCAGAAAAATCGCTAACATAGGGCGTGGTTAACATGATTGCGGCACCTTGGAAATATAATTGTCACCGTCAATTATATTTCCTACCCAGCGCCGATCAGAACCCCCGCACCAAAGACCAGCGCACCGCCAAGGACAACCTGAAATGTCGCGCGCAGAAAAGGTGTTTCCATGAATCGGTTCTGGATCCAGACAATCGCCCAAAGCTCGATAAACACAACGATGATTGCGATGGTCGTGGCAGTCCAGAAATCCGTGATCAGATAGGGCAGCGCATGACCCAGCCCGCCAAGCGTTGTCATGATGCCCGAAGCAAAGCCGCGTTTCACGGGCGAACCACGACCGGACAGTTCACCATCGTCAGAAGCCGCCTCTGTGAACCCCATGGAAATCCCGGCCCCGACCGATGCTGCAAGCCCGACAAGGAAGGTCGTCCAGGTGTCCCCCGTGGCAAAAGCGGTGGCAAAGATCGGTGCAAGCGTTGACACCGACCCATCCATCAACCCCGCAAGCCCCGGTTGTACCCAGGTCAGGACAAACTGGCGATGGGCGGCGCGATCCTCATCGCTTTTTACCCCCTCCGACAGGTGCTCCGCCTCAAGGGATTGGGCGGAATGTTCGTGGCTGGCCTCTGCTGCTGCGAGGTCCGACAATAACTGCCGTGTCGCAGCATCGCTGACCCGCGCGGCCGCCTTGCGATAGAAAGCCGCCGCATCATGTTCCATGCGCGCGGCCTCATCCCGCATCCGCTCCAACCCCAGGTTTTCAATCAGCCAGACTGGCCGGCGCGCATAAAACCCCGACACATGTTCACGCCGGATAAGCGGTATAACTTCACCAAACCGGGCACGATGGCGGGCAATAAGCTGACGGTGATGTTCATCTTCCTCCGCCGCCATATCCTCAAATACTGCAGCAGAGGCCGGAAACTCCGCCCTCAGGCGCGCGGCATAGAGTCGGTAAATACGCGCGTCATCTTCTTCTGACGAAATGGCCAGCGCCAGGATTTCCTGTTCGCTGAGATCGGCAAAACGACGACGATGGGTCAGTCCGGGGATCATGGTGATGCCTTTGGTTTAGAATGATTCTAACTTAGAGCGCCCCGAAGGCTATGCAAGCAGAAAATTTGCATGTCGGACCTTGCAATCTGAACTGATCGGTTTAGGTAAAGTGAACGAAACTGTTTAGCTACCCTGAAAGGACTTCCCATGTCATTCATCCGCACCGTTCTGATCGCTGGCGTGATTGCCTCCGTCGCCCTGCCGGCGGCCGCTTTCAACACCAACATCTTCCTGCCGAACCTGACATTCCCCGAAAGTGCCGCGCCGGAACACCCGGTTGATACGCCCCGACCGTCGGGCAGGAATTGATCCAGCGACACCCCAGGCGTGCGGGACAATCCCGCCTGAATGCTGCCCGCACGCAACGGGTTGTGCTTGTCCAATCTGAACGAAACGGTTTATACTCCTGACAAGCCAAGGAATAAAATGACCGCTCACTCTGACATCATTCGTAAAGGTCGAAAATACGACGAGGTGCTGACAGGTGCCCGTCGGGTCTTTCTGCGTGACGGGTTTGAGGGGGCCTCTGTCGATGACATAGCGCGCGAAGCAGGTGTCTCAAAGGCCACTCTTTACAGTTACTTTCCTGACAAACGCGTGTTGTTCCTGGAAATCGTATCACAGCAATGTCTTGCCATGGCGGATCAGGCGATGCGCCTTGATCTCGCCAACAAACCCGCCCGGGAAGTGCTGACAATCGCCGCCTCTGTCTTTCTGGAATTCATGCTGTCGCCTTTCGCACAGAAGATGCACAACCTCATTCACGGCGAAGTGGACCGTTTTCCTGAATTGGCCCATCAGTTTTACGAAACCGGGCCCAAGCTGGGTAAGGAACGCATGATCATGGTGCTCAAGGCGCTTGTTGATTGCGGCGAGCTTGCGATTGAGGATTTTGATTTCGCCGCTGAACAATTTGGTGCCCTGTGCAAGGCTGATGTCTGGACGAAAACCTGCCTTCAGGTCTGCACCGATCCCAAACAGGAAGATATCGACCGCGTCATCGAAGGCGCCGTCGACATGTTCATGGCCCGGTATGGCACGGGAAAGGCCTGTTCCTAAACCAGTTCGTCCACCGACCGGATCACCTTTCCAAGCAGCCCGTAATCCAGCGCTTCATCGGTATTAAGCCAGAAATCATGCTGCGTGTCGGCTTTGATCCGTGCGGGCGACTGGCCCGTGGCCTCCCCAAACAGTTTGTCGAACCGTTCGCGCATCTTCACCACCTGCTCGGCCTGGATCATCATGTCCGTGGCCTTGCCGCCAATCCCGCCGGAGGGCTGATGCAGCAGAAAGCGGGTATTGGGCAGGCAATAGCGATCTTCTTTCGCGGCACCAATAAAGATCAGCGCGCCTGCACTTGCCACCCAGCCCGACCCAATGGCCCGCACGCGGGGCCGGATGAACTTGATGACATCATGCACCATATCCCCGCTTTCGACGTGTCCGCCGGGCGATGAAATGAAAAGGTTGATCGGATCGTCGCTTTCCTCTGCCAGCGCCAGCAGATGCGTTGTTGTGCGTTCAGCGAGCTTGTGGTTGATCTCCCCCGCAACAATCACGTTACGGGACTTGAAGAACAACTGATCAACACGGCCCAAAAGCTGTTTGTCATCCTTTTTCGAAGTGTCGTCGAGCATACCGCGGATCATGCCCTGCGTCTCCTTTTTGGCTTCAAGCGAAGTATGAAGTGATTGGATTCATTCAGCCTGGTTTCGACCTTATCGAGTTTGGCAATCAAATCACTCAGCTTCACCTCGCCATAGCTGCGTTGATCAAAGTCGGGGTTGTCGAGGCGAAGCTGTTTGCCGAGCCAGCTCATTGAACACCATTCGCTATTCTCATCCGATTTATCCAGCGCCGCAACCACCAAGGATTCAAATTTACGCAGTTTGTCCGCGTCCGGGGCTGCCTTTTTACCGGAGATATTTTCCACCATGATGAAGCGATTGCAGGCTGCAATCAGGGACGCAGGCACCTTGCCCCTTTCCCCTATTCCAATCACCTCCAGCCCCCATTCCCGGACTCGACTGGCAAGGCGGGTAAAGTCACTGTCCGAACTGACGAGCACAAAAGTGCCAAAACGGCCTTCATGCAGAATATCCATCGCGTCGATGACCAGACCAATGTCAGAGGCATTCTTGCCCCGCGTGTTTGCCGTCTGCTGATACTGGACAAGCCCGAACTCCCGCGCCGCTTTGGTCCAGCCGCCAAGTTGGGGGTTGGACCAGTCCCCATACACCCGGCGCAACCCCGGCTCGCCATAGGTTGTAACTTCGCGCAGAATGGCGCCCGCATGTGTGTGTGACAAGTTATCCGCGTCGATCAGAACTGCCAGCTTCGAAGGATCAGCCACCGAAATCAAAACTCCACCACGGCACGGATCGACTTGCCTTCATGCATCAAATCGAACCCTTTGTTGATGTCGTCAAGCCCCATCGTGTGGGTGATCATCGGGTCGATCTCGATCTTGCCGTCCATATACCAATCCACGATTTTCGGCACATCGGTGCGCCCGCGCGCGCCGCCAAAGGCCGTGCCGCGCCAGACCCGGCCAGTCACCAGTTGAAAGGGGCGGGTTGAAATTTCCGCACCCGCCGGCGCAACACCAATGATCACGCTCTCACCCCAGCCTTTGTGAGCCGTTTCCAGCGCCGTGCGCATCACGTCCACATTGCCCGTGGCGTCAAATGTATAATCGGCACCACCACCTGTCAGTTCAATCAGATGGGCCACCATGTCACCCTTCACATCCTTGGGGTTCACGAAATCCGTCATGCCGAATTTCGTCGCCATCGCCACTTTGCCGGGGTTGAGGTCCACGCCAACAATCTGATCGGCGCCTGCAAGGCGCAGCCCCTGAATGACGTTAAGGCCAATGCCGCCGAGGCCAAACACCACCGCGCGGCTGCCGATTTCCACCTTCGCCGTGTTCATCACCGCACCAAGGCCGGTGGTTACGCCGCATCCGATGTAGCAAATCTTGTCAAAGGGCGCGTCCTTGCGAACCTTCGCCAGCGCAATTTCCGGCAGGACCGTATGATTGGCGAAGGTCGAACAGCCCATGTAATGCAGGATCGGTGTGCCATCGAGCATGGAAAACCGGCTCGTGCCATCCGGCATCACACCCCTGCCCTGCGTTTCACGAATCGCCTGGCAGAGGTTGGTTTTCGGGTTCAGGCAATAGTCGCATTCACGGCATTCCGGCGTGTAAAGCGGGATCACATGATCGCCCGGCACAAGGCCCTTCACCCCTTCGCCAACTTCAAGCACAACGCCCGCACCTTCATGGCCCAGAATCGCCGGGAACGCGCCTTCGGGATCGGCCCCGGACCGGGTAAACTCATCCGTGTGACACAGGCCCGTCGCCTTGATTTCCACCAGAACCTCACCGGCTTTCGGCCCTTCGAGGTTCACTTCCATGATCTCCAGCGGCTTCCCCGCTTCGGTCGCCACCGCGGCACGTGTGCGCATGCTCTGTTCCTTCGTTGAGATTTCCCTCAGATTGCGCGGAATGCCACTTGTTTTCAACCCAAAGGCATAGGGTGCCTCGACATAAGGGCCGCACCGAATAAGATTGCTGACATGAGCACCAAAACAAACCTCCGATCCTTCATCCTGATAGGCGCTGTATTTCTATGCGGTGCCATGTCGCAAAGTGAAACACCTACCGATCCGACGCTAGTAAGCTGTGACGGTCAAGCCGCGGCAACCTTGATCGGCCAGGAAGCATCGCGTTTGGATGAGCTTGGCCACGAGGGGCCAATGCGCATTATTCGCCCGGATGATGCTGTCACAATGGATTACCAGGAAACGCGGCTGAACATCCTGCTTGACCAGAACGACAGGATTCAGCGCGCCTATTGCGGATGAAACAGACAAAGATTTGGAAGTATGCAAAAAATATCGCCCCCCTGTCTCTGCAACAGGGGGGCTATAGTTAACGCGCTGTCCGGGAAACTGCACTGGGTGGGGGCAAATAAATGCAGCTCCAGACACCAAAAGCGTCATGTGCTGATATTCATGCTAAAGCGGGCCAAAATTGGTGGCATGACGGATTATTTGCAGGTTATTTTCGGGCAAAATCAGGGCAACGCTTGATTTCAGATGCAAGCAGAGCCAATCTTGCTGCATGAATGTTCAGTCCCCGACGCCATTTCCTTCTAACCCACAACCACCTGATAACGTGCATTTCCACCGACGTGAGTTGGGGCAGATCATGTCCCTTTACGGACGTATGGTGGCCGCTGGCGAATGGCGGGACTATGGGATTTCCGCCCTACGTGAGGTTGCCGTGTTTTCTGTTTTCCGACGCACCGCAGAACATCCGCTTTATCGTATCGAAAAACGGCCAAAGCTACGACTGAAGCAGGGACAATATGCGGTGATCGGAATGGATGGCCGCATCCTGAAGCGCGGCGGCGATCTGAAATCGGTCCTGCGCGTGTTGGAGCGTAAGCTCATCCGGTCAGTGGAGTAAAAGGCGCTTCAAAACGCCTTTTGCCTTACGGCCTGATCCGCGATGTCACCTTGCCGTCTCCTTGCACCTCGATCCGGGTGATGGCCTCCTCCAACCCCTCATAAGCAACTGCCATATGCCCGGCGTTTGCATGGATGATCCGTTCAGCATCGACCGCCATGGCCACATGCCCCTTCCAGAACAGAAGATCGCCGCGCTCAATCGTGTTACCCATCGGGCGACCCGGTGCCAGGTCGCGTTCCTGCATATCACTGTCACCGGGACACGCCCGGCCTGCAGCCTGAAACGCCGCCTGCACCAGTGCGGAACAGTCAAGCCCCGACCGGCTGTTCCCGCCCCATAGGTACGGTGTCCCGATCAGTGATTCCGCAACGGCAACCGGATCGTCAAAGCGAAACGAAAGTGGCGCGATGTGCTGCTTTGGCACGAAAAGCCCATTCCGGGTTTCAAAAAACCTCGCGTGTTCCGCCGTGATATCCAACCAGCCCCCAAGTGAGAGTAGGGCAACCTCCGGCGATTTCATGTCCGCTTCGGAATAAAGATGGGTCGCCGGGGAAGTCACCCAATGTGATACCGGGTGGTCAGGGATCAGCGCCGTCTCGGGCACATAACCTACATAGCCATCCCGGCCGGAGCGGATGAAACAATATCCGTCACGCTGCTCAAACACATCGACCTGCCAGCCGCACAGCAACTGGCGTTCGCGGCGGCCGTGCGGTGCATGCAAGATGTCCACGACCGGCTCCTTGATACGATACGCTGCGCCGCTAACGTATTCGGTTGCGGCAACCTCCCCGCGTAAATACGCCGCAGCAACACGCCCATTTGCCGGAGTCAAGCGGCGGTCATATCCGGATGGCAGCGTCGTCATAGGCTCATGATTCCGGGCAAGGCATCAAACAAGGCGCGTGCACCCTGCCCAACGCCGCCCTTGGGCCGCGCCGGGGCGGCGGTCGGCTGCCAGCCATATATATCGAAATGCACATATGGGGCGGCATCGACAAAGCGGCGCAGGAACAGGGCCGCCGTGATGGACCCGGCAAAGCCGCCTTTTGGCGCATTGTCTAGGTCGGCGATACCCGGTTCTATCATCGACTCGTAAGGATCGTGGAACGGCATTCGCCAGACCGGATCGGCAACGCGTGCGCCAGAGGCCGCGATAGCAGCGGCGGTAGCATCATCATCGGTGTAGTAAGGCGCAAGGTCCGGCCCAACAGCAACGCGCGCGGCCCCGGTCAGCGTCGCCATTGATACAATCAGATCAGGGTTTTCCTCATCCGCCAGAGCAAGCGCATCCGCCAGCACCAGCCGCCCTTCGGCATCTGTATTGTTGATTTCCACCGTCAGCCCCTTGCGTGAGGTCAGGATGTCCTGAGGCCGGAACGCACTGCCGGAAACCGAATTTTCAACGGCGGGGATCAGCACCCGCAGATCTACCTTCATTCCCGTCGCCATGATCATATGTGCAAGTCCCAGAACCGCAGCAGCGCCACCCATGTCCTTTTTCATCAGCCCCATAGACACACCGGGTTTCAAGTTCAGGCCACCGGTATCGAAACAGACCCCTTTACCGACCAGGGTCAACTTCGGCCCCTTTCCGCCCCAGCGCATGTCGATCAGGCGTGGGGCACGGGCCGATGCTCGGCCAACAGCGTGAACCATGGGAAAATTCTGTTCAAGTAGCGCGTCACCTTCGACAGCAACGATCTGAGCGCCATGTTCTTTTGCCAGCGTGCGGCTTGCCGCCTCCAGTTCTGCAGGCCCCATATCCGAGGCTGGCGTATTAATTAAATCCCTTGTCAGGGCTTCGCCACGAGCGATCGCAAGCAGGTGATCGGAATCAATGCCGTTTGGGCGGATCAGGCGCGCCCGGAGCGGTTCGACCGATCTGTAGCGGTCGAACCGGTAACTGGCCAACAACCAACCCAGCACGGCCTCTTTTATCTGTTCATCGGCAAGTTCCCCGGCGAGCTCCCAGTCGCCTTCCGGCAACTGCCCCACCCCTTTCGCAACAAGAAACCGGTCACGTTGCCGGGCGCTGGCATTCCCAAGACCGATCGCGGCGAATATTGGTGCACCACCCGTTCCGGGGATGGAAATCGTCTGCCCCGCCTGTGCGCGAAACCCATGCACCGAGACCCAATTCCGGGCCGCGCTATCCTGCGCCTCGATCCAATCAGAGAACTGATCTGCCCCGATCAGATAAACCGGGGTTCCCCGTTTGGCATCAGAAAATTCAGACAGCATTGCAACCTCCGGGAACAGCTCGCGCACAGCTTAACGTGCGCTCTCCCGCCTGCAAGCCTGTCAGACAGAAAGATCCTTATTGTTCCCGGTGGGCGTAAGTGACCGCGAGGCAACCCGCAACATACGTGCGGTGGTTGCCGCAAGGGCAGGCCCGTTTCCCTGCTGCAGGCAATAGCGGACATCAAGCGCGACCTGACTGAGGCTGGTCAGCCCGATATGGTTTGCCCGGTCGCAGATATGATTGATGGTTTCATCCAGATCGGCCGTGCCGGATAATCCATATAGCTTTTTGAACTTTGCCAGATAGCGCACCAGATCCTCCATCGTTGCGCAAATTGCTTCCTCCGCAGCCTGGTCACCAAGCTGCAGACATAGTTCCGTCAGCCTGTCTGGATTCAGCCGAACGATGTCAGTCTGCGGCAATAACATGATATTTGCCATCTATTCACCCCTCAATAGATCTGCCCCACTTGCCGATACGTTCTCCCATCATTCCTTAGAAAGAGTTGATGTGGCGGAGAATATTCGCTCGAATTCAACTAAATCTTCGGCTATCAAACGGTTGCTCAGGAGGATTCAGATTGAAACACGCCAAACCGCTACCAAACTACCTGATCCAGCGCTACCACGGCTGGAAGGCGACAGCATACGAGGAAAACAAGTCCTGGTATCGCCGCCTGGCGAGCGAAGGCCAGCACCCGCGCGCAATGGTGATTTCCTGTTGCGACAGCCGCGTACATGTCACCTCTATCTTTGGCGCGGAGCAAGGCGAGTTTTTTATTCATCGCAATATTGCGAATCTTATTCCCCCCTATGCACCGGATGGTGATCATCACGGCACATCCGCGGCGGTCGAATATGCGGTGAACGCCCTGAAAGTTGCGCATGTCATCGTTCTTGGCCATTCAAGCTGTGGCGGCGTCGCAGGCTGCCATGACATGTGCGAAGGCAAAGCGCCGGAACTTGAAGAAAAGACAAGCTTTGTCGGGCGCTGGATGGATATTCTTCGGCCAGGCTATGAACGTGTAAAAGACATCAAGGATGAGGCAGAACGCCGACGCGCACTGGAAAAAGAAGCCATCCTCGTATCGCTCGAAAACCTGATGACCTTCCCCTTTGTCGCCGATGCCGTGAAATCCGGTGACCTGTCAATCCATGGGCTATGGAATGACATTGGCGAAGGCGGCCTCGAAGCTTACGACCCGGCGACCAGAAAATTCATCGAAGTTTAGATCCGCAAGCCGGTTCGAGGTGCGCCTTCACTTCTGCATCGCGACGACAACCCTGTCCCGGTTCGGATGATACCGTGATGGCTCACTGGTTTTCATGCGTGTTTTCCACAACGGCATTGGACGTAAAATCAAGGTTCCGTTCGGATCGCGTTTGCTCAACGCCGAAGCACGCCCACGGCGTGCTTTCGCCAAAATATCTGACATCGGGCCCCCACCACTAGACAGTAATCACGTTTTCCTGGCGGCCACAGCGACCCCCAACCGATGATTACGATGTCAAACTCACGCCACATTGTGGACAGGATTTGTGCTAAATCTGGCGCAGCATCACAAAGATCTGCTCAAGATGCTGATAATTAACGATTTATTCACACACCCACAACAAACCCGCGACGACGAAGCTGATACAATCCTGTAATTTCTGGAAAATTGCGGCCCAGACAAAAACACTGCGCTGCAATTTCCCAGAATCATCGCTCGTCTTGGGCAGTCCTACCGACCTGGATTAACCCTTCTTCAGCACTTCACGCCCGTAAAGTTCCGCGATCTGCACAGCGTTCAAGGCAGCACCCTTGCGCAGGTTGTCGGACACGCACCACAGGTTCAACCCATTCTCGATCGTTGAATCCTGGCGGATGCGGCTGATGAAGGTCGCAAAGTCGCCAACGCATTCCTTCGGTGTGACATAGCCGCCGGGTTCGCGTTTATCGATCACCATGATGCCCGGTGCCTCCCGCAGGATGTCACGCGCCTCATCTTCATCGAGGAAATCTTCAAACTCGATATTCACTGCCTCGGAATGGCCGACAAAGACCGGAACGCGCACGCAGGTTGCGGTTACCTTTATGGCCGGATCGACGATTTTCTTGGTCTCAGCGACCATTTTCCATTCTTCCTTGGTGGAGCCATCTTCCATAAAGACGTCAATCTGCGGGATGACGTTAAAGGCGATGTCCTTCTGAAAGACTTTGGCTTCTACTTCAGCCGTCGGATTGTAGACAGCTTTGGTCTGATCCCAGAGTTCATCAATCGCCTCTTTCCCGGCGCCGGACACGGATTGATAGGTCGATACCACCACCCGTTTGATCCGCGCGCGATCATGCAGCGGTTTCAGCGCCACAACCATCTGTGCGGTCGAACAGTTTGGATTGGCGATGATCATCTTATTGCGGTAGCCCTCAATCGCTTCGGGATTCACCTCCGGCACGATGAGCGGAATCTCCGCATCGTAGCGGTAGAGCGACGAGTTATCGATCACCAGGCACCCAGCCGCAGCCGCACGTGGCGCATAGGTTTTTGTCGCGTCGGACCCGATGGCAAACAGCGCCATATCCCAGCCGGCGAAATCAAAGGTGTCAAGGTCCTGGGTCACCAGGGTTGTGTCGCCAAAGCTCACCTCGGTGCCAAGCGATCGGCGGCTCGCCAGCACTGCCACCTCATCGGCTGGGAACTGGCGCTCGGCCAGAATGTTCAGCATTTCGCGGCCCACATTGCCTGTGGCCCCAACGACGACAACTTTATAGCCCATGACGGGTCTCCTTCACGTATCCGCGCGGGGTTTACAGGAACCATGCGGGCACGAAAAGGGGCTGTTTGACGCAATTCAGCATGAGCCACATCACTGCCTGTTATGGAATGGTTGTTGACTTTGCGGCCGCAACAGCCAATACGCAGCCCCAACACCCCGCCCGCTGCCGCGTGAGCAGCCGCCTTTGATGGCAATCGACGGGGTCCGGTGCCTGATGCGCGCCTTTCCAACAGTTCCCAAATCACGCGGGGGTCTGGCACGTCAGTCAGGCGTGCGCACCGCGAAACCGTGCCGCCCGATCGGGTGCAGCACGCCATGAACACGGGTTGGCATTGTCGGCCCGAGATATGAAAGGGTCAGTCTTGACCAAATTTTCCGACCTGGGCCTTGGGCCCAAGCTTCTTTCCGCAATCACGGCGGCGGGCTATGACACGCCAACACCCATCCAGCAAAAGGCGATTCCACTGGTTCTGAACGGGCATGATCTTATTGGTCTTGCACAAACAGGAACCGGCAAGACAGCGGCCTTTGGCCTGCCGCTGATCAACCGGCTGATGGGGGATGAAACCCGCCCCGGGGCAAAATCCGTCAAGGCGCTGATCCTCGCCCCGACGCGTGAGTTGGTGAACCAGATCGCCGACAACCTGAATGCCTATACCAATGGTACCCACATCGGTGTTGTCACTGTGGTGGGCGGGGTTTCGATCAACAACCAGATCAAGCGCCTCGCACGCGGCACACACATCCTGGTGGCAACGCCAGGCCGGTTGCTGGACCTTGTGGATCGGCGCGCGGTCTTTCTCGATACGGCGACCTACCTCGTGCTCGATGAGGCGGATCAGATGCTTGATATGGGGTTCATCCATGCCCTGCGCAAAATCGCGCCGTTGCTGGGCACGCCACGCCAGACCCTGTTGTTTTCGGCCACAATGCCGAAACAGATGGCAGAGCTGGCCAAGGCATATCTGACCAACCCGGAACGGGTGCAGGTTTCGCCGCCGGGCAAAGCCGCCGATAAGATCCGGCAAGCCCTGCACTATGCGCCGAAGGATGAGAAAACCGCACTTCTGAAGGATTACCTGGCACAGCACCCCGACGGCATGTCGCTGGTCTTTGCCCGCACCAAACACGGGGCGGAAAAGCTGAAAAAGTCGCTTGAAGCGGACGGGTTCACCGCGGTGTCAATCCACGGCAACAAGAGCCAGAACCAGCGTGACCGGGCGATCCGGGATTTCAAATCCGGCAAGGCCAATGTGCTGGTCGCCACGGATGTCGCCGCGCGTGGGATCGACATTCCGGGCGTCAGCCATGTCTACAATTACGAACTACCCGAAGTGCCGGAAAACTACGTCCACCGGATCGGCCGCACCGCACGTGCCGGCAAGGGCGGCGAGGCAATAGCCTTTTGCGCGGCGACCGAAATCGGCTATCTGCGCCAGATCGAACAGGTAATGAAATTCACCATTCCCGTGATCGGCGGCGAACGGCCGGAAGAAGAGAAACCCGAACCCCGCGGCGGGCTGGGCAAGCACAAACCGCGCCGGGGCGGTGGCGGGGGCCAGTCACGTGGCAAGGGCACAAAACCTGCCAACAGTAGCGCCAAGCCACGCCGGAACCGGCGCAGGCGGCGCAAGCCCGCGGCCTGATACAGCCCCGGTCAGGTTGGGTGGTTCAACGCATCGCGGCGAGGTTGGAAATCATGACGGAGCGCACCTTGCCGATTTCCTCAGCCACTTCGCGCGCTTTATGTTCGTCATCTTCATGACTGCGGCGGGCCATTTCGGCACAGCGTTCGCGTTCCTCAACCAATGCTTTGATGATCGCGTGTTCTACGGCTTTGACCACATCCTCCATCAGGTCGCTGCGGTCGATGCCAAGGATCGCTTTCACTTCTTTGGCTGTTTCTTCGGCCCGTTCGCGCAAGTTCTTTGTCATGACCATCCCTTCCGTTTTTATGATTGGGCAGGATGATAGCGGTGAATGCGGAAAAACCTAAGGGTTTTCCGAAATCAGCGAAACAGCAGCACCGGAACCTGACAGGAGCGTACCATCTCCGTCGTCGTCGAACCGATGATCAGGCTGCGGATACGGCTATGCCCGTAGGCCCCCATGATCAGCATATCGGCATCGGTGTCACTGATGTGCGCTTTGATCGCTTCCTCCGGGGCCTCCTGTGCAAAGGACTGCTCAACCGTATATCCGGCGGCCTCAAGCGTCTTTGCCGCAGCTTCGGCTGCATGCCTGTGATCAGCGTCAGGGCCACCCGCCGTCAGGATCGCTGCCCGCAACCCAGCAAAGACCCGGCTTTGCGCCAGATGATCCACCGCCTTAGCTGCGCTCGCACCGCCATCAAAGGCCAGAAGGTAGCTGCGCGGTTCCGAAAACGCGCGTGAACAGACCAGCACAGGCCGCGTGCTTGCCCGCACCACCCGTTCAAGGTTTGACCCAAGGTGCAACGTGGCGAAATCCGCCGCCTCACCGCGCTTGCCAATCACCACAAGGGCGGCGTTTTCTTCGATCCTGTGCAATTCGCTGAGAAGATCACCGTGGCGCAGCTCTGTCGAAACATCCTCAACCCCTGCTGCACGCAATCGGGCCTCCGCATCCTCAAGGATTGCGCGCCCCTGCGCCTGGGCCAGTTTTGCTTTCTGTGCGTCCAGATCAGCGAGCTCACCCATCAGCTTCGTGCGCGCGCCCAGACCAATGGTGCCGGACAGGTTCGATTGCGCGGCCTCACGGCGACCAAGCACATGCAGGACATCAACCCCCACCCCCTTGCGCCGGGCAACCCAGGCGGCGTAATCACAGACACTTTCGGAATAGGTGGAGCCATCCACCAGGGCGACGATCCGTTCCATGTTCAATGTCCCATCATCCGTTCCAGCGCACCGGGCTTGTCGTGTTCGCTCAGCCGGTGCATCAGGGTTTCGCTTGCTTCATTCATGCCGATGATGTCCACCTCCGCCCCTTCGCGGCGGAATTTCAGCACCACCATGTCAATCGCGCTGACAGCAGAGATATCCCAGATATGGGCGCGGCTCACGTCGATTGTGACGCGCTCCAGCGCCTCGTTGAAATCAAAGGCTTCGGCGAGGTCGGGTGCCGTCACAAAAAACAGCTGCCCCTCGACAAGGTAGTCACGCCGACGTTTGTCATCGCTGAGGATTGAACTGACGCGGAAAACTGCCGCGATCTTCCAGGCAAAGAAAATGCCCGACAGCAGCACCCCGGTGAACACGCCAATCGCAAGGTTGTGGCTGAACACGGTGACGAGCACTGTGGCCACCATCACAACCGAAGATGCTGTCGGGTGTTCGCGCAGGGATTTGAGCGATGACCAGCTGAACGTGCCAATCGACACCATGATCATGATCGCCACAAGCGCCGGCATTGGAATGCGCGCCACCCAATCCCCCAGCACAACGATCAGGAACAACAGGAACACCCCGGCAGCAAAACAGGAAAACCGCCCGCGCCCGCCGGATTTCACATTGATCATGGATTGCCCGATCATAGCACAGCCCGCCATGCCACCGATGAACCCGGTCGCAGTATTGGCAACGCCCTGCCCGATGCATTCACGGTTCTTGTCTGATTTCGTATCCGTCAGGTCATCCACAAGCTTTGCCGTCATCAGACTTTCCAGCAGCCCGACCACAGCAATCGCTGCGGATACTGGCAGGATGATCAGCAGGGTTTCCAGGTTCAGCGGGATTTGCGGGATCAGAAACATCGGCAGCGTATCCGGCAGCGCGCCCATATCGCCAACGGTGCGCACATCAAGGCCCAGCCAGAGCGTCAGCGCCGTCAGCACAATGATTGTAATCAGCGGCGACGGGATCGCAATCGTAACCAGCGGGAACAGGTAGATGACCGCAAGCCCGCCAGCGACCATGAGCCATGTCAGCCAGGTGACACCTTCGTTTCTCAGATCAAGTTCAGGCAGCTGCGCCAGGAAAATCAGGATCGCCAGCGCGTTTACGAAGCCCGTCATCACCGACCGCGACACAAAGCGCATCACATTGCCGAGCTTCAACAGCCCCGCCCCGATCTGCAACAATCCCGCCAGCACCGTCGCCGCAAGCAGGTATTCCAGTCCGTGGTGTTTCACCAGCGTCACCATCAGCACCGCCGTCGCGGCTGTCGCTGCCGAAATCATCCCCGGCCGGCCGCCGACAATCGCCGTAATCACAGCGATCGAAAAAGACGCGTAAAGACCGACTTTCGGGTCAACGCCAGCGATGATGGAAAAGGCAATAGCCTCTGGGATCAATGCCAGCGCGACCACGAGGCCCGCCAGAAGATCAGCCCGAATATTGCCAAGCCAGTCCTGTTTCAGGCCGGTTAAGATGTCAGAATGCAAGAGAGGATACTCCGCCAGATGTTCGCGTTGGCCGCGCACATAGCTGCAGCGCAGCAAAAGTGCCAGCGCGAATGGCAGGAATGGCCCAAAACGTCGCGTATTTGGCGCGACTCGCCCCATCGTGCCACTATGGACTCATTGAAACGAGGATATTCTATATGAAATGGTTGATTTTCTTCGCCTTTGCTGTGGTCGGATTTATTGCGCCGATACATTCGGCCATGGCCGATGTCTGTCACCGCCAGAATCTGACCGGCAGCTGGACTGACCCGGATGCACGCCCCGGCCATATCAGGCAGGTGGTGATCCGTTATCGTTGCAATGTCGCTCGGTCCGTCCGCTGGAGCATCCGGGCAAGCTTTGTCCGTGCCGATGGGCATGAGGTCTGGTTTGCGGGGCGGACCGCGCAGATCATGGAAGGTGAGGACCGGGATCAGCCAAACCGTATTGGTGCGGCCTGGGGTGGAACCGATAGGAATTGCCGCCGTCCGGTTCATCCCGATGACAATGAGTTCTGGCATGTGATCGTGACCTGGCGAAGGGACGGGCTGCATGTGATGTATCGCGGCGAACGCTGCCTTGGCGGGCGGTTTCAGCGCCGGGGGGTGTTGCAGCGGCCCTAGGGTTGCGCTCCGGCTGGAAACCCCGCACATAAAGGATATGAAAAACCACCTCCTGTCCTTTGGTCACGGCTATTCGGCGCAGGCACTGTCCCGCATCCTGTCCGGTTGGCACATCACGGGAACCACGCGCGATGCGGCGAATTTCGCGGCAATAAAGGCAAGCGGGGCTACCCCCATCCACTGGCCCGGTAGCGCAGTGCCGTTGGAGACCGCAACACATCTGCTGATCTCCGCCGCGCCGGGGGCGGACGGTTGCCCGGTCTACAGCGCCCTGGCCAATCGGATCGCAGAGCGCGCGCCGCATCTGCAATGGGTGGGCTATCTTTCCACCACCGGCGTCTATGGCAACCATCAGGGCGGTTGGGTGGATGAGGAAACCCCACTGACCCCTACAACCAAACGCGGTGAAATGCGCGTTGCGGCGGAAAGGCAGTGGCAGCGCCTCGCCGCGGATGGCAAACTGCCGCTCCATATCTTTCGTCTTGCCGGGATCTACGGGCCGGGCCGTGGCCCCTTTGCCAAGGTTCGCGCGGGGGCAGCGCGGCGGATTATCAAGCCGGGACAGGTTTTTTCCCGCATCCATGTCGCGGATATCGCGCAGGTTCTCGCTGCCTCCATCAGGCGGCCCAATCCCGGCGCAATCTACAATGTCTGTGATGATGATCCTGCCCCACCAGAAGATGTGATCGCCTATGCGGCAGAACTGCTGGGTCTGCCCCTTCCCCCGGCAGAGGAATTCGCCACTGCCGAAATGACCCAAATGGCGCGCAGTTTCTATGCTGAAAGCAAGCGCGTGCGGAACGACAGGATCAAACACGATCTGGGCGTCAAACTCAGATATCCGGATTATCGCAGTGGACTCGCCGCACTTCTGCAACAAGAAATCAAGCAGGCACAACAATGAGTATAAAAGCCGTCCTTCCACCGGGAGCCGAGCAGGTCTCCGAGGCGTTGAAACTGTCACCCGGTGTTATTTCAGGCAATCACCTGTTTGTTACGGGCATGACCGGAAGCGCCGCCGATGGCACCATGCCTGCGGATGCGGCGGAACAGTTTCGCAATGCCTTTGACAAGATTGGCACGGTTCTGGCAGAGGCCGGACTAACCCATGCCGAGATTGTCGAGATGACCAGCTACCACATCGGGATACAGGACCACTTTGACCTCTTTTCAGAGATCAGGGCGCAATATGTCACCACCCCTTACCCGGCATGGACTGCGGTCGAAGTCGCTGGCCTCAGACGTGCCGGAGCATTGGTTGAAATCCGGGTGATCGCCGCCTACCCGATAGCAGGCAATCGACATCACCAGCCTGATCGCTGACAAGCGGGCATCCACACCCGGATAAACAAACTCAGTCGGCCAATGCGGCCGCAAACATCACCAGCGCAAAAATCGGCACCAGAATGCCGCCATCTGAACTGACAACATCATTTTCAATCGTTTCGATTGATACTTCTGGCTCTTCAACCGGGGCATTCATTCCCCCAGCGAGTGCATGGAATGCGACGAGGGTCATCGCCGCTGCAAGTACGAGCTTCTTCATTGTTACTACTGCCTCAGTATATTTTATCGTTTTTATGCGTTACCGCTACGGCCCGCTTAGTTGAGCCCGGCTTCCAACGTCCAATCAACTTTTGCGCGTACGCGTTGAATATTTCGCACTGTTGCATGGATGCCGCGCGGGCAAACCAGGGTGGTCAGGCGCGCTGCGCGCTGATCTGTGTGATGCCAAGCACGTCAAGCACCTTGTCTTCAATATGTCGCGCACTGAGGCCAGCCTCATCATACATATCCGTCGGGCTGGCGTGGTCGATGAAATGGTCGGGCAGGATCATCATGCGGAATTTCAATCCGTGATCCAGCGCGCCTTCGTCCGTCAGAAGCTGCGCAACATGGCTGCCAAATCCACCAACCGCGCCTTCCTCGATGGTGATCAGCGCCTCGTGG
>CAYTUW010000011.1:0-29253 GCA_964441435.1 uncultured Rhodobacterales bacterium
CCTCGAACGACTTTTAAAAACAGCATGCAATTGTCGACGGACGGGCTTCGTGCGCCTTTGGAGCCATACGCTTGGGACAATCGCTAATGAAAAATATACTATATAAAACAACGCGTTGAAAGATTCAATATCAGTAATTGAAAAAATAACTAGCGCGCAGAAAGCCGAAGTTGCGAACAGCACGATTGCAAGCAACAGTAAAAACGGCGCAACAGAGAGAAGCATCGAAAGTACCGCATTGTTAATAAGCTTTGGGGACAATCTGTCGTTCATTCGATCGCCCCTGATGATACGATGTGAAGTCGAGCATTTTCAATAGAACGCTTAATGGTCGAATTGATTGCGAACACAAGGTTCGCGCCCGACACCAAGGGTGGGGGTGATTTCACACCCGCCGTCGAACCGCAGGTTCGCCTTTGGCGAAACGGGGGCGGTGTCGGGTGCGAACCGGGCCTGCGGCCCGGGACCTGATGCCCAACCTCATGCATCAGTGCTTTTCCTCAAGCCCCGCCATAGAGGTTCTTATCGTGTTTCTCCACGATCTCGGCAAACCGCCTTGCAAAGCGTTCATCTGACTTCGCCTTTTGCTCCAGCACCTTGCGGGCAAAGACCATGTGGTCCTCATGTGCCTCCATCATTTCCGCCATCCGCTGATTGGTGGCCGACCCGATGGCGGCCATCGCGGTCTGGGCTTCCTGATCGGTTTCCACACCGATTTCATTGATCCGGTGGGCAACATCCTGTTGCTGCGCGGTTTTCAGGGATTTCGTCAGCGCGTCATAAAGCACAACCCGCTGCTTTGTGTCCGTCTGGAGCTTGTTGATCAGTACCATCTGGGTTGCCGCCTGGTTCTGCAAGCTGTCAACCCAGGTTTTACCCTTCTCGATATAACGTTCCAGCGTCTGGGACTTCGCAAGCTTCACCTGCTCCTGCTGGACCATCTCATTGTATTGCTCATTGAGTGCCGCAAGCTCAGTCTCAAGCTTCGTGCGCGCGGCGGCGTCCTGCTCCACCGAAATCTTGTTCTCAAGCTCGATGATCTTCGGGTCCATCGCCTGAATTTCCGTCTTGAGGCTTTCAAGCTCGCCCACCGTCAACTCACGCTCATCCAGCGTTTCGGTCAGATTGGCGGAGACCTGATCCTTCTGTGTGTTCAGAACATTCAGCTGTTCTTCAAGCAGTTTCACGATCACATCGGATTTGCCAATCAGATCCTGCAATTTATCATCGACAGAGGCCGAGCGCATCCGTTCCTGGCGCATCGATTCCGACTTGGCCCTGGAAAAGATGCCGACAAAGCTTTCCCAGCCCGTCTTGGTGCGCATTTCATCAAAATCGCGGGAAAAACCCGCCGTCACATCGTCAAGCCCCATGATGAGTTCCGCGATATTGGCGTTCATCATGTCGGCGTGGGCGTGGACCTCTTCCAATGTCGCGTTCTCGATATCGACAGAGATATCTTCGCCCGCTTCCATTTTCTGCCGCGCGGTTTCAATGCGGCTTGTCAGTTCTGAAATCTTTGATTGTGCCTCGGCCACCTGTGCCTGGCTTTCCTTAATCTGTGCGTCAAAATCGGCCATTTCATCTCCCTGTAACTTCACTGATGGGATGCATATGGGGAATGTTATGCCCATTTACATCCATTGGGATGGTTGTTTGCCCAAAGTGTTGCAAAACGGCACGAAAAAAGGAAGGGGAAAGCGTTGCCGCCCCCGAAAAGCTGTGGATTCTCAAGGCGTGGCACAAAAGCCGCTTCAAAGCGGCTTCGAAGCACGTTCATACGCGCTTTAACGCGAATTCTAATTCGCGTTCCAAGGCCTTTCAAAAGGCCTTCTCCCGTCAGACAAACAGCGCTTTTGTCAGGGGGCTGTCCCGCTCCGCCAAGCCGTCAATCACATTGAAATGATGTTCTTCCGGCATGACGGTCAAACCCGCCCCCCAGGCGTCTGCCAGCCAATGCGCCTGGTCGATGAAGGCCGGGCGCTCGGCCCCACCGACCCAGACATGCACGGGCACCGGGCGGGGTTTGCGTTCCAGCATCGGGCTTTCGGCTGCTGCTGCCGGTTCATCAAGGCGAAAATCGTCGTTCATTTCGGTGTGAACAAGGGGGCGCAGATCAGAAAGCGGCGAAATAGGCACCACCCGTTGAAGACGTCCGGCAACCCCTGGCGAAAGCTGCACATCATGGCACAGCATCCGCGCCACCAGATGGCCACCCGCCGAATGGCCGGTCAACACGATCGGCCCTTGCGTCTTTGCAGCGATTTCATGCAGGGCTGTGCGGATTTCCTGCGTGATATCGGCAATCGTTGCCTCTGGCGCCAATGTGTAGGAGGGCATCGCCACCGCCCAGCCACGCGCAGTCGCCCCGGCCGCCAGATGCGACCAGCTTTTGTTGTCAAAGGCGCGCCAATAACCACCATGGACAAAGATCACCACGCCTTCGGCGCGCGATGAGGGCAGGAACAGGTCAAACTGCTGGCGTGGCGCATCCCCATAGGCGAGGTTTAAGCGCGCGCGTCCGGCGGTATGTTCGTGCAGCCGGAAATCGGCCGCCGCTTCGGCCCAGCGATCAGGAAAATCGGCGGCCCCTTTGATGTATTTCCCATTGGCATAGGCGTCGTCGTAATCCATCGCACCCTCCGCTGTCTGGACAAGACATTAGCCGCGTGGTTTGAAAGTGCAATGCACCACGCATGAAGGAGGCTGCCATGCTCGATTCCACCAATCTCACATCACTTCTGAAGGATCCCGACCTCTGCGCCACGAAGGCCTATATCGCCGGGGAGTGGATAGAGACTGGCCAAAGTTTCGACGTGCGAAACCCCGCGCGTGGCGATGTGATTGCCAAGGTTGCGGATGTCAGCCGTCAAATGACCGCAGAGGCGATTGAAAAGGCCCGTCTTGCGCAAAAGGGCTGGGCCGCGCTGACCGCGAAGGAACGTGCAGGCATCCTGCGCCGCTGGTATGAGCTGATGGTCGAACACGCCGATGATCTGGCAACAATCCTGACCGCCGAAATGGGCAAGCCACTGGCAGAAGCAAAGGGTGAAATCCTCTATGGCGCGAGTTTCATCGAATGGTTTGCCGAAGAGGCCAAGCGCGTCTATGGCGAAACCATTCCGGGCCATCAGGGCGACAAGCGGATCACGGTCATCAAACAGCCGATCGGCGTTGTCGGCTCGATCACGCCGTGGAATTTTCCCAACGCGATGATCACCCGCAAGGCAGGACCGGCGCTGGCGGCGGGTTGTGCCTTTGTCGCGCGCCCGGCAACGGAAACGCCGCTTTCTGCACTGGCGTTGGGCGTTTTGGCGGATCGCGCCGGAATACCCAAGGGCGTCTTTTCCGTTCTGCCCGCGACCGATGCGGCGGGCATTGGTCAGGAGTTTTGTGAAAATCCCACGGTGCGCAAGATCACCTTTACCGGATCAACCGAGGTGGGCCGCATCCTGCTGCGCCAGGCGGCTGATCAGGTGATGAAATGTTCGATGGAACTTGGCGGCAACGCGCCCTTCATCGTGTTTGACGACGCCGATATTGACGCTGCTGTCGAAGGAGCGATGATCTGCAAATTCCGCAACAATGGCCAGACCTGCGTCTGCGCGAACCGCATCTATGTGCAGGCCGGGGTCTATGATGAATTTGCGCAGAAGCTTGCCATTGCGGTGGGAAATCTTCGCGTGGGCGACGGGCTGACAGAGGGCGTGACCACAGGCCCGTTGATTACGCCGGATGCGGTTGAAAAGGTGCAGGAGCATCTGACAGAGGCCAAAAAGAAGGGCGCAAAACTGATCACTGGCGGTCAGCCGCACGGGCTTGGCGGCACCTTTTACGAACCCACCGTTCTTACAGATGTCACACAGGAGATGCAGGTGGCGCAGGATGAAACCTTTGGCCCGCTGGCGCCGCTTTTCCGGTTTGAGACCGAAGAAGAGGTGATCGAGATGGCCAATGACACGATTTTTGGCCTGGCGAGCTATTTTTATGCCCGTGACCTGTCACGCGTCTACAAGGTGGCCGAAGCGCTGGAATACGGCATGGTCGGCATCAACACCGGGCTGATTTCGACGGAGGTCGCCCCCTTCGGCGGGGTCAAGCAAAGCGGGCTGGGCCGTGAAGGATCGCACCACGGGATCGAGGATTACCTGGAGATGAAATACCTCTGCATGTCGGTCTGACCGCGCATCAGCCCCTGTCCGGGGCTTCTTTGCGATGAAAGCCCGGACAGGGCTTGAAGAGCGGCCCGGATAAAGCACGCAAGTGCATCCGCTGGCGGGCTATCGCTGCGGTCATTGGTTTCTCATGATGGAAAGACGTGCCGATTAGGGTGGCGACGTCGCCGTTTGAACATCTGCCACACCCGGTGCCTGCCGGGGCGGCCCTTGTTTCGGTGTCGACCGAAGGCAGGCTGGTTCTGATACGATGTGAAGCGGGTTTTCAGACCGTCACAAAGGAGCGCTCGTAAACAGAAATAGACGCAAATCCTCTACAGGGGATGGACCCGCCGCGCGGCGCTGAAAGAATTTCCCAAGGATTGACCTTTCCGGCGCGTCCTATTCATTGTGATGCGTATGACCGTGAGTGACGAACAACTGGCAGAGGCCGCGGCCGACGGGGATGGGGAGGCGTTTTCAGCGCTGATCCATCGCCATTATGATCGCGTTTTTGGGCTGGCGTTTCGGCTGACCGGTACGCGCGCCGATGCAGAGGATCTGACCCAGGACATCTGTGCCGCCCTGCCCGCCAAAATGGGCAGCTATCGCAGACAGGCGCGGTTCACGACCTGGCTTTACCGCGTCACTGTCAACGCTGCGCATGACCGCCGTCGCCGCTTTGCCAGCCACACACGCGCCGCAGAGGGCTGGGGCGATTGGGAGCAGAACCGCCGCGCCGCCAATGCCGAAAGCGCAGAGGCGGTCGATTGGCTGACCGAGGCCATGCGCACCCTGCCGCCGGAGCTGCGCGACACGGTGGCTCTGATCCTGGGGGAGGAAATGACACAATCCGCCGCTGCAGAGGTGCTCGGGCTTTCCGAGGGGACCGTGGCCTGGCGAATGAGCGAAGTGAAAAAACGCCTCAGGGCGATCCATGAAAAGGAGGCAGAGGTATGAGCGACGAATTCGACCTCGACGCCCTCAAATCGGCAATGAACAAGGCAACGCCTGCGCCCGATCCGGTGCAGAAGGCGGCCAATCTACGCCTCGCCGAAGAAAATTTCGCGGCTCTCCAAGAAAGCCGTGATGCCACGCGTCTTACCCCTGATCGCCCCGAAAGGCGGGGCCTTTTTGCAGGAGCAAGGCAGATGATGAATTCGATTTCGATGAAGGGTGTTCTGGGCGCAACCACCGCCATTGCGGCGATTGGCATGGTCGCGCTGGTGATGCAGCCCGGTGCTGTGCCGGATATCAGCGGGCCGGGTGTTGTAACCGTAAAAACCGATGATGCCGAGACGACAGAGGAAACCCGCGCTGATCTGCGTGAGGCGGTTGGCGATGTCATCGAGATCGAAGAGCCGATTATGGCCGAACCCGTGATGGAAGCGGAACCCACTCTTGCGGACGGGATGACCGCAACGGCACCGGCGGCAAATACCCTGTCCCTCGGTCAGGACACACAGGGGTTTGCTGCGGCCTCGCCCCGCCGTGAACGGGGTGGCGTTGCGCTCGAAACCGTGATCGCGCCACCGCCCGACCTGATCGTCATCCCCGAGGCCAATACCGAAGAATTCGCCAATGACGCGCCGAACCCGCTGAAAATCACCAGTGAGGAGCCGGTTTCGACCTTTTCCATCGACGTTGATACGGCGAGCTATTCCGTCATGCGCTCTTCGCTAATGAATGGCTACATGCCGAACCCGGAGTCCGTGCGGGTAGAGGAATTGATCAACTACTTCCCCTATGATTACGCAGCACCGGATGGCGACATGCCATTCAGCCAGACGGTGACGGTTACGCCGACCCCGTGGAACGCAGGCACCCGGCTTGTGCATATCGGCATCCAGGGCCAACTGCCGGAGATCGCGGCACGCCCGCCACTGAACCTTGTCTTTCTGATCGACACGTCAGGCTCGATGAACGACAGCAACAAGCTGCCGCTTCTGATCCAGAGCTTCCGCCTGATGCTGAGCGAACTTCGGCCCGAGGATCAGGTGGCGATTGTCACTTATGCGGGCAGTGCCGGCCAGGTGCTGGCACCAACCCCGGCGGGCGAACGCACGACGATCATGAACGCGCTGAACCAGCTACATGCCGGTGGCTCCACTGCCGGGCAGGCCGGATTGCAGCAGGCCTATGCGGTGGCCGAAACCATGGCCGAAGAAGGCGAGGTCACCCGCGTGATCCTGGCGACCGATGGTGATTTCAATGTCGGCATCCACAACCCGGAAGAGCTGAAAACCTATATCGAGGAAAAGCGCGAAAGCGGCACCTATCTATCCGTCCTCGGCTTTGGGCGCGGCAATCTTGATGATGCAACAATGCAGGCGCTGGCCCAGAACGGCAATGGCACGGCGGCCTATATCGACACGCTGTCCGAGGCCCGGAAAGTGCTGGTTGATCAGCTGTCCGGCGCGCTGTTCCCAATCGCCGATGATGTGAAGATCCAGGTCGAATGGAACCCGGCGGAAATCGCCGAATACCGCCTCATTGGCTATGAAACCCGGGCGCTGGCGCACGAGGATTTCAACAATGACGCGGTTGATGCGGGTGAGATTGGCGCGGGCCATTCGGTGACGGCGATCTATGAGGTGACGCCGGTTGGTTCGGACGCGATCCTGAATGACGCGCTGCGCTATCAGCCGGTTGAGACCGCAGAAAGCAACGGTGAATATGGCTACCTGAAGTTCCGCCACAAGGCCCCGGGTGAGGATACTTCGGTCCTGACCGAAACGCCGATCCTGCCGGATATGGGCAATGCCAATGCGGATACGCGGTTTGCGACAGCGATTGCCGGCTTTGGTCAGCTGTTGCGCGGTTCCACCTACCTTGGCGATTGGTCCTACGCGGATGCGATTGCACTGGCCAACGCCAACCGGGGCGAAGACCCGTTCGGCTACCGGACGGAGGCCGTGACCCTGATGCGGCTTGCCGAAACACTCGCCCAGAACTGAGGCGGGCAGGCCACCGGGGAGGGTCGATCAACCCTCCCTGTCCCTGAGGCAAGGCCTTCCCCGGTGGTTGAACAACTTATCCGCCCGGACTCATGGCGCGAAGCGCCCCGGGCGAGCGCCCGTCCGCCCCTGAGGGCGGGCGCTTTTCAATGTCACACGATGATCAATTCTTACCCGACATGGAAAGATAAATCGCGTCGTAAAGATGGAGTTGCGCCCACCCGCGAACAGTCCCTCGCCCTCATGTATGGATATTAGTCAAACTCGCTCTTAGCCCCGATACCGCTCCACAAATCGCCGCAGGATCTGTTCCGGCACCGTCACATCAGCGGCGCGGCACATCTCTTTCAGGCGCTCTGCATCCGCTGGCGGGAAATAGCCCTTGTGTTTGTAAATCTCGATCCGGGTTTCAAACCCTGCGGCGTCCGCTTCGGGATGAAACTGGGTCGCATAGACGTTTTCCCCATGCCGGATCATCTGAAACGGGCAGGTTGGTGACTGGATAAGATGCACACAACCATCGGGCAATTCCTGCACGCTTTCCTTATGCCCGACAAAGGCCTGAAACGCCGCAGGCAGCCCGTCAAGCAACGGATCAGGCCCGACAAGCGCGCAATCCGTGGTGCCAACGTCTTCGCTGTAGCGCCCTTTGGCGACCTTTGCGCCCAGGTGATGTGCGAGAATGCCAATCCCGTAGCAACACCCCATGAAAGGAACATCGCCTTGGGTAATCGCAGGCATCAGCGACATGACTTCGCGTTCAATCCGCGCGTCGATCCCGGATTTCTCTTCCGGGCTGTCACTGACGCATCCAGGGCCGCCGCCAACAATCACGCCGCTGTAGTTTGTCAGGTGCAGGTCCGCAGGGAGGGGCTCCTCATCAAGGCGGATACGATGCACCTCGTCAGGCTGCAGCCCGCCCTTTTCAAGGAAGGCATGAAATTCGCTGTCGGAAGCTTCGGTTTCGGGCCGCAGCTGAAGGATCAGAAAGGGTTTGGTCATGGGGATCGGGTTTCCCCTGAATCGCCGCACAAGGCAACAAAAAAGGCGCGCCACAGGGACGCGCCTTCGATCCGGATCGCACCGGTATTACTCGGCCGCTTCCAGCGCTTTTGCTTCTACCGGGGTGCCGGAGGCGATTTCGATCCGGCGCGGTTTTAGCGCTTCGGGAACCTCGCGCATCAGATCAATATGCAGCATCCCATCCGCATGGGTTGCTCCGGTCACCCGCACGTGGTCAGCAAGGTGGAAGCGGCGTTCAAACGCGCGCGTGGCGATGCCGCGATGCAGATAGGTTTTTTCGTTGTCCTCGGCAGCTTTGCGCGCCGCAACGATCAGGGCATTTTCACGCGCTTCGACCGACAGCTCATCCTCGGTAAATCCGGCCACCGCGATCGAGATGCGGTAGGCATCATCAGCGGTTTTTTCGATGTTGTAAGGGGGGTAGGAGGGTTGCGCCACGTCATTGGTCAGCACCCGGTCCATCATATCCGCGATCTGGTCAAAGCCGACAGACGCGCGGTAAAGCGGTGAAAAATCAAAAGCTCTCATAAGGTTATCCTCCGTTTGAGCGACAACAGTTTAGCCTTCCCAAGGGGACAGGCCGTTAATGAACCGGACCCATAGAGGCATCCGGCTTTCTGGAATCTGGGGGTGTTTCTGCTGATTTCAAGAGGTCAGGGGCGGACGAATTTTGCCCCTGTGCCGTCCCTGGTCTGACCAAAATGCAGCCGACGGATAGCGGGGGCGGCGGTCACCGATCCATCGGGCAAGGCTTCATAGGCCGCCATCAGTTCCTCCAGCGGGCCACCGTCCAGTGCAGTTGCAAGCGCAACCTGCCGGTCATTAAGTTCGGCTTTGGCCGAAACCACCGAAACGATACGGGCAATACCATCTTCGGTGACAAAAACCGGGGCCCCGGAGGACCCAAAATCCACGGAACACGACAGTATCAGCGTTCCGAACTGACGGGCCAGCACGTGGCAAGATTTCTGCAAGGCAGGCGTTTCCGCCCGGTCATGCGCGTAAGATACCACCCCGACCTCTGCGCCGCGTCTTGGTCGCGGGCTTGTTTCAAACGGGGTTATTGATGTGTTTTCGATCGGCCTTTCGAGTTCAAGCAAGGCCAGGTCATTGCGCACCTGGGCCTCACCGCCATCGGGGGCAAAGACATAGTCGGGATGCGGGATCGCGGCTTTGACCCAGCGATAGGCAGAGGCCCTGCCATGGCGTAACCCGGCGAGAAATTCGATTTCGCTGGCGTCAAACCGTGACCGATTATCCCGATCGTAAAGGCAATGCGCTGCCGTCAGTACAAGATTTGGTGCGATCAACGCACCGGTGCACATACTGCGCCCACCGATGTTAAGCCGGCCAACCGCTTCCCAGCCGCGGCTGTCGTCCCCGGTAAGCAGGGCGCGCAGTTCTGCGGGCTGCTGCTGCGCAGCGGCTGACAGGCCAGTTACGATCAAAAAGCAAAGGGCGATCAATGCGCGCATTATGGTTTCCAGGTCCCTTTTTGTGAACGCTAGACACAGGTTGCGGCAGAAATGGGGCCGCGTCATCGAAAAATGATGATTTACCGCGGAAATTTCGCTCATTGTCGGATGGTATTTGGTTTCGGTCCGCCCGTTGCCCAGTCAAGCAGCTCCACCGTGTGCACAACGGGCCGTGCACTGCCGGAGCCAATCTGAACCATGCAGCCGATGTTCCCGGCGGCAATGACATCCGGGGAAATCTCTTCCAACGTATTGACTTTTCTTGATTTCAGTTCCGCCGAAAGTTGAGGTTGCAACAGATTATAGGTTCCGGCCGACCCGCAGCACAGGTGTGAATCCCGTGGCTCTGTCACCTCATACCCTGCCTGTTTCAGCAGAGATTTCGGCAGATCGGTAATTTTCTGGCCATGTTGCAGCGAACAGGCCGCGTGGTAGCCAACCCGCAACCCCGACGGCGCGCATTTGGGCAGCCCAAGGCGCGCGATCACTTCGGTCACATCAGAGGCAAGCGCGCCGATCGCTGCCGCTTCGTCCTCCAGATCGCTCCCTGTGAACATATGGCCGTAGTCCTTGACCGTGGTGCCACAGCCAGAGGTGTTGATCACAACCGCATCAAGCGGCCCCGCATGCGTAAACGCCCGGATGTTCCCTGCCGCCTGCCGCTTCGCTTCTGCTGTGCGGCCCATATGCTGGGTCATCGCACCACAACATCCCTGCCCCTCTGCGATCACCACCTCGGCGCCAAGCCGGGTCAACAGGCGGATCGTGGCGTCATTGATATCGGTGTTCAGGGCTTTTTGTGCGCAACCGGTCATCAGAGCAACACGCATTTTAGGCGTGCCCAGCGCCGGAAAAATCTGCGGATCGTCATTACGGCTGACCGGGGGCAGGCGGCGGGGCACCATATCCAGCATGGCGCGCAGTCGGGCGTCGGGCATCAGGCGGCGAAAGGGACGCGCAAGTTTTGCCCCCAACAACGCCACGCGGAACCGCATCGGATAGGGCAGGATCCGCGCCAGCACCCAGCGTAGGGTACGATCCATAAAAGGGCGGCGGTAATTGTCTTCGATATATGCTCTCGCCTGATCCACCAGATGGGCGTAGTGCACACCGGACGGGCAGGTTGTCATGCAGGCCAGGCAACCCAGGCAGCGGTCGATATGTTTGACCGTCGCGGCATCCGGCTTGCGCCCGCTTTCCAGCATTTCCTTGATCAGGTAAATTCGGCCGCGCGGGCTGTCGAGCTCATCCCCCAACACCTGATAGGTCGGGCAGGTCGCCGTGCAGAACCCGCAGTGAACGCAGGACCGCAGGATCTGATTGGCCTCCGCAAGGCGCGGGTTTCGTAGCTGTTCGTCGGTAAAATGCGTCTGCATGGCCTATCCCATCCGTCCGGGGTTCAGGATACCGCGCGGGTCAAACCGGGCGCGCAGCCCCGCAGACAATCGCTGAAGCGGCTCCGGCTCGGGCTGAAACGCACCCTGCTGCCGCCGGGTTTCATCGCTCGCCCGGATGATCGTGGCGTGGCCGTTCAGGTCCGCAGGCCGCCCGGTAGTGCCCGCAGGCAAAAGCGCCCAGACCAACCCACCGCCCCAGTCCAGCATGACCTCTGCGTCGAAGGTTTGTTCCAGCCAGCGCACAAGCTTTGGTGCGGCAGCGGGTTGCACGGAATAACGCCAGATGTCGCCGCTTTTCCCCTGAAACGCGCCCACATCTCTGATATCCTGCCAAAGATCGGCGCTGTGCCCCTTAATCTCTGCCTCGCCAAACGAAAGGAGCGTATCACGCAGCCGTCCGGCCCGGTAGGCCACTGACCCGGTGAATCCCTCCAGCCGCAGATACGTCCCCCGCCCCGGCACATGCGCCGCCGCCGTCACCTCATAGGGGGAGCCAAGCGCCACCGACATCGCGCTAACCGCATCTTCTGTGCTCAGTTTTTCCAGGCAAACTGTGGCGCTTGCCTCAACCTCGGGCAGGACCTTCAGCGCGACTTCGGTCAGCACCCCAAGCGTGCCGTGGCTGCCCGCCATCAGCTTAACGAGGTCATAACCGGTCACGTTTTTCATCACTCGCCCGCCGTTTTTTATGACGCGACCGGTGCCATCCACAAAGCGCACCCCCAACAGGAAATCACGTGCCGCGCCAGCCTGAACGCGGCGTGGGCCGGATGCATTTGCGGCAATGACACCACCGATGGTAGAATGGCCCTGTGTGCCGAGGACGCCTTTCAGATCAGGTGGTTCAAAGGCAAGCCGCTGCCCTTCGCCTGCCAACGCCTGTTCGATCTTCGTCATCGGCGTTCCGGCACGGGCAACCATGGTCAGCGCGCCGGGTTCATAAAGCGTGATGCCTGTCAGACCCGAGGCATCCAGCAACTCCCCCCGGACCGGGTTGCCAATCGTGCGTGTCCCGCCCCCGCGGATCAGAAGCGGCCCCGCCGCTTTCCTGACCATTTCAGCCAGTTCGGTTTCATTTCCCGGCTTCATTCGTCCATAAATATCCCGGGGTGCGGGGCAGAGCCCCGCTCCTGCCCGTTCCGCCGCCCCTTCGTTACCTCCAACGGAAAGACCTTCGCCGGGTTGAGCAGCCATTTCGGGTCAAACACGTCCTTCACCCACATTTGCGCTTCCATATCGGCAGGCGCGTATTGAGTGCTCATGAGGTCGCGCTTTTCAATGCCAACGCCGTGTTCCCCGGTCAGGCAGCCACCAACCTCCACACAGAGTTTCAGTATCTCCGCGCCAAAAGCCTCACAGGTTTCAAGATCGCCGGGCGTATTGGCGTCAAACAGGATCAGGGGATGCATATTGCCGTCACCGGCGTGAAAGACATTGGCAACATCAAGCCCGAATTCCGCGCTCATCTCGCCAATCCGGCGCAGCACTTCCGGCAGGGCCGACACCGGGATCGTTCCGTCAAGGCACATGTAATCGTTGATCTGCCCCATCGCGCCAAAGGCGGATTTGCGGCCCAGCCAGATGCGGGCGGCCTCATCCGCATCGCGCGCCTGCCGGAACTCAACCGGGTTATGGCGTTCGGCAATCCCACGGATCAGGTCAAGCTGGTGGTCGATTTCTGCCGATGCGCCTTCAACCTCGACAATCAGCAGCGCCTCCACATCCGGATAGCCGGCCTTTGCATGGGCCTCACAGGCGCGGATGCAGGGGCGGTCCATGAACTCAATCGCCACCGGCAGGACCCCGGCGCGGATAATGTCGGACACACAGGCGCCTGCGACCTCAGAGCTGTCAAACCCAATCAGCACGGGCCGCGCCCCTTCAGGTTTCGGCAGGATGCGCAGGGTTGCCTCTGTCACCACACCAAGCTGCCCTTCGGAGCCACAGATCACACCCAGAAGGTCAAGCCCGGCAGCATCCAGATAGGCGCCGCCAATCTCCACCACCTCACCATCCATCAGAACCATGGTGACACCCAGCAGGTTGTTGGTCGTCACCCCGTATTTCAGGCAATGCGCCCCGCCGGAATTCATCGCGATATTACCCGCGATTGCACAGGCAAGCTGGCTCGACGGGTCGGGGGCGTAGAAAAACCCTTCTGCCTCCACCGCGCCACTGACCGACAGGTTGGTGCGCCCGGTTTCGACCCGGATCGCCCGGTTCGTATAGTCGGTTTCAAGCACCCGGTTCATCCGCGCAACACCCAGGATCACGCTGTCCGCCGTCGGCAAGGCTCCACCCGCAAGCGAGGTGCCCGCCCCGCGCGGCACAACCGGAACATTCATGTCGTGACAGAGCTTCAGCACCGCTGAAACCTCCGCCGTTGATCCCGGCAGAACGGCGGCGAGCGGCGGACAGCGATAGGCCGTCAGCGCATCACATTCATAGGCGCGCAGCTCTTCCATCCTATCAATCACGGCATCACCTGGCAGGATGGCACGCAGCCGTGCGACCAACTCCGCCTTGCGGGCGATGACCGAATGATCTGGCGCTGGCATATCCATCTTCGGGCCTTTCAGGAATTGGTAAGAAAATATAACCAATATGTGATGAAGGCAAGGATGATTGACCATGATAAAGTGCCCAAAAGGAGCCTGCTCATGCGAATCCTCACCCTTCTTGCCCTTGCCGCCAGCCCTGCGTCGGCCGACGATCCAACCATTGTCGAGGCCACAGCGCAGAAATCCGGCAGTAGCTGGACCTTTTCGGTGACCCTGGCGCATGAGGAAACAGGCTGGGACGACTATGCCGACGGCTGGCGGGTGGAGGATGCGGCAGGCAATGAGCTGGGCCAGCGCGTGCTGCATCACCCGCATGCAAATGAGCAACCCTTTACCCGCAGCCAGTCAGGCATCGTGATTCCCGAAGGTGTGAGCGAGGTCTATATCCGCGCCCGCACCAATGTAGATGGTTGGGGCAAAGTGGTGTTTGCTTTGCCGCTGGAGTGACAAGCGGTTTCAAAACCGCTTCCAAGAATTTTTGAAAATTCTTGGCGCAGGCCGTAGTCGACGCGCAATTTATCCGAGAACCAGAACCCACATCTCGGATTGCGCTTTAGCGCCAGCCTTCGCGGAGCCAGCCGCCTATCATCAGGACCGCCGCAAGCACCAGCGCCAGCCAGGCCGGAAGCAACGGGCGCAGCGTTACATCCGTCGTCAGATAGGCATCCTGCGGTACCAGCCCGATCCAGCCGCGCCCCGCTGCCGGGCGGCCTGCGCGGATGTTCCTGAGCCGTGGCGCCCCATCCTCCATCCTTGTCGCAGCACTGTTCGTCGCCTCAAGTGTGGCCAGCAATAGCTGATCCGTCGCGATGGTTTCGACAAATTCGCGCGGCGCCGATGGGCCAAGGGCGACCACAGCCTCCTGTTCGCCCTCGCGCAGCCGATACAAGCCGATTTCCGGTGCATCCCATTGCATTTCAAACCGCCCGGGGGAAACCTGTTCCAGCGGCAAGACGACCACTTCGCCCGATGGGGTTGTCACCTCCACATCACCGACTTCTTCTCTCAGGGTGCGGCGGATGATGCGCATGGACTGACCGCGCGGATCGGCCCAGAGCGCTTCTTCCTCAAGCTCAGGTTCTTTCATCATCCAATGCGCCAGGCGGCGCAGCAGTTCAAGCTGCGGCCCGCCCCCTTCGAACCCGCGCGACCAGAGCCAGCTGTGATCCGAGCCCAGCAGCGCCACGCGGCCTTCGCCGACACGATCCAGCACCAGAAGCGGTGCCCCCATGCCCGTCATCACGACCTGACCGCGCCCCTCGTCGGCTGCAAGTTCCACAAGGCGGAACCAGCGCCCCCAGGGCGGGCCGCCGTCATCGCTACCGGCGGTGGCAAACTCATCCAACCCCTCGGTGACCGGATGGCGGTGGCCGACCTCTGATACTTCCGGCAGGAAGCCTTCTTCGAACACGCGCGCGGTCGGCTGGGCCGGCAAAACCTGCGCCAGACCGGAATGATAGAGGCTGTCGGCAGAGGCAAAATCCGGCCCCGCCGCCAGCAGCATCGCACCGCCATTCGCCACGTAATCGCGCACATTATCCAGATAAAGCCCCGGCAGAATCCCACGCCGTTTGTAGCGGTCAAAGATGATCAGATCGAATTCCTCGATCTTTTCCAGAAACAATTCTCGTGTTGGAAAGGCGATGAGTGACAGCTCGTTCACCGGCACGCCGTCCTGTTTTTCCGGCGGGCGCAGGATGGTAAAATGCACAAGATCGACGGAGCTGTCAGATTTCAGCAGATTGCGCCAGGTGCGTTCGCCGGGATGCGGCTCCCCGCTGACAAGCAGGACCCGCAGCCGATCGCGCACGCCGTTCATCCGCACGATGGCGGCGTTGTTGCGATCGGTCAGTTCGCCCGGCAGGGCTGGCGTACTGAACTGGATGGTATTCATCCCCCCATGCGGCAGCGTCAACGGAAGTTCGAAATCCTGCCCCACCGGCACGGCCATGCGCAAAGGGTCGTCCCCGTCGATTGAGATGTCCAGAAGCGCGCTGTCTGAGACAGGTGCCGTGCCCAGATCGTCAATCCGCAGGGTCAGGGTGACAGGCTCCCCCAGAATGGCAAAGCCCGGTGCGTTGGCGACGGTCAGGCGGCGATCCCAGTCGTCGGCAAATCCGCTTTGCAGCAGATGCAGCGGCACCGCAAGGTCAGGGGCGAGTTCTGCATCATGCGCCACGCCATCCGACAGCAGGATCACCCCGGCAAGGCGGGATCGCGGGATATCAGCCAGCGCGTTATTGAGCGCCGTCATCACCAGCGTGCCGCTATCATCATCACTGTCGGGCACGCGGATCACGCGCGTTTCGGTCCCTGCCCGCGCCGCGAGCCTTGCGCGCAGATCGGAAAGCGCGGCTGACACCTGTCCCTCGCGTCCGCCAATCCGCTGGCTTGCACTGTCATCCACCAGGACCAGAACGATATCGGACAGCGGGTCGCGTTCCTCCTGCTGGAGACTCGGATTGGCGAGCGCCCCAATCAGCAGCGCCGCCGCCAACAAGCGCAACCACCAGCCGGAAAGCCCCCGCCAAAGTGCCGCGGCCACAATCAGCCCCGCCAGCGCGGCAAGCCCCCAGATAAGAACCCAGGGCAAAAGCGGATCATAAAGGACCGATTGCGCCATCGCTACTGCCCCAGCCTGTCAAGAAGTGCCGGAACATGCACCTGATCGGA
This sequence comes from uncultured Rhodobacterales bacterium, assembly GCA_964441435.1. GTDB lineage: Bacteria > Pseudomonadota > Alphaproteobacteria > Rhodobacterales > Rhodobacteraceae > CAYTUW01. Next base: position 16,241 of record CAYTUW010000011.1, read on the forward strand.
TTTATAGTTCCCGGTCAGCACATGCATGACGAGGTTGACGCCAAAGCGATTGGCCACCTCACGTTGCCGTTCGCCGGAAAAACCGCGCCCGACCTGGAACATCCGCCGCCCCTGTTCATCCATTGCCCAGGCCGCCGCCCAGTCGTTGCCACCGATCACCACCGGGGTGACATTATCGTTGAGGTTGCGGAAGGGCATGCCTTCGATCTGCACGGCGTCAAGGGGTGCGGCCTCCACCCAGACGTCACGGCCCATGTAGCGGCCCGGAAAATCCTGCAACAGGTAAAAGGTCCGTGTCAGCACGTGGTCTGCCGGGATTGGTTCGAGCGGCGGGATATCGAGCGGGCGCGCAATATCCTGCAGCTTGCGCCCGTTTGGCCCGTTGGTTGCGGCGATCCCCGCGTCGCGCGTGTCAAACAGGATCAACCCGCCATTTCTGAGGTAGCGATTGAGCTTTGCATAGGCCACATCCGAAGGGATCGGCTGATCCGGCGTGATCGGCCAGTAGAGAAAAGGGAAGAAGCTCAGTTCATCGGTCTCAAGATCAACTGCAATGGGTGGGGCGGGCTCGACCGTGGTGCGCCGCGTCAGAACGGCGGAAAGGCCACGCATCCCCGCTGCTGCCACCCGATCCACATCGGGATTTCCGGTGACCACATGAGCAAGCACAACTTCGGATGTCGCAAGCACGGCAAATTCATCGTCGGGCCGGATGTCGGTCTGCGCCTCTGCCCCCGCAGGCGTCAGCAAAGCAGCGACCAGAACCAGCGCCGCAATTTCACCGGCACGCGATCCGGTAAGCCGCCCGGTCAGCCAGAGCGACGCCAGGACATCAACCATCAGCAGCATCAACGCCCCCGCCAACAGCCAGCCTTTCAGATCAAGGCTCTCCGAGATGGCGAACCCTTCGACCACAACCCCGGCAGGCCAGGCTGTCCCTGTCAGATCGCGGTCCAGGCCAATGGTGTTCAGGGCAACAGACCGATCCCGTCCCCGGTAAACACCCGGCGGCAGGCCGGGGGCTGCGGTGCCATTCAGCATGGCCTCGCCAGGAACACCGGCCATCTGTTCGGCATCCGCCAGCGCTCCGAACCCGTCAAGCACACGTTCCGCCACCCAGGTTGTACCCTCAAGCTCTGCCGCTTCAAGCGGACGCGTGCGCGAAGACACCGACAACCGTTCCAGCATATCGACAAACAGCCCCGACAGCGGCAGATTTGACCAATCCGCATTTGCGGTGACATGGAACAGCACCACCTGCCCGTCCCCAAGAGTTTTGCGCGTGACAAGCGGTGTCCCGTCTGCCAACGCCGCTATCACGCGGTCGGCCAGCTCCGGCCCCGGCTCTGCCACTACCTGGGAGGTGACGTTGACTTCATCAGGCACAGACAAGCCATAAAACGGAGAGTCCTCATCAAAGGGCATCAGGGTTTTGGGTTCACCCCAGCTTAACGTGCCGCCAACGCTGCGCCCGCCGCGCCGCAGACGCACGGGCATCAGCACGTCCTCTGTCCCGCGCGACAGATCGCTTGCGGCGATACGCGGGCCAGCAAAGCGCAAGAGCAGGCCACCGGCACCCACCCATTCAGCCAGCGCCTGATGGTCGCCTTCCGGCAGGGTTGCCACATCGGCAAGCACGATGACATCGGGGTTGGCGGGCAGGATATTGACAAGGTCACCGTCAAGCAGGTCGGCCGAAGGCGACAGCGCTTTCTCAAGGTAGTGAAGCGGTGACAGCAGTTCCAGGCCTTCGCGGTCTTCGCGCCCGGCGATCAGCGCCACCTCGCGTCGGCGCAGGGCATCATCGGTCAGGGCAACCGCACCTGCGGTATTTTCGCCCTCTACGGCAAATCTGTTGACCCGGTTGCGCAGTTCCGGCGGCAGGGTCATTTCTAGCACGGCCTGCCCATCCGCAACCGGGGTTTTTGCCGCCGATAAAACGCGTTCAACACCACGCAGATCGGGCCCGATTGCGGCGATGGTCACCTCTTCGACAGGGCCTGAGACCAGCGCTGTCAATGTGAGCGTTGCCCCGTCAAACATCGCCGGGCGCAACGCGATAATCGGCTTGCCGCCCTCAAAGGCAGTCACCGTGCCGTGATCCTCCAGCGTTGAGAGCAGCTCTGCGCGGCCCGCGCGCGCCAGCCCGTCCGAAAACCAATAGCTGTCAAAATCGCCCAGCCCGGCGAGCTCCGCCTGCCAGTCGGCCATGGTTTCCGCAGAAGGTTCCCATGCGGCGGGCTGCATCCCGCCGACGCGTTCGGACCAAAGGTTTGCGGCGCGGAATTCCGGTGGCAACGGGTTCGGATCCGCGAGGTTGACAAGCGCCACCGGGCGTTCGGCGCGGCCTGCTTCTCCCAGCAACTCCGCCAAGCGGTCCTGTCGCGCGGGCCAGTCGCGCGCTGAGGCCCAGCCGCCATCCATCAGGATCAGCAGCGGGCCATCGCCCGTCTGATCCTCCTTTGGGTTCAGTACCGGCCCGGCAAAACCAATAATGGCTGCCGCAACTGCCAGCAGCCGCAGCAACAACAGCCACCAGGGCGTGCGATCAGAGGTGCTGTCGTCATCCTTCAGCCCAAGCAGCAGGACAACACCCGGAAACATCCGCCGAATGGGGGCAGGCGGCACCGCGCGCAGGAGTAACCACAGCGCCGGCAACGCTATAAGGCCCCATAACAGTAACGGTTGCGAAAAACCTATGGCACCCAGCGTGAACATCAGTGCCGCCTTTCCAGCGCCTGATAGAGCCAGAGCAGGGCCTGTGCGGCACTCTGGTCCGTGTGGTGCAGGCTGTATTCCCAGCCCGCCTGGCGGGCAAGCTCGGCCAGCTCCGCCTTGCGTGCGGCAAGCCGATCCAGATAGCGGGATTTGAGGTCATTGGCCTTCAGAGTTTCGTGATTCAACGTGCCGCCGACGCTTTCAAAGATGGTGCGCCCGGTGAAGGGGAATGCCTCTTCCGCCGGGTCAAGAACCTGAAGGATCGCCCCGGTGATCCGCCGATCCGCCGCCTTGGCCATCGCCGTGTGCAACCCCGCTGTATCACCCATGAAATCGGATATGAACACCGCGCGCTGATCCGGGCGCAGCCCGGCCAGGGTCGGTATACCGTAGTCGGTTTCACCGCCCGGGCGGCTTAGCACTTCGGCCAGCCGCAGAAGCTGCGCCTCGCCGCTGCGTGGCGGCACATCCCCCCCGGCCAGGCCGAACCTTTCCCCGGCGCGGTTGAGCAGGGTCGCAAGCGCCAGTGTCAGCACCCGTGCGCGGGCGGATTTTTGCACGAGCCCCTTGGCGGAGGCGTATTGCATCGACGCCGAACCATCCGCCCAGATCACCACGCTTTGCGCCGCCTGCCATTCTTTCTGACGAATGAAATGCGTGTCGGATTTGGCGCTGCGCCGCCAGTCGATCAGGCGGGTTTCATCCCCGGCATGGGCCGGGCGGTATTGCCAGAACTCATCACCCGTACCCGACCGCCTGCGGCCATGCTCCCCAAGCAGAACCGACGCCGCCAGCCGTTCGGCATCCGCCAGCAGGGGCGGCAGTGGTGCTGCAAGTTCGGCTGCCTCGCGCCGCAATCGCCGAGGTTTGAGGGATTTTTGCTGGATCACGCAGCCGCCCCGGAGGTTGCCGCCGCTTTCACCACATCAGCGGTCACACGTTCGATCAGATCGCCAAGTTCTTCTCCCCGGGCGCGGGCCGCAAAGCTTAGCGCCATACGGTGGCTCAGCACCGGGCGCGCCATCCGTTCGACATCGGCGGCAGAAGGCACCAGCCGCCCCTCAAGCAGCGCCTGCGCCCGCACCATCAGCATCAGCGCCTGTGCCGCACGCGGCCCCGGGCCCCAGGCCACGGCGCTTTGCACCGCTTCCGGTGCGCTGTCATCTTCGGGCCGGAAGGCGCGCACCAGATCAAGGATCAGCTCCATCACGTTTTCGCCCACGGGCATCCGGCGCAGCAACGTCTGGGCGTCGCGCAGTTCCTCTGCAGAAAACACCTTATCAGAGGCGCCTTCCTCCACACCGGTTGTGGCCAGCAGAATGTCCCGTTCCACATCCCGATCCGGGTAATCCACATCAATCTGGACGAGAAACCGGTCAAGCTGCGCCTCTGGCAGCGGATAGGTACCTTCCTGTTCGATCGGGTTTTGCGTCGCCAGCACATGAAACAGATTGCCAAGTGACCGATGTTCCCCGGCGATTGTCACCTCTTTTTCCTGCATCGCCTGCAACAGTGCGGATTGCGTTCGGGGGGAGGCACGGTTGATCTCATCCGCCATCAGAAGCTGGCAGAACACCGGCCCTTCGATAAACCGGAACTCGCGGCTACCATCCGGTTTCTTTTCCAACACTTCGGAACCCAGGATGTCGGCGGGCATCAGGTCAGGCGTAAACTGGATGCGATTGCCATTAAGGCCCATGACGGTTGCCAGCGTATCCACCAGCAGCGTTTTGCCGAGCCCCGGCAGGCCGATCAGCAGCCCATGGCCGCCTGACAAAAGCGTTGCGAGCGCCAGATCAACGACACGTTCCTGCCCGATGAAGCGTTTGGTAATGCTCCCGCGCGCCTGGCTGAGCTTCTCTCCCAGCGCCTCAATCTCAGCCACAAGATTTTCCGCTTCCGCCATTGGTCTGCTCCCGTCATGCTATTATGTGGGCATTAAAGGCCGAAAGGGCTGAAAGAACAAATGACAAAAGCGCAAAAAAAACAAAACACCGTGAAGCCATCAGTGGAAAACCTGACCGCAGCGGCCAAAGCCGCAGGAAAGAAAGGGTTGCCGCCGGTGCATTTATGGGATCCGGAGTTTTGCGGCGACCTTGATATGCGGATCGCACGGGATGGCACCTGGTGGTATCTTGGCACGCCGATGGGCCGGATGGAGCTGGTCAGGCTGTTTTCCTCGATTCTGCGCCGGGATGGCGATGATTATTTTCTGGTGACTCCGGTGGAAAAGGTTGGAATCACCGTGGATGACGCACCCTTCGTCGCCGTTGACTTCGAAGTGACAGGCACAGGCCACGACCAGATTCTGACGTTTGAGACCCATGTCGGTGATTTCGCTGATGCTGGGCCGGACCATCCAATTCGTGTTGAGCGCGACCCTGAAACCGGGGAACCATCCCCCTATATTCTGATCCGCGCCAATCTGGAGGCGCTGATCGACCGCAAGAGTTTCTATCGGCTTGTCGAGATCGGAAGCCACGAGACACAAGACGGTGAAAGCTGGTTTGGCCTCTGGTCCGGCGGGCAGTTCTTCCCGATTATTCCCTCTGCCGAGCTTGCGACCTGAGTACAAATTCAAAACTCCGCGAAGGCTCCTGACAGGTAGTTGTCAGGAGGGGTTTGACATGGTGCACTCCTGATTAACGAAAAGGACCCAACATCATGAGCTTTAAACCCCAACATGCAGTCGTCTGGGTAGAGCTACCGGTTTCAGACCTGCCCCGCGCGATTGCCTTTTACAACACGGTCTTCAACTATGACCTTTCGGTGGATGAAAGCGGGCCAAACCCGATTTCATTCATACCGACAGCGGATGAGACAGGTATCGCCGGCCACCTCTACCCCGGCAAACCGGCAAAGGACGGAACCGGTGCAACACTGCATCTGGCGGTGCCGGACAATCTGGAAGCCACGCAAAGCCGATTCAAGGATGCTGGCGGCACGCTGATGGGCGATGTCGTAACGATTCCGCCCGGACGTTTTGCCTATGGCATTGACCCCGATGGCAACTCCATCGGCATGTTCGAGGCCGCCTGATGCGCCGCGCCGACCGCCTGTTTCAGATCGTGCAATATCTGCGCGGCGGTCGGCTGCTAACCGCCGCCACGCTGGCCGAACGGCTGGAGGTTTCCGAACGCACGATTTACCGCGATATTGCCGATCTCGTCGGCTCCGGCGTTCCCATCGACGGGGAAGCCGGAGTCGGCTACCTGATGCGCGAAGGCTATGATCTGCCGCCCCTGATGTTCAACCGTGACGAGGTGACAGCGCTGGTCGCCGGGGCACGGCTGATCCGCGCCTGGGGTGGGGCGTCAATGGCGCTCGCCGCCGAAGAGGCGCTGATGAAAATACAGTCCGTGCTGCCCGCCGCCGTTCAGGCGCAGGTGGAAAAAGTGCCAATCCACGCCATGTCGATGCCCCAGATGGATGACACGCTGCGGCAGCGGATTGATGAGATTGAATCGACTGTGGATCGGTCGCAAAAACTGCAGATCACCTATGCGGATGTCGAGGAAAACCAAACCGAAAGAGTGATCCGCCCCCTTGGCCTCTGGTTCTGGGGAAAGGTCTGGACGCTGGTTGCGTGGTGTGAATTACGAAATGATTTCAGGATGTTTCGTTTGGACCGGATCGTCGAGATGGCTGAGGCGGGACGGTTCAAGCCTGAACAGGGAAAGCGGCTGGTGGATTTCTATGCGGAGCAACACCGACGCTGCACATAATGTGCTGCGCCTGAAATTCCGAAGAGGTGATCAATGCGCCTCTGCCCAGTTGGCCCCCCGCCCGGCATCGACAATCAGCGGCACGTCAAGTTTCACCGCCGGGTCGGCTGCGCCTTCCATCACCTCTTTGACCCGCGTGATCGTGTCATCAACGGCGTCTTCTGCCACCTCGAAGATCAGTTCGTCATGAACCTGTAGCAGCATTTTTGCGGGCAGGCCTTCAATCGCCGCAGGCATGCGGATCATGGCGCGGCGGATCACATCGGCGGCGGTGCCTTGGATCGGCGCGTTGATCGCGGCCCGTTTGGCGAATCCAGCATGCGGCCCTTTGGCGTTGATCTCAGCGGTATGTATTTTGCGGCCGAACAGCGTCTGAACAAACCCGTGTTCTTTTGCGAAGGCCACCGTGTCATCCATATAGGCGCGGATGCCCGGGAAGCGTTCAAAATAGCGGTCGATGAAATCCTGCGCCTCTTTCCGGGGAATCCGCAAATTGCGCGCAAGGCCGAAACCTGAAATCCCATAGATAACGCCGAAATTGATCGCCTTGGCCTGACGGCGCACCATCGGGTCCATGCCTTCAATCGGCACGCCGAACATTTCAGACGCCGTCATCGCATGGATGTCCTGTCCCTGGCGAAACGCCTCTTTCAGGGCGTCGATCCCGGCGATATGGGCGAGGATGCGCAGTTCGATCTGGCTGTAGTCGAGGCTGACAAGCACATTGCCCGCATCCGCGACAAAAGCCTCGCGGATACGGCGGCCTTCCTCCGTCCTGACCGGGATATTCTGCAGGTTCGGATCGGTAGAGGCGAGCCGCCCGGTGGATGCCCCCGCGATGGAATAGCTCGTATGCACGCGGCCCGTATCAGCATTGATATGGTCCTGCAGGCTGTCCGTATAAGTCGATTTCAGTTTTTGCAGCTGGCGATAGTCCAAGACGCGCGCGGGCAGGTCGTGTTCGGTGGCAAGATCCTCAAGCACGTCGGCGGGCGTGGACCATTGCCCGGATTTCGTGCGCTTGCCGCCCTCCAGCCCCATACGTTCGAACAACACTTCACCGACTTGCGCCGGGGATTGCACGTTGAACGCCCCCCCCGCGAGTTCATGGATTTCCGCCTCAAGCCCGGCCATTTTCTGCGCAAAGGCATTGGACATGCGGCTAAGCACATCCCGATCCACCTTGATCCCGTGCATTTCCATTTCGGCAAGCACCGGCAGCAGCGGCCGTTCGAGCGTCTCATAAACGGTTGTCACCTGTGTCTTATGTAGCTTTGGCTTGAATTCCTGCCACAGCCTGAGGGTGATGTCGGCGTCCTCCGCCGCGTATTTCACCGCATCCGCCACAGGCACCTTGTCAAAGGTGATCGCGGATTTACCGGTGCCGAGCAGCGTTTTGATCGAAATCGGCTGATGGCCGAGATAGCGTTCGCTCAGCAGGTCCATCCCGTGATTGTGCAATCCGCCATGCGTTGCGTAGCTCATCAGCATTGTATCATCGACAGGCGCGACACGGACACCATAGCGGGCAAAAATCTTGGCGTCATATTTCATGTTCTGCCCGATCTTGAGGACAGAAGCATCCTCAAGCACCGGTTTCAGCAGGGTGAGCGCCTCTTCAAGGGGCATCTGCCCCTCGGCCATCGCGTCGCTGGCAAAAAGATCGTCCCCCGCCTCCGCCAGATGGGCAAGCGGGATGTAACAGGCTTCCCCCGGCACCACAGACAGGGAAATCCCGACCAGCGCGGCAGTCATTTCGTTAAGGCCCGTGGTTTCGGTATCAACGGCCACATAGCCGCGTTCATAGATACGGTCGATCCAGGCCTGCAGCCCGGCGGCATCCTTCACCCAGTCATAAGCGGCGGTGTCAAAGGGCACCGCCTCCGGCGCGTCAGGTTCAAGCGCAGCAGCCGGTTCGGGGATCACAGGGCTCTCCACGCCAAGCTTGTCGGCAACGCGTTTGGTCAGTGTGCGAAATTCCATCGCCGCAAGGAATTCCATCAGGTCATCGGCGATCGGGTCTTTGAGTTCGAGCGTATCAAGGCTGAAATCAAGCTCCATATTCTGGTCAAGCTCAACCAGCTGTTTTGACACGCGGATCAGATTCGCGTTGTTGATCAGACTTTCGCGGCGTTTGGGTTGTTTGATTTCCTCAGCGCGGGCCAGCAGCGTTTCAAGATCGCCATATTCATTGATCAACAGGGCCGCGGTCTTGATCCCGATCCCCGGCGCACCGGGCACGTTATCCACACTGTCCCCCGCCAGCGCCTGCACATCGACCACACGCTCGGGGCCAACGCCGAATTTTTCCTCAACGCCTTCTCGGTCAATGCGTTTGTTTTTCATCGGGTCGACCATTTCAACCCCGCCGCCGACAAGCTGCATCAGATCCTTGTCCGATGAAATGATTGAGACACGTCCGCCTGCCTCGCGCCCCTGACGGGCAAGGGTTGCAATGATGTCGTCCGCCTCGAAATTCTCGATCTCGATGCAGGCGATGTTGAACGCGCGGGTTGCGTCTCGGGTCAGCGGGAACTGTGGGCGCAGGTCTTCCGGCGCCGGGGGGCGATTGGCTTTGTATTGGTCATAAAGATCGTTGCGGAACGTCTTGCCGGAATGATCGAAAATCACCGCGACATGGGTTGGCGCATCGGGGCCGGTGCTATCCTCGACGAATTTGAACAGCATATTGCAAAAGCCCGACACCGCGCCGATTGGCAGCCCATCGGATTTGCGCGTCAGCGGTGGCAGCGCGTGATAGGCGCGAAAAATGAAGGCGGACCCATCAATCAGATGCAGGTGGTGACCTTTGCCAAATGTCATCGCGCGATCCTCCCGGTTTGCAGCCCCTCATTCATGCCACGCCGCCCGCGCCGGGGCCAGAGCGGTTTCACCTGTTCCTGACAGAGATTTGACGGATATCCGCGTGCAGCGCAGAATTGCGACGCAAAGGAGATTTGATCATGCGTATTTTGAAATGGATTGTCGGGTTGGTCATTCTTGCCGGGATCGGCCTCGTCGGTTGGAGCTATCAGTGGGGCGGCATACGGATGAAGCGGGACAATACCGCCTTTGCCGAAAAGCTGGCGGCCTGTGAACCGTTCGAACAGGATGCCTATGTGCCGCGGATGGGAAGTTTTCACCGGTCAATCATCGGACCTCAAGAAGACGGGTGCGTGATTCACGTCCCGACCCTCGGGCCGGAGGTCATGACATGCACTGCACCTATGTCCGATTTGCCCGCAATCACCGATGCTTTTCTGGATCAGCAGGCGAACATCGGTTTCTTCGGCGTGACGGGGATGCAGTTCAGCACGGAGAACATGGACCCCTATACAGCTCTTCTGAACAGCGACGCCTGCACGCTCGGGTGATTACTTCACCTTCTTGGCGAAACTTTCGTGGATGATTTTCTTGTCGCAATAGCCACATTCGACAAACCCGGTATCACGCGGGATTTGCAGCCAGACGCGCGGATGGCCAAGCGCGCCTTCACCGCCGTCGCAGGCCACGCGCCAGCTGTCCACAATTTCGGTTTCAGGGGCTTCGATGCTCATAATCTGTCCGATCCGGTTGTCTCTTGTCGGCCTGCGCCGTAATCAGGGACATGATACCAGCAAGCGCGAAACGGGCAAGCGATAAGGGGTGGTAAATTGGGCACGGATGCGATTGAAATCGAAGGTCTGGTAAAGACCTATGCCGCCGCTGGCGGGGCCGCCCCGAAACAGGCGCTGAAGGGTGTTGATCTGGCGATCCCGCGCGGGTCGATCTTTGGCCTGCTTGGTCCCAACGGCGCGGGCAAATCGACACTGATCAATATTCTGGCCGGGCTTGTGCTGAAAACCGCGGGCAGCGTGCGGATATGGGGTTTTGATCAGGATGAAAACCCGCGCCAGAGCCGGGCGGCCATCGGCGTCATGCCGCAGGAACTGAACATGGATCCCTACTTCAGCCCGCGCGCCGCACTTGAGGTGCAGGCCGGGCTCTATGGCGTTCCGAAATCCGAACGCCGTAGCGATGAAATCCTCGAAATGATTGGGCTGTCGGATAAGGCGGAGGCCTACGCCAGGTCGCTTTCCGGGGGCATGCGGCGGCGGCTGTTGCTGGGCAAGGCGCTCGTGCACAATCCGCATGTTCTTGTGCTGGATGAGCCGACCGCCGGTGTCGATATTGAAATCCGCCAGATGCTCTGGGAAAATGTGCGCAAGCTGAATGCGCGCGGCATGACGATCATCCTGACGACGCATTACCTCGAAGAAGCCGAAGAGATGTGCGATGAGATTGCCATCATCAACCATGGGGAAGTGATCGTTCAGGACCGGACATCCGCGCTTGTCGGGCGGATGGACCAAAAGACGCTGGTGATCACCCCGGAAACGGCACAACCCTTCGCCCTGCCCGGCGCAACGGTCACAACGCGGACGGATGGCGCGATTGCCGTGACCTACCGCGCGGGTGAATTATCTGCGGAAACCGTGCTCAGCGCGATCAGCGGCGCAGGTATCCGCATCCGGGATATCAGGACCGAAGAACCCGATCTGGAAGATGTGTTCCTTTCCATCACCCGCAAAGGGGCGGCGTGATGGCGAAACAGCTGCCCTATCCGGTGATCCATGCGATTTTCAGCCGCTTCCGCGACAGCGAACCGGAACCAAAGGGCGAACTCGACCATACCAACGCCTATACGCTGGTGGTTGCCGTCGCACTTTCCGCACAGGCCACCGATGTCGGCGTGAACAAGGCCACCAAGGCGCTGTTTCAGATCGTCGATACGCCGCAAAAAATGCTCGACCTCGGGATTGAGGCGCTGACCGACCACATCAAAACCATCGGGTTGTTTCGCCAAAAAGCCAAGAACGTGATGAAACTCAGCCAGATCCTGGTGGATGACTTCGGCGGGGTCGTGCCGTCCTCCCGTGCCGCACTGATGAGCCTGCCGGGCGTGGGCCGCAAAACCGCAAATGTTGTGCTCAATATGTGGTTCAAACAACCAACCCAGGCTGTGGACACCCATATCTTTCGCGTCGGCAACCGCACAGGCATCGCACCGGGCAAAGATGTGGACGCGGTAGAGCGCGCCATCGAAGACAATATCCCGGCAGAATTTCAGCAACACGCCCATCACTGGTTGATCCTGCACGGCCGCTATGTTTGTAAGGCGCGCAAACCCGTTTGCGGCAACTGTATCATCCGCGAATTCTGCGCCTTTGAGGAGAAGGTCTTTGACTAAGAAATATCAGGTTGTCGGCATCGGCAATGCGGTTGTCGATGTGCTGACGCAAAGCGATGACAGTTTCCTTGACCTCATGGGCATTCAGAAAGGCATCATGCAACTGGTGGAACGCGAACGGGGCGAACTGCTTTACGGTGCGATGAAGGATCCGGTTCAGGCCCCTGGAGGGTCGGTCGCCAATACGCTGGCCGGGCTTGGCAATCTTGGCCTGCGCACCGGATTTATCGGCCGCGTCAGCGATGATGCGCTGGGGCAGTTCTACGCCCGCGAAATGGCGCAGGATGGCACCGATTTCGTGAACAGCCCGGTCGCCGGGGACACGCTGCCGACATCTCGCTCGATGATATTTGTTTCACCCGACGGTGAACGCTCAATGAACACCTATCTGGGCATTTCAGCGGAGCTGGGGCCGGAGGACGTGGCCGATGATGTTGCAGGGGGGGCGGAGGTGCTGTTCCTTGAGGGATACCTTTACGACAAGCCGAAAGGCAAAGAGGCGTTTGAACTCGCTGCCGCCACCTGCCGCAATGCGGGCGGGAAAGCGGGCATCGCCCTGTCCGATCCGTTCTGCGTTGACCGCCACCGCGATGATTTCCGCCGCCTTGCACGCGACCTAGATTTCGTCATCGGCAATCAGGAAGAATGGACATCGCTTTATCAGACCAATGACCTGGGCGCGGCGCTGGAACAGGCGGCACAGGACAGCGGGTTGATTGTCTGCACCCGATCCGGGCAGGATGTTGTGCTGGTGCAGGGTGACGAAGAAGCCGTGGTTCCCGTCCAGACCATTGTCCCGGTTGACGCAACCGGCGCAGGCGACCAGTTCGCCGCCGGATTCCTCTATGGCTTTGCCACCGGGCAGAGCCTGGAAACCAGTGGCCGGATGGGCTGTGCCGCCGCCGCCGAGGTGATCAGCCACATCGGCCCGCGCCCGAAAGCCGACCTCAAGACCCTGTTCCGCGACAAAGGGCTGATTTAGGCGGACCGCAACACTCGGTCCGCAAGCGCCGGGCTGACACGGTGCAGCAGGCGCAGTTTGCGGGTGCGCTCCACCCAGATTTCGCGCGCGCGTGCCTCCATCCCTTCGATCACCTCCAGCGCGGCGGCATCGGGTGCCAGTTTTTTCGCGGGATCGCCGCCGGACAGCGTGGTGTCAACCAGGGTCATGACCGCATCTGCGATGTGGATATCGGCACCCGCATCTTCGCATTGATAGCGCAAAGTCTTGGTAAACGAACGCAGCCCGGCCTTGGTTGCGCAATAAATCGGGGCGGACACCTTTGGCGAAAGCGCCAACCCGGAGGTGACATTGACGACCATCGCGTCGCCGTTGCCCG
>CAYTUW010000012.1:0-27864 GCA_964441435.1 uncultured Rhodobacterales bacterium
ACATGACTGTCAATAATCGCATTGGCCCCGATTTGCGCCCCTTCCCCGACAACCACAAACGGTCCGATCGTGGCGCCCTCGCCAACCTTAGCCGTTGCATCAATAACCGCCGTCGGGTGGATGCCCGGCTCCGGGCGCTGCTGATCCGCAAACAACTCTGTCAGCCCCGCCATGGCATAGCGCGGCCGCGGAATGACAATGGCGGCTTCCAACCCCAGGTCTTGCCAATCCGCCCCCTCCCAGATGACCGCAGCCCGCGCCTGCCCGTGTTTCAGCCCATCGGCGAACTTCGGGTTCATGGCGAGGGCAAGCTCGTCACGCCCTGCCTCTGAAGGCTCGGCGAGGCCGCTCACCTCAAGAGAAACGGCGCCAAAAGCCTCTGCCTCCAGCGCCGCAGCGATATCCGAAATAAGATAGGCCATGATTGTTCCCTGTTCGCGGGTCCGATACCCGCAGTCAGGAATGGTTTAGCCGCGAACCGCCCGCAGCGCTACCCCGGCTTCCTGAAGCGCATTCCAAATGCGCCCGTCCCGCCCATAGATATCGCGGCGGAAGTTGACCGGGCCACGCGCCTGGGTAAAGGCGGTGCGATAAATCAGGTGCACAGGAACCTGCACCTCCAGCGGCACCACGGTTTCACGTCCGGCCTGCAGTTTCTGCTGAAAGAACTCTTCCGGGTTATCGACCTGGCGCGCCAGCAGCGCGTAGGCAAAATCAAAGGGATCGTTCAGACGGATGCAGCCATGCGAAAAGGCACGCACCTCTCGACCGAACAGGTCTTTGGCCGGCGTATCATGCAGGTAGATATTATGTTGGTTAGGGAACATGAACTTGACCAGCCCAAGCGCATTTCGCCGGCTTGGCGGCTGCTTCATGTCAAAGGGAAAGTTTGACGCATTGAACTGGGTGAAATCAATCCCTTCGCGGCTGACGGTTTGACCACGGCTATTGACGAGCCGAAGGTGCCCGGCAGCCCCTGGATTGCGCTGCATCATCGGCAGGTATTCCCGCACGGCGATTGAACGCGGCACGTTCCAGGTCGGGTTGATAACCATATGTTCCATCATGTCGGAAAACTCAGGGCTGCGGCGATCAGAACTGTTGGCCCCAATCACGGAGCGCGTCTGAAAGGTGACCCGGCCATCATCAATGATCTGTGTGGTGAAATCGGTGAGATTGACGAGTATATGGCGGTCGCCCCGTTCCCGGTGCAGCCAGCGTTCACGCTCCATCGCCACGATGATCGAAGCCAGCCGTTCCGGCGCGGATTTGTTGATTTCACCAATCGTGCCCTCGCCCGCGACACCATCGGGGTTTAGCCCGTGGTTTAGCTGAAACTGTTGCACCGCCGCCTGAATTGAACTGTCGTAGGTCTGCGTCGCGCTGCGCCGCATGTATCCCATGGCAATCAAACGATTACGCAGGCTGACCACCGCTGGCCCGGACTGGCCCGGTTCCAGCGCCCGCGCTGCAACTGGTTCCCCCCAACCGCCACGCCCGATCAGCCGTTCAAACCGCTGCTTTTCTGCCATCAGGCGGGTATATTCATGGGTCCGCGGCGGGAGTGATCGCAGAACCCGTTGGGCCGACCGCCCTGAAATACTCTCCAACAGGGCCATTTCATCACGGCGCGGGATCTGGCGCACTATACCACTGTCAATGCGGCGCGGGTTCCGGATGATCCCACTGCCAATATCCGCAGCATAAGTCAGGAAAAGGCGCGAAATTTCAACTTCCAGTCTTCCGCGATCCCGTTCCGACCTTGCCTGACGCAGCATCTGGCGGAGGTTGTCAGGGTCGTACCGGCTAACCGGCAATCCGTGATCTGCGGCATTCGAAAACGCCTGAAGCAAGGCCCGGCGCCGTGCATTATCGCGCCGTCCGGTCCAGATCGGTTCATAGTTGCGGCTGCGGTAAAAAGCGGCCAGAACGTCATGCCCCGCCGCTGTTTCGGCAATGGCCTGTTTATAAGACGTGACCTGCGCGCGCGCATCAGACACGAACAACAAAAAGAAAGTGCCGGCAACAAGCCAGATAGCAGCAAAAGAGATGGCAGAATTACGGTGCGCAGGCACGTTCATATCGAACTCCAAAGACAACCAAAGACAGGTGATTTATACCCTGCTCTCATATCGGGGCGCGCCAAGTCCATTCACATTTGCGAAATCACCTGAGATTCGGCAACTGGGAACGCGGCTGTGACCCTTGCGTAACACTCAAAGCGCTAAATGTCGGACTCAGCGGTTTTTTGCCGATATTGCCGATGATCGCCACCTGCGGCAAAACAGTCCTTGGCCACCGAATCCCGCTGTGCAATATAAATGCTGCAACTGGGGACAAGTTAGCAGCCGCAATGCCTTAGCACCTGGCACAAGGCATGGTATTGCGGCGAAAAAGGCGACGGGACAGGCTTTGATGGACAAACAATCCAGAGGCACAACTAGCGAACAAACCAGCATCACCCGGCGTGGTTTGCTTGGCGCATTTGCGGCGACCGCGCTCACCGCAGCACCGACCTACAGCAACGCCGCCGGCTTTTTGCGCGGTGGTGGCGATGTAAGACGCATCCGCATGTATTCCGGTCGGACCGGCGAAAGCCTGGATACAATCTATTGGGTCGAAGGTGAATACATTCGCGAAGCCCTGGGCGAGATCAATCATTTCATGCGCGACTGGCGCCAGGATCAGGCAACCAACATTGACGCGCGAACCATTGATATCATGGCCGCCGCGCATAATCTGATGGATGTCGATGAAAGCTATATGCTGCTTTCGGGCTATCGGACGCCGGCAACCAACGCGATGCTTCGTTCCCGATCCCGTGGCGTTGCGCGCAATTCGCTCCATATGCAGGGGCAGGCCGCTGATCTTCGGCTGCGGTCCCGCAGCGTGGGCCAGATGTTTGCCGCGGCCAGGGCCTGTAACGCCGGTGGTGTCGGACGGTACTCCAGCTCTAACTTTGTCCATATGGACTGTGGCCAGGTGCGAAGCTGGGGACGCTGATCCATTTAGCCAGCCGCCTGCAAAGACACCACCATCCAAAACAGCTTTTAGACAGGTTCAGAACACGTCCGGCGGATCATTTTCGCCGGTGCTGTCACTAGCCTGAGGGAATGGATGACAAGGCCCCCGTGATCCCCTATCATTTCCACAAGAGCGGCAAAGACCGGCAAACAAAGCACATGAGGTACACCGAGATGAGCATTACAACACGCCGAAATTTCATTCTTAGCAGCGGCGCGCTGGCAACCACCGCAGCCTGCGGCAATGGTGTTGGCGGCGATGGTGGCGCCAGGATTGACGCCCGCGTCGCATCAACCGTTGCACATATGCAGTCGCGTTATCCCGGCACCACTGACCTTGTAAACAAGTCCGTGGGCATGCTGGTCATGCCACTGATCACCGAGGCCGGTCTTGGCCTTGGCGGATCATTCGGGCGCGGCGCGTTACAGATCAATGGCGTGTCCGTTGACTATTATTCAGCGGCCTCAGCCAGCTTTGGCCTGCAGATTGGGGCCCAGCAATTCGCCCATGTGCTGTTCTTTATGACGGAACCTGCGCTGACGGAATTTCGCAGCTCCTCCGGTTGGGCCGCTGGTGGGGATATCGAATATGTGGTCAGCGACCAGGGCGGCAATCTGAGCGCGGATACAACCACCGTCCTGGACCCGGTGATCGCGGTTATCTTTGGGCAGGCCGGGCTCCATGTTGGTGCAACGCTTGAGGGTACCAAATACACACGGATCATTCCGTAAACGGTTCCAGGACCACCGCAGAGATGATTTCCGGGGGCTATTCGGCCCCCCTTTTTCAGCCCATGGTTTGCAGCCGTTTCAGCAGGCTGGATGTATCCCAGCGCCCACCGCCGAGTTTCTGTACATCCTTGTAGAATTGATCGACCAGCGCCGTTACCGGCAAGCTCGCACCATTTTCGTCAGCCGTCGCCAGGCAGATGCCCAGATCTTTGCGCATCCAGTCAACTGCAAATCCGTGCTCATAGTGGTCATCAAGCATGGTTTCGTAACGGTTCGCCATCTGCCAGCTGCCTGCTGCACCGCCGGCAATCACATCAATGACAGCGCGGCCGTCCAGCCCGGCCTTGTCGGCAAAATGTAAACCTTCGCTCAACCCCTGGACAAGTCCGGCTATGCAAATCTGGTTGACCATTTTTGTCAGCTGCCCCGCACCGCTATCCCCAAGGCGCACGCATTTCTTGGCATAGGTGTCGATGATAGGTTCGGCCCGGGCATAGGTCGCTTCGTCACCGCCACACATCACAACAAGCTGGGCATTTTCCGCCCCTGCCTGCCCGCCCGAAATCGGGGCATCGACAAAGCTGATGCCCTGCCCTGCGGCCGTTTCGAACAATTCCCGCGTCACCGCCGCTGAAACGGTGGTATGGTCAACAAAAATCGCCCCATCAGCCATCCCGGCAAAGGCCCCATCTGCCCCCAGGCAGACCGACCGAAGATCATCGTCATTGCCGACACAGGACATCACGAAGTCCGCGCCCTCCGCTGCTGCGCGCGGGGTTGCGGCATGGGTGCCCCCGTGTTCGGCGGCCCATGCGCTCGCCTTGGCGGCGGTGCGATTATAGACGCAAACCTCATGACCAGCGGCCTGCAAATGCCCTGCCATCGGGGCGCCCATCACCCCTAATCCAAGAAACGCCAGCTTCGCCATTCGCCTGCCCTTTCGATTGCCATTCTGTATGCTATTCCGTAATGAAGGCTCCTATCGCGGGCGTCAACACAGGGTGTTTCATGGCACGACTCTTTCGCTGGCTTATGCGGATATTTGGCGCGCTGTTTATACTGGCCGTGCTTGCCGTTACGATTGTCTACTACCTTGCCGCACGCAGCCTGCCCGACTACGACGCTGACTACAGGGTTCCCGATATTATCGCCCCGGTGGAAATCGTGCGCAACAACGCCGGGGTACCGCATATCCTGGGACAAAGCGGGGCAGACAGTTTCTTTGGCCTCGGATTTGTGCATGCTCAGGATCGGCTATGGCAAATGGTTCTGCTGCGACGAACCGCCCAGGGGCGCCTGTCCGAAGTCTTTGGCACCCGAACCGTTGCAGTGGACAGCCTGCTGCGCAGGCTTGATCTCTATCAACTGTCCCTTCAGTCGGTGAATAGCCTGGATGCGGACACACAGGCGGCGCTGCAATCCTATTCGGATGGGGTTAATGCCTGGCTGCGTCTGGTGCATCAACAGGCCCTGGGTCGTGGCGCGCCGGAATTCTTTCTGTTTCCCAGCGACATCCAACCCTGGCAACCCGCCGATTCCATAGCACTGGTCAAGCTGATGGCTCTGCGCCTGTCCCCACATATGGAAGACGAAGTGCTGCGCGCACGCCTTTCGCTGATACTGGATGCCACACGCCTGTCTGATATCCTGCCCCAGGCACCGGGGGAGGCAATCGTCGAACTGCCCGACTATGCGTCCCTCATGCCCGGTGTCACCCCGGACCTGGCCCCGCTGCGTATCGCGGAGCAAGCGTTTTCTCCATTCCCCAGGCGCGCCTTTGCCGGGGCATCAAATATCTGGGCCGCCGCGCCCACACGTTCTGCTGCCGGATCGACGCTCCTGGCCAATGATCCGCATCTTGGATTTACCGCGCCGTCAATCTGGTATCTTGCACGGCTGGAGTTGGACCACGGCGGAATCATCGGGGCAACCATACCGGGTATACCGGCAGTGTTGAGCGGGCGTTCCGATTATCTGGGCTGGGGCGTCACGGCGAGCTATCTGGACGACCTCGATATCTATATGGAGCGCCTGAACCCGGACAATCCTGAGGAGTATGAAACACCCGACGGGTTCCGCCCCTTTCAGTCCCGCACCGAAACCATTCAGATCAAGGGCGCCCCTGACCGACCCATTACGCTGCGTTGGACGGACAATGGCCCGGTCATCCCACCGGGGCATTATGATGTCGGTTCGGTCACGCCACCTGGCCATGTTGCTGCGATCGCCTGGACCGTTTTATCACCACGCGACACCACCCTGGCCGCGGCAATCAATCTGATGAAGGCCCGTTCGGTGGAGTCAGGCCTGGCCGCCGGTGCCGATTTTATCGCCCCCTCACTGAATCTGACGCTGGTTGACGGCGACCGGATCGCACTTAAAACCCTTGGCGCCTTTCCTCGACGCAGCGCCCGGCATGCAAGCCGCGGGATGATGCCCAGCCTTGGCGCCAACCCGGATAACCGCTGGCGTGGCAGATTACCCTATGCCGCAAATCCCGAAGTCACAGATCCCGCAGGCGGCATTCTTGGCAACACCAACAACAAGATCATTGATCGTCCGTTCCCCCGTCACATGAGCTTTACCTGGGGGGATACGCAACGAGTCCAGCGTTGGCGTCACCTGATGCAGAGTCGCGAAGTCCACACCCGAGAAAGTTTCATTGAGGCGCAGCTTGATGCGGTCAGCTTTTCCGCCCGTGCACTGCTGCCGCTGGTGGCGGCTGACCTGTGGTTCACCGGAGAGGCCGCACCGGATGGCACACCAGAGCGACGTCGGCAAGTGGCGCTGGAACTGCTGGCCGAATGGAATGGTGAAATGAACGAACACCTGCCCGAACCATTGCTATACGCAGCCTGGATGCGGGCCTTGCAGGATCGGCTGATCCGCGATGAACTCGGCCCTCTTGCCGATGAATTCACCCACGTCAACCCGCTGTTCATCGAGAAGGTATTTCGAAATGTCGATGGTGCCGGACGCTGGTGCGATATCATCCAGTCTGCCCCTGAAGAAAGCTGTACAGATATCTCTCGCCAGGCGCTTGATCAGGCGCTCTTGTGGATTGACGAACACGTTGGCGGGCGGCCGGAAAGCCTGCGGTGGGGCGACCTGCATCAGGCGACCCATGATCACGAAGCCCTGGGTGAAGTGCCCATCCTGAACTGGTTTGTTAACATAAGGCAATCGACCAGCGGTGGCGACCAATCCCTGCTGCGCGGGCGCATCGCCGGGACCGGAGAAAACCCATATCGTAACGTACATGGTGCAGGCTATCGCGGCGTCTACGACTTTGCCGACCCGGACAGTTCGGTTTTTGTCATTACAACCGGGCAATCCGGCCATCCGCTATCACGGTTCTACGACAACCTGGGCGAGTTGTGGCGGCGCGGCGAATATATCCCGATGTCGCTTGATCCAGACCTGGCACGCGCCGCAGCAGCCGGGGTGACCATGCTGGTGCCGGAATAGGCGCCCAGTTTCAATCGCGTGTTGCTTTCCCGTTTCGGTCTGACCTTGTCATGCGCTCATACTCGCAGTCCAATCCGGTCCCCACCACGTAGTTCACAATCCCCGGAACACCTTCTTCTGCCGTGCGGTCCAGAACACTCTCAGCGCAAAGCCATCCTCGGTCTGCGCTTCTTCCTCCACCACTCCCTGATCAAACAGCCAGGCGCGTTTGCGCCCCTCGGCATAGGGCAGCAGCAAATCCTCTGTCAGGCGCGCCTCTGTCAGGGCTTCGGAGGTTGCATCGAGCAGTGTTCCTATCCCCTCCCCCGTCAGCGCCGAGATGGCAAAGCGATCATCGCGCCGCGCCGCGCGAGTCAGCAATTCATCCCGTGCATCGACGCCCACCGCATCCAGCTTGTTCCAGACCTCAAACCTTGGAACGTCATCGGGCATGCCAAGTTCCGCCAGGATCGTTTCCACATCTGTGGCCTGAGCTCTCGCTTCGGGGTGGGACATGTCGCGCACATGCAGGATCAGATCCGCGCCCAGCACTTCCTCCAGAGTCGCTCGAAAAGCGGCAACAAGCTGGGTTGGCAGGTCAGAGATAAAGCCAACCGTGTCAGACAGGATCACATCCTTGCCACTAGGCAGCGTGACCGCACGCATGGTTGGGTCAAGCGTGGCAAACAGCATGTCCTTGGCCATAACATCCGCACCCGTAAGCCGGTTAAACAGCGTGCTTTTGCCCGCATTCGTATAACCCACCAACGCCACAACCGGATAGGGAACCTTGGCGCGCGCGGCACGGTGCAGGCCACGGGTCTTCACCACTTTGGCAAGCTGGCGCTTCAGGCGGTTGATGTGATCATCAATGGCACGGCGATCCGCCTCTATCTGGGTTTCGCCGGGCCCACCCACGAAGCCAAGCCCGCCGCGTTGGCGTTCAAGGTGCGTCCATGCCCGGACGAGCCGCGTGCGCTGATAGGACAACGCCGCCATTTCAACCTGCAACACACCTTCACGCGTCGCCGCACGATCGGAGAAGATTTCAAGGATCAGCCCCGTCCGATCAAGTATCTTGACCTTCCATTCTTTTTCAAGATTGCGTTGCTGCACTGGCGTGACCGGCCCATCAATCAGGACGAGTTCCGCCCCCGCCGCCTGCAACTTCGCACCGATTTCGCCAAGCTTCCCTGCCCCGAACAACAGACCAGGTCGCGGCTTTGCAAGGGGGACCACCTCCTGCCCGACGATCTCGACGCCAGGCAAAGCAGCCGCCAGCGCCACCGCCTCTGCAAGGGCCGGTTCGGGCTGGCGGGTCTTTTCTCTAGACGGGATATCGGGGTGCAGCACCCATAAGGGCGTTACATGTTCGCCGTGATCAACGCTCACACGTTACTCTTCGCCATCATACAGGTTGATGGGCTGGCCAGGCATGATGGTCGAAATGGCGCCTTTGAATACCAGTTGGCTTTGCCCGTCGCGACGCAACAGAACACAGAAGTTATCAAACCAGGTGATAACACCCTGAAGTTTCACCCCGTTGATCAGAAAGATCGTCACAGGCACCTTGGATTTGCGCACATGATTTAGGAATGTTTCCTGAAGGTTCTGTTTATCGGCAGCCATAGGTTTTGCCCCTTATTGTTTTTCCTTCGCCAGGATGGCCAACTTGCAGCACTTACACGGCAGTCTGTAGTAGTATGGCTGCTCACTATCCGAGATTCCAGCCCAAAAATCAAACCATTAACAGCCGGACTTTTGAACCGGAATCAGGAACGCCAGAAATCGGGGTTCAACAATGCAATGATTGCCAGTGTCTCCAGCCGGCCCAAAATCATCGCCGCGCCCAAAACAGCCTTTGCCGCAGTGCCAAGTTCGCTAATGCGCGCTGGCGATTCCGCGGCGATCTCCGTCAGCGGCCCGGTTGTCGAAAGCGCCGCCACCGCCAACACTGTAGCATCTTCAAAGCCAATCCCGGCGAGCGACAGCAACAGCATGACAACCGCAATCGAAATTGCGAACAGCATAAAGAAAATCCAGGAAATATGCGCGCCCTGACGGCGCAGGTGGCGGGCCTCTGCCCCCTGCCCGGCAATCGAATTGGGGTGCACCAGTTTCTGCAATTCTCTCGCACCGTGCTGATAGAGCGCATAAACCCGGAGCAACTTCACCCCGCCAGCCGTTGTTGCAACGCCACCACCAATGACCGCAAACCCCATCAGGACAAGCCCCGGCGTTTCAAGCCCGGACCAGTTCCGTGCTTCCTGCCAGACCGCGGATTCAAACCCCGTGGTTGACAGAAAAGAGAGCACCATAAATGTCGCCCCCCACAGCGCCTTTAGCGCCGCAAGCGGATTTTCCGGGTCATCAAATTCAAACGCGCCAGACCAATGATGTAAAAACAGCAAAAGCGGAAACACCCCAACACACAGCATCCCCATGCGGAATTCGGGGTCCCGGCGCAACCGCAAAAGGCTGTCTGACTGGGTTTCCGGCGCAAAGGTGAGCCGCGAGATGGCAAAGAACAAAAATATGAAAACCAACCCCTCGCCAATCAATCCCCCTGCCCCGCCAGGCAATCCGCCGACTGGGCTGATTCCGCTGGTCGACAGGGTGGACATCGCATGACACAGGGCGACAAACGGATCTTCGCCAGCCAGAAACAGGAAAATCCAAAGCGCCGCCGTAAGCCCGGAATAGATCGGGATCAGCTGCGCCGCATGATGGGCTAGCCTTCGCGCAGGTGTAGCAGCCTGGGCAATCTGAAAGAAATATTGGCCCGTGCGGCCCAGCCCTGCCCGTGCCGTAACCTCATACCCGCCAAGGTTTAACGGTGCGAGAATGGCAATCGCGACAATCCAGATGAACATCCCCCCCAGCCAGCCGACGGTTGCCCGCCACAGATGCACCGACTTTGGCAGGCGGGCGGGATCGTCAAACAATGTGGCGCCGGTGGTTGTCAGGCTCGACAACATCTCAAAGTAGCTGTTCAGAAAACTGGTGTTGCGCACCGCTTCGTAGAAAGGAACCGCAAGCACCGCCGGCAGCAGCAGATACACACCCGCCAATGCCAGCAGATGGCTTCTGAGGACAGAACGCCGGCGGTTGGCCCCGGTTGCAATCGCCAGCAATCCCGCCAGGATGAGGAACAAAATCCCGGCGTAGAAAAAGACCCTACTTTCAAAATCCTCACCGGCCAGTTTAGCATAGGCGGCGATCGGCAGCATCGCCAGTGCAGACCATCCCAGCAGAATGACCATGAACGGCAACCTGAGCAGATGTTGCAACATCATCAGAAGAAGTCGATTGACACCTGAAGCAGGCGCTCGACTTCGGGAACATCAGAGGACAAGGCAAAAATAACGATGACATCGCTTTCTTCAATCCGGGTCGCGCCGGTTGGACGTTCCAATCTGTTGCCCTTCAGGATGGCGCCGATCAGCACGCCTTCGGGAAAGTCAATATCGCGCACCAACTGCCCCGCGATGGGCGAGGTAGAAAGCACCTGTGCCTCGATCACTTCTGCCTCGACGTCGCCAATCGTATAGATATTCTGCACTCGGCCATGCCGGATATGGCGCAGGATGGAACTGACCGTTGTCGCCCGAGGATTGACGTAGGCATCAATCGACAAAGGCGCCATCAGCCCGGACAGTGTTGGATCATTTATCAGGCAGATTGTCATCGGGCAGCCCGCCGCCTTGGCACGCACTGAGGTCAGCAGATTGACCTTGTCATCATCGGTAACAGCAAGAACTGCATCTACCGCCCCGACATTGGCCTCTTTCAACAGGTCCGCGCTCATGCCATCGCCATTTAGTACAATCGTGCGTTCAAGCGCATCGGCGGCTTTTTCGGCAATGTCACGGTCGCGTTCGATGATCTTTGCACGGATACGGGACGCGCTGGCCTCCAGGTGGCTTGCCACGGCGAGGCCGACATTCCCGCCACCGACAATTACCACCCGTTCCTGCTTGCCAGAGGTTTTGCCGAACACCTCAAGCGTCCTTGCCAGGTCTTCGGTCGGGGTGCAGACGTAGATTTCGTCACCGGCAAACAGTTGGTCCCCCGCTTCGGGTGCAAATAGCGACCCATCCCGACGAACGCCTGTCACCGTCGCGCTTAGGGTTGAAAAGAGATCGGTCAACTGGCGCAGCGGCGTATTCAGGACCGGGCAATCTTCTTCGAGTTTGATCCCAAGGAGTTCACACCGCCCGCCCAGAAAAGTTTCCCGGTCAAACGCCCGAGGGGCTGTCAACCGTTTAAGCGCAGCTTCGGCCACTTCGCGTTCCGGGCTGATCACAACGTCAATCGGCATGTGATCGCGGCGATAGAGGTCCGAATAAATCGCATCAAGATAGGATTGGCTGCGCAGACGCGCAATCTTGCGCGGAACGGAGAAAACTGAATGGGCCACCTGGCAGGTCACCATATTGACCTCATCGGAATATGTGGCCGCAATAACCATATCCGCATCCGCAGCGCCCGCGCGTTCCAACACATCGGGATATGATGCAAAGCCGGCAATACCCTGAACATCCAAAGTGTCCGTTGCCTGCCGCACCAGCGCCGGGTTGCTGTCAACGACCGTCACATCGTTCTTTTCACCGGACAGGTGGCGCGCGATTTGCCAGCCAACCTGTCCCGCCCCACAGATGATGACTTTCATCCTGTCTGCCCTCCGGCATCGGTGCTGTGTTCAATTTCAGACGTCATCCTTGGCAGAAGCCGCCAAAGGGGTCAATTCCTGCGTTCGGCATCAGGAATTCACCTCTTCCCCTTCCTCTTGTGGCTCAACATGGGCAACCCGGGCGCCGGACTTGTTCGATGTGACAACCGACAACGACTTAAGCTTGCGATGAAGGGCCGATCGTTCCATTCCGACAAAGGCCGCCGTCCGGCTGATGTTACCGCCGAACCGGTTGATCTGCGTCATCAGGTATTCGCGTTCAAACAGTTCCCGTGCTTCGCGCAGGGGCAATGTCGCCAAAGAGGCCGACAACACAACCCGTCCTTCGGTGCTGGCGCGCTCCGGTTCCGGGCTCGGCAGTTCGGAGGCCTGGATTTCCATATCATCGCCACCAAGGATCAGCACCCGTTCCAGCACATTCTTGAGCTGCCGGATATTGCCGGGCCAATGCATGGTCTGAAGCAAAGCAACTGCTTCGTCGCTAAGCCGGCGAAGCGGCAGCCCCTGGGTGCGGTTCAGATCGGTCAGGAAATGTTCCGCGAGTTCGGGAATGTCTTCGCGGCGATCTTCCAGTGCAGGCACCGAGATTGGTACGACGTTCAGCCTGTGGTAAAGTTCCTCACGGAAATTCCCATGGCCGATCTCTTCCTGAAGATCTTTGTTGGTGCTGGATATTACCCGAACATCGACCTGCGTATCCCCGTTCGCCCCGATGCGTTGAAACTTCTGATCGACCAGAACGCGCAGGATCTTAGATTGACTCCCCCCTGGCATATCGGAGATTTCATCGAAGAAGAGCACCCCGCCATTGGCCTGTTCAAGCAGGCCCGGTTCAATATCTCCGCCTACGTTTTCCCGTCCAAACAGAACTTCTTCCATACGTTCGGGTTCAACAGAGGCGCTATTGACGCAGACGAAAGGCGACTCTGCCCGGTCTGAATTCGCATGGATGTAACGCGCGGCGATTTCCTTGCCTGCCCCTGCCGGTCCCGTCAGCATCACGCGGCTGTTGGATCTGGTCACTTTATCTAGCTGCCCGCGCAGCGCCCGGAACGCCGGGCTGCTGCCGATCATTTCACCGCTTGCGCCATCGTCCTGACGTTTCAGCTGACTGTTTTCGCGGCGCAGGCGCGATGCCTCCATCGCGCGCCGGATCACTACAAGCAACTGGTCTATGTTGAATGGTTTCTCAATGAAATCGTAAGCGCCTTGTTTGATCGCAGCGACGGCAATCTCAATATTTCCATGGCCGGAGATGATAACCACCGGAACTTCCGGGCGGTCCCGTTTGATCGACTTCAATATGTCGATGCCGTCCATCTGGCTGTCCTTGAGCCAGATATCGAGGATCATCAGGGCTGGCTGCTGTTCCACAACCGCGGCCATACATTCATCGGCATTTGCGGCCAAGCGGGTTCCAAAACCTTCATCACGCAGAATGTCGGCAATCAGTTCCCGGATGTCCCGCTCATCATCCACAATCAGAATATCAGTCATGTGTCTTTTCACCCTCACGCATATTTACGATAATATCTGGCAGCTCAATTACCGCGCAGGCCCCGAAATGTGCTGCACCCTCAAATGGTTCAGCATCTTCGAGCCGTAGCCTACCGCCATGATCTTCAATGATTTTCTTCACGATCGACAACCCCAGACCGGTGCCCCCCTCCCGATGAGTGACATAGGGCTCGAACAACCGCGCGCGGTCTTGTGGCAGCCCGATGCCATTGTCGGAAATACGAATCAGGGCATCCTGTCCGTCCTGATCGAGCTTCACCTCAATCCGCGCCAGAAACCCCGCGTCCTCTACTGTGGCCTGGTGGTTAGCGATGGCTTCCCCGGCATTCTTCAGCAGATTGGTCAGGGCCTGCCCCAGTAAGGTCGCGTCAATCTGAGCAGGCATCGGCCCGTCCGGGATATCCACCACATATGTGATCCCGGGCTGCCCCGCCTGTTGCAGGGCCACGCTGTCCCGAAGCAGTGCGGCAATATCCTCACTACGGCGTTCGGGCGCGGGCATACGGGCAAATTTTGCGAATTCATCGACAATCCGGCGCAGATCATTTGTCTGCCGCACAATGACATCGGTGTATTGTTCCAGCGCGCCCGCCTCATCCCCGACCATCGGCGCATACTTGCGTTTCAACCGTTCCGCCGATAGCTGGATCGGTGTCAGCGGGTTCTTGATTTCATGCGCGATACGGCGCGCCACATCCCCCCACGCGGCAAGCCGTTGGGCAGTGACGAGCTCTGTGACGTCGTCGAAAGCGATCACAACCCCTTCGGAATCCTCGTCATTGGTTCGACGCCGGGACATCCGCACAAGCAGGCTTTCCTGACTGCCCCCGCGGATCAGCTTCAACTCATCCTGCGAGGTATCCCGCCCCCCCGAAACAAGCGCCTCATACGGGGCAGAGAATTCCGGCACTGTGACCGTTAGCTTTTGACCGGTGACATCATGGGTGAGCGATAACAAACGCTTTGCCGACGTATTGATGAATGTGATCCGCCCACTGCGATCAAGCCCGATCACGCCCGCTGAAACCGATGACAGAACGGAATCAAACAGCCGACGCCGGCTTTCAATCTGTTCGGTTTTTTCCAGAAGATTCTCGCGCTGCCCCTTCAGTTGACGCGTCATCTGGTTGAACAATCGGCCCAGCATGGCGATTTCATCGTCACCATCTTCTTCGATGACCTGAACCCCCAGATCCCCCGCGCCGACCTGTTGCGCCGCCCCCGCCAGGCGCCCCACCGGGCGGCTCAGCCGTTCGGCGAACCATAGCCCAAGCCAGACCGCCGCCAGTATCAGAATAAGCGCAAAGCCAAGGTACAAAAGCCCGAACTCGAACAGCAGGCGGCCACGATCGCTTTCCAGTTGCTGATAAAGATGCGCCGTTTCCTGGGTGTCGTCCAGCAGAAGCAAAATATCCCCGTCAACGCGACGGCTGACATAAAGTAGCCGATCCGGGAACGCCGCGAGGGAAACCAGCGCCCGGAGTTCGTTGTTTTCCCAATCCTCAAAAAGCACGGTTTCACCCGCCCGTGCCGTTTCAATCGCCGTCGCCTCTGGTGGTTCGAAGTCGAACAGATACGACCGATCCCCGCGCACGCGGATTTCCCCGCTTCCGTCGATGATATAGGCTTCGCGCAGCCCACGTTGAACCAGCCCCTGCCCCTGCACAAGTACCTGCCTGAGGTCGCCATCCGGCAGGTTGAAGTTCTGGCCCCGTGCCTCATTCAAAAACACGGCAAGCGCCTCTGCATCTTCGGTCAGATCTCTGCGATGTTCCTGTTCATAAGTCTCTGCCGCCGACAGCGAAGCGCTGATAACTTCACGCACCCGGTCAGAAAACCAGCCCTCCAGACCAAAGTTCACCGTCAACACCGCAATGATCGCTACGAGCACGGTCGGGACCAGCGCAACAAAAGCAAACACGCCGGTGAGACGAAGGTGCAGCCGCGACCCCGCGGAACGCGCCCGTCTGGCAGCCACCATCCGCACAATCCGCTGGGCAACCAGTGCCGCCACCACAAGGATATAGACCATATCCGCCAGCAAGATCAGACGCAGCGCCGGCGAATTCCCGCCCTCAGCCAGCGGCCCCAAAATCAGGAAGGTGACCAGCGCCAGCGTCGGCCCAAGGATCACAAGGCCCAATGTCGCAATGGTCTGTGCGCGCCGCTGCCTGCGCAGGCGGCTCAGACGATCCCATGTTGCGATTTTGCCCGACCCCGGCATAACCAGGCCCCATCTTGTTGTCGCCAAGTCGCCATTTCACTCTATATCTTGATGCAGCCAGTGGGCTGACACACAACAGCAACGACTCTGTTGCCCTTTTACATCAATTTTCGGCGGCGTGTCACGCGAATATCCAGCTCGGTCAGTTTCTTTCGCAGCGTATTGCGGTTTATTCCCAGCAATTCCGATGCTTTAGCCTGATTTCCACCGGTTGCATCGAGAGATATCTCAAGCAACGGAAGCTCCATCTCATGCAAAATGCGGCCATAGAGCCCGGCTGGAGGCAACTGGTTCCCGTGAAGGTCAAAATAGCGGCGCAGATGGCGGGCGATGGAATCCGACAGGCTTTCGTCCGGTGACAGGCCCAAAAGATCGTCGCGCGTCTGATCCGTGCTGATCAGCGGCGCCACCTCAGAAACCTGGATTTCTTCGCCCGTTGCGGTCATCGAAAGCCGTGACACCACCATTTCCAGCTGACGCACATTGCCAGGCCAGCTAAAGCGCTGAAAAGCCGCCATGGCGTCCGCACTGCAGCGCTGTACGGCACGGCTTTCACCCTGGCGCGACAGGAACGCTTCAACCAATAGCGGCACGTCCTCTACCCGGTCGCGTAGTGCGGGAACCTGCAACGTCACCCCCGCCAGCCTGAAAAACAGGTCTTCGCGGAATTTCCCTTCGGCCACCATCTTGGACAGAGCGCTGCGCGAGGCCGCCATCAGCCGAGGCGCATTTTCCCCCAGCTGGTCAATCAGCCGGGTCAGGCGCTGCTGCGCCTCGGCGGAAAAATCCCCAACGTCGTCAAACAGGATCGTTCCATCAGTGGCAATGTTTGACAGCGCCGCGGCATTGCCAAGCGCCATCAGCCTGGTCTCATCAAGGATGATATAGGGGGCGGCGCTACGGTCGCTCAGGTCGTGTATGGCTCGGGCAACCAGATTCTTGCCGCTACCGCTTTCGCCTGTGATCAGGATCGGCAAGGTGCTGTTCATCACCCGCGCGATCACCCGGTAAAGCGCCTGCATGGTTTCGCTGCGGCCAATCAGAGGTAGGGTTTTCTCCGGGACCACCACAGTCTCCGAACGGCTGCGCAGGCGTTTGCGTTCCAACGCCCCGCGCACCCGTTTCATTAGATCAGGTAGGTCAAAGGGTTTTGGCAGGTAATCGAAGGCATCGGCCTCCGCCGCCCTGACCGCAGTCATGATGGTGTTCTGCGCCGAAATGACAATCACCGGTAGATCAGGGCGAAGCTCCGCAATGCGCGGCATCATCTCTATCCCGTTGCCATCAGGCATGACCACATCAGAAACCACCAGGTCGCCTTTGCCTTCTTCAACCCAGCGCATCAGCGTGGTCAGCGATGACGTCGCATGCACCTTCGCCCCCGCACGGGTCATCGCCTGGGTCAGAACCGTGCGGATTGTGCGGTCATCATCTGCAATCAGGACTGTGCCATCCATTTGTTTTCTCCATCAGTTCTGTGGCGCGCGCGGCAGGGAAACACGAAACACCGTCTGTCCTGGTTCGGACTGCACCGTGATCCAGGCCCCGTTGTCCGATAGGATCTTGCTCACCAAGGCAAGGCCAAGCCCGGTGCCGTTCTTGCGGCCCGAAACGAAAGGATCGAAAACGTCAGCGGCAATCTCTGGCGGCAGACCGGGGCCATTGTCCCGGATTTCCACCTGAAGCGGCAGCGGCGCGGGCACGCCATCACCGCCGCGCCGCCGCATGCCACCATCATAAAAGGTGTGGATTTCGATCTTACCGGGCAGCGATTGCACCTGGTCGCCAACCAACGCCTCCGCAGCGTTTTTCAGCAGGTTCTGGAACACCTGTACCAGCTGATCCGCGTCCGCCAACCCCAATGGCAGCGAAGGATCATAAATTCGTTCGATCACCAGACCACGGGCGAAACCCAGTTCCGCCGACTGGCATGCCCGGTCGAGCACATCATGTAGGTTGACCGCTTCCCTATCCGGCGGCAGCAGATTGCCGAAATGTTCAACCTGCGCCAACAAGTCGAGGATACGTCGGGATTCGGCGACGATAAGGTCCGTCATCTCCGCATCCGCCGTATCGAGGCTCATCGCAAGAAGCTGTGCCGCCCCGGTGATACCCGCAAGCGGGTTCTTGATTTCATGGGCCAACATTTCCGCCATGCCGATTGCGCTTTTCACTGCCCCGGTCACATCGTGAAAGCCGCTGGCATCATCAGGCTGGATCAGAACCAGGGTCTGATCGCCCGCCGCAAGCGGTGCCAAATGCACCGTGCCGCCAAACTCACGCCCCGCAATGGTGATCCTGGCTGCGCTGATCCGCAGCGGCGGGCCGCCCGCGTCAATCCGTGCCAGCAGCGGGGTCAATGCCGGTTCAACTCTGAAACAGTCGGTCATCGCAGCGCCGCGTAACTTTTTTGCGGAATGGTTCAACAGCGCCTCGGCAGCCGGGTTGCAATCGGTGATCGTGGCATCGCGGTCCACGTAGAGCGCGGCAATGGGCAGTGCCGACCAAAGTGTTTCGGGTGTTGTCATGCCGCCTCCGCCTGTGGTTGCAGCGCATCCTCCAGCAGCATCGTAACCCTGGCCGGATCCGGTTCGGTCAGAACACGTTTTCGCAACCCCGGCGCACAGGCCACCTGATCCATGTACCAGCCAAGATGTTTGCGCGCGCATCGGCTGCCAAGCGCCAGCCCGTAAAAGGAAAGCATGGCCTCATAATGATCCTGCACCATTCGGATAAACGCTGTTCCGCGCGGAATGACAGGTGCCGGAAGGCCCGCGAGTTCCGCCGCGATCGCCGCGATCTGCCAGGGCCGCCCCTGCGCACCACGCCCAACCATGACGCCATCGGCACCGGACAGACGAAGCGCGGCATGCGCATCCGCCGATGTCAGGATATCACCATTGGCAATGACCGGGATCGACACCGCATCCTTCACCGCACGAATAGCCGCCCAGTCCGCATGCCCTTTGTAAAACTGGCAACGGGTGCGCCCATGAATGGTAATCATCTGAATGCCTGCCGCTTCGGCCCTCTGTGCAAGCGCCGCCGCGTTCAGGCAATCGTTATCCCAGCCAAGGCGCGTTTTCAGTGTGACTGGCACATCAACCGCGGCAACCACCGCCTCAATCAGGCAGAGCGCGTGATCAAGGTCACGCATCAACGCCGAACCGGAATAGCCGTTTGTCACCTTCTTTGCCGGGCAGCCCATATTGATGTCGATGATCCTGGCACCGTTATGCGCGGCGATTTTTGCCGCCTCAGCCATCCAACGTGCCTCCCTCCCCGCAATCTGAACAGCAGTATTCTGCCGGGCCAGCCCCAGCTCCGCTTTTTCACGCACACCTGATTTGGCCTGAACCATTTCCTGGCTGGCCACCATTTCGCTGACCACAAGCCCGGCCCCAAAGCCGCTAACCAGATCACGGAACGGCAGATCGGTTATTCCCGCCAGCGGGGCCAGAAAAACCGGAGGTGAAATTGCAACATGACCGAGGTCAATCGCCATTTGATTATTCCTTGTGCATCTACTCTGGTTAGTGAAGAAACCTGCGATTCAAAGAGTTATTCGTCATCTGAGGGGCGAGCAATACCGTATGTGCCTATTTTTTAGGCAAGCATTCCAACAAATGCCAGCCCCATGGGCAAACTTGTCACGGCACAACAGAAGTCCTATGGGGTTCACATGAAGACAGCAGCGATCATCCTTGCCGCAGGACGAGGCCGCCGGATGGGTGGCGGCGCGCCCAAGCAATACCGCAACCTCCGCGGCAAACCCGTGGTCCAATGGGCGATTGATCGTTTTGCGTCGATGACGGAGATTGCTGAAATTTCGCTTGTCATTCACCCTGATGACGCGGAGTTCCTTGGCCAGATCGACCTGCCCGGGGGCATCAGTGTCGTACCAGGTGGTGCGGAACGAGTGGAATCCGTCAGGCGGGGACTGGATGCGATTTCAAAGTCCTGCGATGCAATCCTGATCCATGACGGTGCCCGCCCGCTTATCTCAGAGGCCGTGATCCGTCGGGTGATTGCAGGGCTTGAACATGCCCCTGGCGCGGCCCCTGCACTGGCGGTTACGGATGCGCTTTGGCGCGGCAATGGCAGCGTCACCGATACGGTTTCACGCGACGGGCTATTTCGTGCTCAGACCCCGCAGGGGTTTCACGCCGACGCCATTCGCCAGGCCCATCTACAGCACCCAGGAGGCGCGACCGATGATGTTGAAGTTGCCCGCGCCGCAGGCCTGAGGGTGGTGATCGTTGACGGCGATGAAAACAATATCAAGATCACGCGTGAGTCGGACCTGGCCCACGCCGAAAGGATTCTCGGCATGGATATACGCATGGGCAACGGGTTTGACGTGCATCGCTTCGGCACCCGCGACGATGGCAGGAACGATCATGTCACACTTTGTGGGATCGTGGTTCCGCACGGGTGCGGGCTGCTTGGCCATTCGGATGCGGATGTCGGCATGCACGCGCTGACAGATGCAATCTATGGCGCCCTTGCCGAAGGCGACATTGGCCGTCATTTCCCCCCGTCTGAGGCCAAGTGGAAAGACGCCGACAGCGCGATATTTCTGGCCCATGCCATTGGCCGCGTCGCGGAACGCGGCCTGCGAATGGCCAACTGTGATATCACGCTGATCTGCGAGTTGCCCAAGATCGGCCCCCATGCCGAGGCGATGCAGGCGCGGCTGGCCGATATCATGGGGATCGAAGCCGACCGGGTTTCCGTCAAGGCCACGACCAGCGAAGGGCTTGGCTTTACCGGCCGGGGCGAAGGGATCGCGGCGCAGGCCACCGTGACACTGGTGAGCGCATGAGCCACCTGATCGCAACCTTCTTTGGCGCAGGGCTGCTGCGCCCTGCCCCGGGCACCTGGGGCTCACTTGCGGCCATTCCTGCGGCCTGGGGGCTGGTTTTGCTGGGCGGTTGGCTGGCGCTGGCTGTTGGCGCAGTTGCCGCCTTTGGCATCGGCTGGTGGGCCACGGCTGAGGAAACACACGGTAAATCGGAGCATGACCCATCAGAGATAGTCATAGATGAGGTCGCCGGCCAGTGGATTGCCCTGCTGCCGGTTGCGATTGGCGCAGCCCATGCGGGTGTTTCCTTTTGGGCGCTCTGGCCCGGAATCCTCACCGCATTTCTTGCCTTCCGCTTCTTCGACATCACCAAGCTTGGCCCGATCGGCTGGGCGGATCGGCTACACACGCCGCTTGGCGTCATGCTTGATGATGTGCTTGCCGGTTTTGTTGCGGCACTCATGGTTACGTTCCTCGCTTATTTTGCCCATGGAATTCTGTAATGTCCCTTGCCGAGGTATTGATAAAAACAGCACAGGCCAAAGGCATTACGCTCACCTGCGCCGAAAGCTGCACGGGTGGCTTGGTGGCCGCTGCGATCACTGATATCGCTGGTTCCTCTGCCGTCTTTGAACGCGGGTTTGTCACCTATTCCAACGCCGCCAAACAGGATATGCTGGGTGTCACAACCCGGTCGCTTGACGCCCATGGCGCGGTCAGCGAAGCGGTGGCACGTGAGATGGCAGAAGGCGCAAGGCGCGCCGCAGCTGCCGATGTGGCCGTTGCGGTCAGCGGTATCGCCGGGCCAGGCGGGTCAGAGCACAAACCCGAAGGCCGTGTCTGTTTCGCCCTTGCCACCGCCAGCGGCACCCGGAGCGAAACCATCGAATTTGGCGCACAGGGCCGGGCAAAGGTGCGCGCCGCCGCCCGTGATCACGCGCTTTCGCTTCTGCTGGCATCACTTTCCTGAACCGCCTGCGTTTCGCGCAAGGTCCGCCATATCCCGCCCAATATTTATGCGGTTTCAAAAGTGCCTGTGTTTTTGGCCCTTTGTGCGCAGTTGTTACTTTCTTTTGCCACAGCTGGCCCGCATCCACGCCGAAACATAAGATGGACGGAGTAGCAAATGGTTGGCGCAGATACAGCCTGGATTATCGTGGCAACGGCTTTGGTGCTGTTCATGACACTACCGGGGCTTGCCCTGTTTTACGGCGGGCTTGTGCGCGCGCGCAACGTGCTGAGCGTGTTCATGCAATGCTACACCATCGCCTGCCTGATGAGCGTGCTTTGGCTGGTCGCGGGCTATTCGATTGCCTTTGGCGACGGCAATGCGATCTGGGGCGGGTTTGGCAAGATGTTCCTGATCGGCATCACCACCGGGAGCTTGATCGGCACTATTCCCGAAGTGCTGTTCTTTGCCTTTCAGATGACCTTTGCCGTCATCACACCTGCACTGATTGTCGGTGCATATGTCGAACGGATCGGATTTGGGTTTGTGCTGCTGTTTTCAGCGCTCTGGATGCTGCTGTGCTATGCACCGGTTGTGCATTGGATCTGGGGCGGCGGATTTCTGGCCGATGGCGGGATCTTTGGCGACACGGGCGTCAGGGATTTCGCCGGCGGCATCGTGGTGCATGAAACCGCGGGGATCGCGGCCCTCGTACTGGCGGTCATGCTCGGCGCGCGCCGAAACCGCACCACACCGCCGCACGCGCCCTGGATGGTGATGATCGGTGCCGCCATGCTTTGGGTTGGCTGGTTCGGCTTTAATGGCGGGTCGCAGCTCGCCGCAGACGGTGGTGCGGCAATGGCGCTCACCGTCACCCATATTTCTGCCGCGACCGCATCGCTCACCTGGGCGTTGTGGGAACGGGTGAAATACGGCAAGGCTTCGCTCGTCGGGCTGGTCACAGGCACCATTGCGGGGCTGGCCTCCATCACCCCGGCTTCGGGATTTGTCGGCCCGGTCGAGGCGCTGATCATCGGCGCCATTGCCGGTGTGCTCTGCCAGGAAGCAGTGACGCTGATCCGTAACCGCCTGCGCATAGACGACACGCTCGATGTCTTTGCGGTTCATGGGGTTGGCGGCATCTTTGGCACGCTGATGATAGCGGCCTTTGGCGCAGGCACGTGGATTGCGCAGATCGGCACCTTGGCCATTGTCGGTGTCTTTACGCTTGTTGTAACATTCATCCTGATCAGGCTCTGCGCTCTGGTCACACCGCTTCGTGTTGATGCGGAAGTCGAAACAAACGGGCTGGACTTGTCCTTGCATGGGGAACGCGCCTACGAACTCACATCGTAAGTTTCTCTCTCTCACCTCAAACTGCGATGTGACAGGCGGGCCTTCGGGTCCGCCTACTTTTGGGAATAGAGCGCGGCTGCACGGGCTTCAAAGGCGCGCACAATCCGCTGCATCGCCTCATGAAACACAATACCGATGAGTTTTTGCAGCACGACATTCCTGAATTCGAAATCCACATAAAAGGCAACCTGACAGCCGCCCGTATCACGATCACTGAACTGCCAATGGGATTTCAGGTATTTGAACGGACCGTCAAGGTATTCCGTGTCGATACGCCCCGCGCCGGGATCAAGCCGCACCCGGCTGCCAAAGCGTTCGCGGAACAGCTTGAACGAAATGACAAGGTCAGCCTCCATTACCTCGCAATCACCCTGAGATTCGCGCGACCGGATACGCGCCGCAGCGCACCAGGGCAAAAACTCAGGATAGGCCGCGACATCAGCCACCAGATCATACATCTGCTGGGCCGAGTATGGCAGATCGCGGGTTTCTGAATGAGTCGTCATGGGCGCGGGTGATAGCCTATTTTCCTGACCTTGCCAGCCTGAAGATTTGTCGCTGTTTGTGCGAAGCAGGTTTTCGGCCTATAGTGAACGATATTTCAGCTCCTCTTTTTCACAGCCCTTTTGACCAAAGCCAATGAACAGACCAAACCCACCCATGACGAATGGTCAAACCACTGACAGCGCCCACTGCACCCCCAGCAGGCAGCGTCGGTGTTTGCAACGATCAGAGGTGCTGGAATTTCCGTGAAAGACATAATTTTACAGGAGTTTCATAATGATCAGAACCACAATTACAGCGTTTTTTGCATTGTCGATCAGCGCAGGCATCTGCTCCGCTGAAGATGGCGGATTCTATGTTGACGGCAAGCTACAGTTCGAAAGCTATTCCAGCGGTTTCAGCAGCGGCCGAACGGCTTTTTTTGGTGATTTGACCATTGGCTTTGCGCCAGAACCGATATCAAGCGCCGGATTTGGCGCAGAGCTTTCCATGGAACGCCTCGATGCCACAGGCGTGGCGACCGACATTGACCAGTATTACGCCACAATCTACTGGAACTTGGGCAACGGTCGCCTTTCTGTCGGCGCACCCAGATCGGCGCTTGATACGTATATGCCGGACAACGCGTTTTCTCATATCGGAACCTATAATCAGCAGATTGACGCCTTCAGCCTATCAGCCGTTACAACCGGCCAGGTCTTAGCCGATGATATCGCCTATGGGCTGCGCTACGATGGCAGCCATAAAACAACTGATTTCGGCATCTCTTACCATCACGGACCAGATACCGGATATGACGCCATTTCCCTTGGCCTCCGGCATCAGATGGGGAACACGACCATCTCGGCGGGACTGGAATATGCCGACAGGCCCGGCGGTCATTCAGAGTTCTACGGATTTGGTCTTGAATTCGACCTGGATCGCTGGAATTTGACTTTCACTCACAATGGATCGGAACCCGGCGGGATTTCCATTACCTCAGCGCGTGCGGATTACATGATGAACGATCAGCTCCGGCTTGGACTTGCTGCGATGAGGACAAATACCGGTTCCGATACTTTTGGTTTGGATGCGACCTGGAACTTCTGGCAAGGTGCCTTTGGTCAGCTGAGCGTGATCGACCGAAACAGTGGAACGGATTACGTGGCTGCTGTGGGCTATTCTTTTTAAGCCCAGGCGTAACGAGATCAGACCAGAGGAGCCTGCGGCGGAGCCGATGGCGTCGAAATCGCCGCAGGCCCTTCTCCTGATCCGGCCTTCCCTGTAACCTCGGCCTCATGAAAACCGACCCACGCATTCTGATTGTCGGGGCCGGGCCAACCGGGTTAACGGCGGCCGTGGAACTGGCGCGGCGGGGATACCTGCCTGCGGTGATCGAGAAACGCGATGGTGTCTCCAACCTGTCACGCGCGGTCGGGATACTGCCACGCAGCATGGATTTATTGGCCCCTTCCGGTGTGAGCGCCGCCATCGCTGCGGAGGCAGAACCCATTCGTGCTGTGGCTTTTCACTTCGGCGCACGGCGAATTGCCGATGTGGCCATACGATCGGACCGCAAGCTGCTGGGCCTTGCACAGGACCGGACGGAGCACCACCTGCGCGACGCACTCCGCCGATATGGCGGCGATGTCCGCTTTGGGGCGCGCCTTGAGGGGTTGACCCAAACCGATGACATGGTCTGCGCGGTTATTAACGGTAACGAAGAACGCTATGATTACGTCCTTGGAGCCGACGGGGTCAAAAGCAGCACACGCGCGGCGCTTGGCCTTGCCTATGACGGCTATGAGCTGCCCGGTCGCTGGTCCATTGCGGATGTCGACGCCCCGGACTGGCCACACGCCGGGTCCTTTTGCGGCTACCTGATGAAGGGCGGCCATGTTGCGGTTGCTGTGCCGCTTGAGGCAGCACGTTTCCGCGTGATTGCCGACAGTGAGGATGCGCTTGCCGCCCTGCCGGTACCGATGCCGGTGACAAAGATCAGGCGGCAGGCCGATTTCACCATCTCAATCCGGCAGGTGACGCACTACCAGCGGGGCCGCGTTTTTCTTGCAGGTGATGCCGCACATTGTCATTCCCCTGTCGGTGGGCGCGGGATGAACCTTGGCATAGCTGACGCCTGTGAATTCGCACGTCGAATGGCTGAGGGCGACCTTGAAGGCTACCACGATGCACGTCATCACGTCGGTGCCACAACCATCCGAACGACAGAGCGTCTGCGCCGATTGCTGATGGCAGATACGGTCTGGGCGCGCGCTACGCTGCGCATGGCATTCTTCGGGATATCAACGCTGCCACCGCTGCGCCGGGTTTTCCTGCGCCGTCTGCTTGATCTTGATTGAACGTCGATAAAGGGCTTTGCCATCACTCCCCAGCTGCGTTAGGGAGTGCGCGCAACCCGGAGGGAGCCAATGCCAGACACGCCCGACTATGTCATTGACCAGATGATTTCCGCCAAGTCGATTGCCGCACGGATCGAAGAGCTATGCGGCGAAATTCATCAGGAATTCGAGGACACGAACAAGCTGATCGTGGTTGGGCTGCTGCGCGGCTCCTTTGTCTTTATTGCGGACCTCGTGCGCGAATTGGACTTGCCGGTTGAAGTCGATTTTCTCGAGGCGTCTTCCTACGGTGATGGTATGGAAAGTTCGCGCGAGGTGCGCATCCTGAAAGATCTGCGGGGCGAAATCGGTGGGCGCGACGTGCTTTTGGTCGAAGACATTGTCGACACCGGTTTCACGCTTGCCCATGTCACCGAGCTGCTACAGACACGGCACCCGCGAAAGCTCAAAACCATTGCCCTGCTCGACAAGCCCGAACGGCGCGAGGTCGACATAAA
The DNA here is from genome assembly GCA_964441435.1 of uncultured Rhodobacterales bacterium. Classification (GTDB taxonomy): domain Bacteria; phylum Pseudomonadota; class Alphaproteobacteria; order Rhodobacterales; family Rhodobacteraceae; genus CAYTUW01. Next base: position 26,087 of record CAYTUW010000012.1, read on the forward strand.
AGCAGACTGGACGGGCTTTGAAATCCCGGATGAATTCGTCGTCGGCTATGGCATTGACTACGCGCAACGCAATCGAAACCTGCCCCACATCGGCAAAGTGAGGTTCATCAAGCCTGCCTGACCGTTCCCTGTTGGGATTTTTACCACATTTCAAAGTACGTTTCTGACAGGGCGTCGCACGGGCGAACAGACCATGTTATGGTCGGTCAAAACAGGCGTCTACAAGGTAACAGATTATGACATTTCTTTTGCAGCCGACGACAACGGTAACTCTGCTTGGCACCTGCGTGCTGGCCCTTCAGGCTGGCGCGGGTCTGGCACAATCCCTTCCGGTGTCCGCCGGAGAGTTCCATGTGGATGGCCATGTCGAACTGTCTCATTTCGATGACAGCGGAAGTGATACATCTTTTCTAAACGCGGACCTGGAATTTGGGGTCATGCCAGGAAGCGAATTTTCGGGCGGCCCGTGGGGGTTCCAGCTTGATATCGAAAGCCTGACGGATTTCGACTTTCATAATGACGCCTACTACCTATCCGTTCTCTATGGCACGGGATCACATCTGTTTTCACTCGGCGCTCCGCGCTCGGTTGTTGATCGCGGCTATATTCCGGAGCGCAACTTCGCTAATAACACCTTCCTCAGCTATCAGTTAACCCAGTATACCGGCTCCTATTTCGCCGCGCTTCTGCTGAGCACCGATGAAACCGCCTATGGCGCGCGCTGGGATGGCACCTTTGGCAATACACGGATCGGGGCCTCGTATCACCAGGTCGACGGTTCCGATGTGAAGGTCTACAGCCTGGCCGGTGCCCATGAATTCGGGGCAATCAGCAGCTTTGCCGATTTTGTTGGCTTCTTTGGCCTGGAACATCTGGACGCTGGTGGCGGAACAACATTCAGAAGCGTCCACATCGGTGGTGAGGCACAGACCGAACGCCTAACCAGCGGGCTGATCTTTCACCAACTGGATACCGGCGCATCAGCCAATATCACAGAACTGTATCTGAACTATGATATTCTGGAAAACCTCGAACTGGAAGCATCGCTGATGCAGTTCGACACCCCTGGAACAAATGATACGGTCTGGGGCCTGGGTGCCAAATACCAGTTTGCCAATGGTTTCTACGGCGATTTGTCTTATGTGGATTTTGCGCCCGCCAACGACCAGTATTGGGAACTGTCCGTCGGCTATGAGTTCTGAACAACCGGCCTTATCCAGCTCGGTCTTGCCATCAGGGGTGCGCACGGTTTGAGCCTACTGACCGGAGGCCCCCTCCCGGATGAAACCGATCCGTTTCCTGCGCATGGCCAAATGGGCCAGAAACCCGCCATCAGAAGGCCGGGTCAAGCTTGTTCTTGGTGTGATCCTCTTATGTTTCATAATTGCCGGGGTCGAATATTTCATCGGCTGGCCGGATTGGGCCAGCCTGACCTGGCAAGGGCCGCGGCGCTAAGCGGGCCTGCTGTGGTCAAGCCTGGCCAAGTTTTTTCATCCGAGCCGCGCGCAGACGGGCAAAATCATCGCCCGCATGGTAGCTTGATCGCGTAAGGGGCGTCGCAGAGACCATGAGGAACCCCTTGCCATAGGCGGCTTTTTCATAGGCTTTGAATTCGTCGGGGTGAACAAAACGATCCACCGCATGATGTTTCGGGGTTGGCTGCAGATACTGACCAATGGTCAGAAAGTCGATGTCAGCCGCGCGCATATCCTCCATCACCTGAATGACGGCCTGGCGATCCTCCCCCAGCCCAACCATGATACCGGATTTGGTGAACA
>CAYTUW010000013.1:0-27638 GCA_964441435.1 uncultured Rhodobacterales bacterium
CACCGGACAGTTCAAACGCATATTGATCAAACCGCCGGGAGGCATCCGATATGCCAACCCGATCAAGCATTTCGACCGACACCTCACGCGCCTGTGCCTTGTTCATGTCCGAATGCAGCTGCAACTGTTCGACCATCTGTTTGCCGATGGTGATCGCCGGCGCAAAACTTGCCATGGGTTCCTGAAAGATCATCGAAATCGCCCCACCACGCACAACATTGAGCTGGCGCGGCGTGCGTAAGGACAGCACGTCAACCGGCCCGTCCTCCGTATGGAGCGTGATCTTGCTTTCGGGGCTGTAAACGGCATTCCCGGCGTTGAGATGCATCAGCGACTTTGCCGTCACCGACTTGCCCGACCCGCTTTCCCCGACGAGGCCCATAACCTCGCCCTTATTCAGGGAAAAGGACACATCTTCCACCGCGGTGATCAGCCCTTCGTCGGTCCTGAACTGTAGTGTCAGGTTCTGAACTTCGATCAATGCGCTCATTTGTTTGCGTCCCCATATGGGTCAGCGGCATCGCGCAAACCATCGCCAACAAAGACAAAGGCCATCACCAGCGCGATGAAGAACAGCACCGGGATAAAATACCACTGATAATTCAAGAGGACATCAGCACTTGTCGCCTTTTGCAAAAGCACACCAAGCGAACTGACCGGATCCTTGAGGCCAAGCCCGATAAAGCTGAGTGCGGTTTCGCTCAGCACCATATAGGGGAAGGAAATTACCAGATCGACAATGATATAGCTGGTAAAGCTCGGCAACAGATGCTTGCGGATCACATGGCCGGGCCGTGCGCCGCAAAGCTGTGCCGCCAGCACATATTCCTGGTTCCGTTCGGTCAGCAGATGGGTGCGCACGCGGCGCGCCAGCGTCGGCCAGCCGATGCCGCCAAGGATCAGCGATATATAGAAAAACCGTGCCTCCGCCGAAGTTTCCGGCGGCATAAAGGCCGCCACCGCCATGAACAGCGGTATCGGCGGCACTGTTCGCACAGCATCTGTGATCATCTGGATGACAGAGTCGATCCAGCCGCCGTAATAGCCCGAAATCCCGCCAATGATCAGCGCCAGCACAAAGGCGATAAACACCCCAATGGAACCAACCTGCATCGAGGTCCAGATTGCATGCAATGTGCGCGAAAAGATATCCTGCCCGTCTTCATCCGTGCCAAAGAGGTGGATCTTGCCCTCCTCTACCCCAAAGAGGTGCCGATCCCATTTGATAATGCCAAGCAGCCTGTAATCATCCCCCTTCGGCAGGAAGGTCATGTAAAGACGCTTGTCCTCATTGATCGTCGTGACCCAGCGAAAATTCGTGGCGATGGATCGTTCGCGCTCCACCGCATGGATGAAGGGCCGGATTGAGCAGCCGTTTGTGTCACAGAACTGCGGAAACTGCGGCGCGCCATTGGTGTAATCCTTATCGCGTCCGGCTACCGTCGGATCATAAGGCGACAGGAAAGGCGCAAAAATGCCCGACACGATCAGGAACAGCAGAACCACCGCCGCCACCATTGCGGCGCGCTGTTTCTTGAACCGCGCCCAGATGAGCTGGCTTTGCGAGGCGGTGAAATAGGCTTCTTTCGCCTTCTGGTCCTCGTAGACTTCCGTGGTTTCGCTTGTCATCTCGGTCACCTCAGAATGCTTTTGCGGACGCGTGGGTCGATCACGGCAAGCAGGATATCGGTCAGAAAGTTCAGCGTGACGATAGACGCCGTCAAAAGGAAGATGATCGCGCCCGCAAGCTGCTGATCATTGGACCGCGCCAGCGCCTCAATCAGCAGGGTGCCGCTTTCTGTCAGGATCAGGATCATCGCCACGATCGGCAATTCGTTGAAAATGCGGTTCAGGTCAAACCCAAGGCTGTTTACAATCGGCCCCAACGCATGGCGTGCCGGATAGCGCCACAACAGCTTGCCCCCATGCACACCGCGCGCCGCCGCCGCTGTCACGTAGAGCTTGCCAATCTCATCCGACATCAGGGCCCGCACGGTCTGCAAAGCAAAGGCCGTCGCCGACCAGCCGAGGATCAGAATAGGCAACCAGGCGTGTTTCAGCAGGTCCAGGAACTTCGCCCAGCTCCACGGGGCGTCCCGATACGTATTGGAAAACAACCCGGTCAGGGTTTCGCCAAAGGTGACTGTGGCAAACAGCATGATCATCAGCGCGAGCAGGAAATTCGGAATTGCAAGGCCCAGGTAGCTGAACAGCCGCAGCCCGTTGTTGAGGTATGGGTTATTTGACGCAGCCGAAATAATGCCGACCGGGATCGCAATGGCATAGGCAAAGGCAAGTGCGGCAAGGCAGATCCCAAGCGACAACCAGAATTTGGACCCTAAAAGCTGCGCGATATTCACCCGTAGAATGCAGCTGTCGCCAAACTCCCCCTGAAAGGCGTTGACGATCCACGACGCCCAGCGCGTCATGAACGGGCGATCAAGCCCCAGGCGCTGCCGTTCGATTTCTATATCTTCAACTGAAATGCCGGAGCCTTGCGTGTTCTTGAACGCAAGGTAGCGTTCAGCACAATCGCCGGGCACCAGTTCCATCAATGAAAAGACGACAAGCGATACAATCACCAATGTGATCATCGCCATCACCGCGCGCGTCAGCACGAACCGGCCGAATTGCAGCATCTATCAGTCCCATTGCTGCACCGTCTGCCCTATCGGGTCTCATTTACGGTGCTGGCTTCCCTGTTGTGGTTGCGGGCGACACCACGCCGCCCGCAACGATCATTCAGTCATTCAAACCCGAAAGGGCCTTATTCGTCCAGCCACCATTGTGTAGCCCGGTACGGATAGGTCCGGTAGTATTCATAGGAATGGGTCTGGAAGGTGGTGAAGTTGATCAGGTTGTTCCGGTGGATCATTGGCGCCGGTGCGTTGACCGTGCCGATGAACAACAGGTTCTCAACCATGTTTTTCACCATACGTTCACCTATTTCAGCAAACTCATCGCTGTTCTGATCCGCAGACTGGAACGCGTTGATATCGGCAATCAGCTGCTTCACATACTCCGGCGGCTCCACCCCGGCAGAACCGTCTGAATCAACCCATTCCGCCCAGAGCATGCCTGTCCGGTTGCCAAAATAGTTTTCAAACGGCGGCACCCACAGCTCATTGTTGCCCAGCACAATGGCGAGCGGCTGGCTCTTGCGCCACATGGCCACATCAAGCTGGTTGGAGGATTGCGCAGACCGGTATTCATCCGGTGTCACCTCTTTCACCACGGACTGGATGCCAACATCGGCCCAGTATTGCGCGACCAGTTCAACCGTCTGCCCGGCAATCCCCTGGGTGGAGAAGTTGAGGTTCAGCACCAGCTTGTCGCCATTGGGCAACTCGCGGAAGCCGTCACCATCCGTATCCGCCATGCCCATGTCGTCGAGACGCGCATTTGCACCATCTGGATCGTAACCGGTCATATAGCTCTGCCATGCGGGATCAACAAATTCCGGCAACGGCGAGAAGCCGACATATTGCATCGGCGTGCCCTGCCCGAAGAAGCCAACCTCGTTCAGCTCATCACGGTTGATCGCAATCGACATGGCTTCACGGAACCGCAGATCGCCAAAAACTTCGCGCTTTGCGGGGTCTTCGTGGGTCACATTGAAGGCAAAGGCGCCTTGCGTGATTTCCGGGCGCAGATCCACGGTGTAGCCACCGCTTTCCTGGCTTTCCAGCAGCAGCGGTGCCGAGGCAAGCTGCAGCGACTGAGATTTATAGTCGACTTCACCGTTCACGATCTTCAGCAGACGGACTTCGTTTTCATTGATGTAAACTTCGTCCTGCTCGCTGATATAGGGCAGCTGCTGGCCCGTCGGATCAACCTGGAAGAAATAGGGGTTCGCCACAAGGTGCCGCCCTTCGGTCGTGTCGGTCACATAGATGTGGCTTTCCAGCGTCGGGATCACATCGGCAGGCAGGTTGCCAACCTTATCCGGCACGCTCAAGAGCGGTGATGGCGTGTCGGTCCAGTCGGAGTTCCCCCAATAGGCCTTGATGACCTCATAGCCGTTTTCAAAGCCCGCAGCCTGCGCAAGCGCATCCGCATCGGCGTTGATATCCGGGTGGAATTGGCCGAGGAAATGCAAAGGCTGGAAGCCCTGGCCAAAGTGGGTTGCAAAGTGGGCCAGAAGGCCCGGCTTCGGTGCGGGCAGGTTAAACACAACCGTGGTCGCATCCGGTGTGTCCACCGTCATACGTTCGCCCGCAACCGTCACATAATCCTTGGGGGATTCAAAGATGTTCGGGTCCATATGCAGGTTGTCATACCAGAACTTCACATCCGCCGAGGTGAACGGCGCCCCGTCGGACCATTTATGGCCTTCGCGCAGGTGGAAGGTCAGCTGGGTGAAATCATCATTCCATTCCCAGGACTTCGCCACATTCGGCACGATGGTCTGCAGATCATCCGAATAGCGCACAAGGTTTACATGGCGCACCGAAAGGAAATCGGAGGTGCCCGCCTCTGTCGCGTTGGACAGCACATCAAGCGTTCCACCATAACGGCCAACCGCATCATAAGGCACAACGACCAGCGGCTCTGATGGCAGGCGATCGGCAAGGGCCGGCAGATCACCATTGCCACGAATGCGCGCGTTCAGCGCCTCGCTATCCGGGTTGGCAGAAAATTCCATTGTGCAGCCCGCTGCATCCTGGAATTCCGACAGCTCATATTGTTGCGGGTAGGCACCGGCCGCGACACCCCCCATATCCGCCACCGTCACGGCGGGGCAATTCGCAAACGCAACGCCGCTAAAGGCGGTGAGTGCGACACCTGAAAGCAATATTCGTTTCATGTTCTCTCCTGTTGGTATTCGAAATTCTCCAGGGATAACCCCCGCAAGAAGCGAAAGCAGAGGGCCGGGATCATCTCCCCCTTTATTCGCGGTTCGTTATTCCTGATCCCCATCAATTCACCGCTCTGGTTCGGATGCGGGTTACATTGCGGCGTGTCTAATGCCGCCTTATTGTGACACCCAGGTGACACTGCTGCAGATGCTGGCCTGCTGGCCCGCCATCCACGGCGACACGATCTGCCCCTTTCAATCCGCAATCCAGCATCGCTTTTCCCATACTGCGACACAGAACGCCCGCTAGGGGCATTCCAGTTTTGGATTCTAATCTGTCCAGTTTGGGCAGCGTGCAGAATAATTTCCTCCCAACAGGCAGGAAATACCGCTTGGCGTTTTCGATCAAGCAAAATGTGGAATTATGTGTGTCTTTGTGCGTGTTCATTTGGTTTTCGCTCTCTCGATAACCGCGCATGATCAGCAAACTATGAACAAAACCCGCTGTGCAGCTTGCGCATTTCGAATCACTTGGGATCAAGCAGCACGGGGCACCAGGTCAGCCCGATTGAGAAAACCAGATGGGTGGCCTCGACAATTCCCACAAAAACCCACATATTCGCAACCTCACGCAGACGCATACGCAAGGGCGGGCTATGGCTGTTTCAGATCATCACGCGACACATAGGGAGGTCGAACTGCTCAATACCCTGCGCAGTTTCGGCGGGTCGGCACGCACCGCGATGCTGGCCGAAACCCTGAACGTCAGTGAAGAAACCGTCCGCCGAACGGTGAAGGCACTTGCCCGTGCCGGCGTCGTACAGCGGGTGCATGGCGGTGTTTACCTCGCCAATACAGAAGCACTGGCCCCGGTCACCACACGAATCGGCAAACGCACGCAGGCAAAGGCCCAGATTGCGGCGGCGGCGACGGCGCTGATTCCGGCCCGATCCAGTATCTTTCTCGATGTCGGCTCAACCACCGCCTATGTTGCGGAGGAACTGCGCAATCACCGGGCCATGACAGTTGTCACCAACAGTCTTCAGGCGGCGCAAACGCTGGCCGGGATAAATGACAACAGGGTGTTTCTGGCCTGCGGTCAACTGCAAACGGTGGAAAACGGCGTTTTCGGCACCGAGACGATCGAATATGTCGCACGGTTCAATATCGACACGGCGGTGATTTCTGTTGATGGCTTTGATGATCGCTCCGGCTTTCTGCTGGCGGGGGCCCATGAGGCGGAGTTGGCGCGCGCAGTATCACGTCAGGCGCATCGGACCCTGGTTGTTAGTGACCACACGAAATTCGGACAAAACGCCCCGATGGTCGCCTGTGACCCGGCGAATGTTGATGTGCTGGTCACCGATCAGGCGCCCGGATCTGCCTATCAGGGACTGCTGGACCGATGGAATATAGATGTCACCGTGGTGCCTCCCACCCCAACGCAGTGACCACAATATGCCGGTTCTAAGTTTCCTCGTTCAATTATTTGGCGCAACAATGATGCTGCAGTTTGAGGTGCGGATGGAGCGCACCGGCATCGAACGCGCCTATGGAGCTTCGTTCCGGCGGCTGGTCACAACGGCGGATCGCGGTGCGCTGGCCCTTGCTCCTGTCGGGGTGATGCTGGCCATTATCCTGCAAAGCTCCGCCGCAGTGACATTGCTTGTTGCCGGGTTTGCCGCCTCTGGCGCGGTGGCATTTGTGCCTGGGCTGGCGATTGTGCTTGGTGGCGATCTTGGCTCTGCGCTGCTGATTCAGGTTCTGTCGCTAAAGCTCGACTGGATGGCGCCGGTTCTCCTGGGGGTGGGCGGTATACTGTTTCTGAAAACCGAACGGCGCGGGTTGAAACAGGCGGGGCGGATTGTCCTTGGTATCGCCTTCATTCTGCTTGCGCTGCGGTTCCTGCGTGAAACTGTGGAGCCGATCCGCGAAGGCAGCTTCCTGCCCGTGATCGCCGCCTATCTGGAACGCGATTTCATCTCTGCCTTTCTGGCCGGGGTTGTGCTGGCCTTCGTCATGCATTCATCCGTTGCCGTGGTGCTGATGTGTGTGACACTTGTCAGTATCGGCGGATTGCCATTCGGTGCGGGCGCATCACTTGTGCTGGGGGCCAATCTGGGGTCTGCGCTGATCCCGATGTGGCTGGCGCGTGGCATGCCGCCCCAGGCACGGCGTATCCCCACTGCCAACCTGTTGCTAAGAGGCAGCGCCGCGGTGATTGTTTTGATCCTGTTAAATCGAACCACCGTGACTGGATATCTGCCCAGCAGCGGCAGCGCGCAGGGCATTATCTTCTTGCATATCATCTTCAACGCGCTGTTGCTGCTGACGTTGCCTTTCATCCGCTTTCTTGAGCCCCCGGTGGCCGCTATGCTGCCCCTGGCCATCCCGGCGGATACTGACGCACCGCATCACCGTTCGGTGCTGGATGAAACCCTGCTTGATCAGCCCGGTCAGGCACTGCCTTGTCTCCGGCGTGAAATCCTGCGTATGGCCGGGCTTGTCGGCGATATGCTTGCCCCGGTGATGGAGATTTACGCCACCTATGACAGGCCGCGTGTACTGGCCCTGAAAGCACAGGATCACCGTGTGAACAAGGCTTTGGATGAGGTTCGCCGCTATGCCGCTGCCATGCCGGGGGATGCCCTTGACCGCACCCAGAAAAAGGAGCGCCGCGCCCTTGTCGACTACGCTATCGCACTGGAGGCCGCCGGCGATATCATCGTCAAACGTCTGCTGCCTTTGGCCGAGGAGAAGGCACTGAAATCCGTCCGCTTTTCCAAACCCGGCCGGGCGGAACTTGAAGGCCTGCACAACCGCACTGCCGCAAATCTGCAAAAGGCGGCCAATGTGTTGATCTCCCAGGATGTCGAGGGGGCACGGCTGCTGCTGGAGGAAAAGGCCGAAATGGCTCGCCTTGAACGCGCCAGCCGTAAAAAACACCTTAAACGGTTGTCCGCTGACGATGCCGATAGCTTTGCATCAAGCGACATCCATCTCGAAACCGCCTATTCGTTGAAGGAAATGAACAGCTGGGTCGTCACCGTGGCGCATCCGATCCTTGTGGCTGAGGGGCAGTTGCTCGAAACCCGGTTGATACAGGACATCGAACCCGAAGGGGATGAGGGCTAAAGGGCCTCAAAACCCTTTAGCCCAGTTCCGCCAACCGCCGGTCAAGCCGCGCCATCAGCAGATCGACCTCCGCCTGCCCGGCCTTCGACAGCCCCGCTCCGGGCTTTCGCAGATCGGGATGTGCAATCACACCGCGCCGCGCCAGCACATGTTTGCGCACCGCCAGCCCAAGCCCCGGCTGCTGCTCAAACCGCGCCAGCGGCAGATACGCATCAAACAGGTCGCGCCCGCGTTCGGCATTATCCCTCTGGTGGCAATCGACCACGCTGACCATCATTTCCGGGTAGGCAAATCCGGTCATCGCGCCATCCGCCCCGCGCGCCATTTCTTCAGGCAGAAACACACCGCCGTTGCCGCAGAGGATGGAGATACGTCGCTGAAGCGCCCCCGCCGCCCGGAGTGCCGAAATCTTCTCCAGCCCCGGCCAGTCCTCATGTTTGAGGCAGACGCACCCCGGCAGTTCCGCGATAATCCGCTGGAGGACCGGAACCGAAATCTGCACCCCCGTTGCCAGCGGGAAATCCTGCAACACAAACGGCGTATCGCCAATGAATTCCGCCGCCGTATGGTAGTAATTCACGATCTGCTGGTCGGTCCTGAGATTCCCCGGCGGAGCAATCATCACACCTGCGGCACCAAGGTCCATGACCTCTTTCGTCAGTCCCTCGATCTGTGCAAACCCCGGTGCTGATACGCCAACAACCACGGGCACCGCACCGTTTATGCGTTTCATGATGCGCGTGACAACGGCGCGGCTTTCGTCGGGGGTAAGCTTTGATGCCTCGCCCATCATGCCTAGCACGGTCAGGCCAGTAGCCCCTGTTTCCAGATAGAAATCCACCATCCGGTCGCAACTGTCCCAGTCAATCGCGCCACCCGGCATGAAAGGTGTCGCAGCGATCACAAATACACCTGCGGCCTTTTCCGTCAGCATGGATTAACCCCCCTCTCCTTCGGCGCGACAAAGCGCCAGCTTTCCAATGGTCATGGCAACGGCAGCCTGGCACGGATCAATGACCGGGCAACCGATCGTTTCTTCCAGTCGCTTACGGTAGCAGGCCATGCCCGCACATCCGAGGATCAGCACCTCTGATCCCGCGGCCATAAGATCTGCGCCAACCTCTGTCAGCCGCGTCATGGTCTGCCCTTCATCCCGAAGCTCCGCAACCCCAAGCTCCAGCGGAAGGTCAGCGGCGCAATGGTCCCGCACCCCCATCGCCGCCAGCATCCGCATGTGACGCGGAACCGAAGCTGGCAGGATCGAGAAAATACCAAACCGTCGGCTGCGCTGCATTGCAGTCAGAATCGCCGCCTCGGCAATCCCGGTAACGGGACGCTCGCTTTGTTCGCGCAGTGCCGACAGGCCCGGGTCGGAAAAACATGCAATAACAAAACCCGAGGCACCTGCCTCCAGCCCGGCCGCACGGCTGAGCAAGGGCTGAACCACCCCGTCCACATGTGCCTGGGTTTCGATCCCCGGCGGCCCCTCGGCCAGCGTGTGACATTCGATCGGCTCGGGCGAAAGCCTTCGCATGGCATCAATCGCCGCGTCGAGCCCCGCCGTGACCGCAACCGAAGAATTGGGGTTGATCACATGGATCGTCATAAGAGCGGAGGTTAGGCATGAAGCGCCTCGGGTCAAGCAATGACTTGTGAAACCCAAGGGGATTCCCGACAGTGCCCGGAGGGAGGCCCGAATGACCAACTATGACCTGATCCTGAAGGGCGGCATCATCGTCAATGCCGATGGTCGAGCCATGGCCGACATCGCCGTGACCGAAGGCCGGATTGCCAAGATTGGCCACTTCGAAGCAGCCGCACACCATACGATTGACTGCACAAACCGCCTGATCATGCCTGGCGGGGTCGACACCCATTGTCATATCGAACAACTTTCCGGTGCCGGGCTGATGAATGCCGACACCTTCGAAACGGCGACACGATCGGCGGCCTTTGGCGGCACCACCACGGTTGTCAGCTTTGCCGCCCAGCACCCCGGCATGCGCCTCAGCGAGGTGGTGGCGGACTATGCCGTGCGGGCGCAACGCGGGGCGCTGGTTGACTATGCGTTTCACGTGATTGTCAGTGATACTTCGGGTGATAATCTGACCCGCGACCTGCCCGCACTCACGGCGGACGGGCATCGGTCATTCAAGATTTTCACCACTTATGATAAGGTCAGGCTTCGGGATGAGGATATCCTCCGGCTGATGGGGGCGACGAAAAAGGCCGGGGCGCTGATCTGCGTCCATGCGGAAAACGACGCCATCATCAGAAGCGCCACAGAACACCTGATCGCCGAAGGCAAAACCGCGCCGCGATACCACGGCGAAAGCCACCCACCGGAAGCCGAGACCGAGGCCATCGCCCGCCTCTGTCGCCTGTCGGAATTCACCGGCCAGCCGGTCATGATCTTCCATGTCTCCACCGCCGAAGGGGTGGAAATCATCCGCCGCGCCCGTACCCGCGGGGTAGAGGTCATGGCGGAAACCTGCACTCATTACCTGACCATGACGGCCGAGGTGTTGAACCAGCCGGGGACTGAGGCAGCGCAGTTCATGTGTTCACCACCACAACGAACGGCCGCAGATCAGTCCGCGCTGTGGGCGGCACTCAAATCGCGAGACCTGATGCTTGTCAGCTCCGATCACGCGCCATATCGGCTTGATGAAAGCGGGAAATTCGCACATGGGCGCGATGCCCCCTTCAACAAAATTGCCAACGGGATGCCGGGGCTGGAACTGCGCCTGCCGGTGATGTTTGACGAAATGGTCAGCCAGGGCCGCCTCAGTGCCGAGGATTTCGTCGATCTGACCGCCACCACCCCTGCCCGCCTGTTCGGACTGGAGCGAAAGGGCCGCATCGCCGAGGGCTTTGACGCCGATATCGTGCTGTGGGATCCTGAACGTGCTGTCACCTTTGGCACGGACGACCTGCATGACAACGTCGGTTACAATCCTTTTGCCGGGCACCGCATCAGGGGTTGGCCGGTGACGGTGCTGTCGCGTGGCGACACGATCGTGGACAACGGCAGGATTAGCGAGGCTTACGGGCGCGGGCGACACCTGCCGATGCAGATTGGGTAAGGTGACGGATTGACATTTCGTTGCAAATGAAATGAAATTACGCCGAACAGGAGATAATCATGACCAAAGCTTTTGCCTCGCAGGGTGACCTTGCAGAGAAACAGACATCTTTCACCGAAATCGGTGAAGGGCTTTACGCCTTCACCGCCGAAGGGGACCCCAATTCCGGCGTTATCATAGGTGATGACAGCGTCATGGTGGTGGAGGCCCAGGCAACACCGCGCCTGGCCCGCAAGGTGATCGAATGTATCCGCCAGGTCACCGACAAGCCAATCACCCATCTCGTGCTGACCCATTACCATGCGGTGCGCGTGCTTGGTGCATCCGCTTTTGGCGCCGATCAGGTGATCATGTCGGAAAAGGCGCGCGCCATGGTGGTGGAACGCGGGCAGGAAGACTGGGACAGCGAATTTGACCGTTTCCCGCGCCTGTTTCAGGGCCATGAGGAAATCCCCGGCCTCACCTGGCCGACCACGACATTTCATGGCCGTCAGTCGGTCTATCTTGGCAATCGCCGGGTCGATCTGATGCATCTGGGGCGCGCCCATACGGCCGGGGATATCGTGATCTACGTGCCGGATCAGAACGTCATGTTCACCGGCGACATCGTTGAATATAAATCTGCCTGCTATTGCGGTGACGGCCATTTCCACGACTGGCCCGGCACGCTGGAGGCGATCCGCCGCTGGGATGTTGACTCGATTGCACCGGGGCGCGGGGATGCGCTGGTCGGCAAGGCCATGGTGAATGAGGCGCTTGACCTGACCGGGGATTTCATCCGTTCGACCTATCGGCCTGCGGCAAAGGTCGCGCTAGGTGGCGGGTCATTGAAAGACGCCTGGGACGCGGTGCGCGCCGAATGCGACCCGAAATTCGCCGATTACGCAATCTACGAACATTGCCTGCCCTTCAACGTCGCCCGCGCCTATGACGAAGCCCGCGACATCGACACGCCGCGCATCTGGACGGCCGAGCGCGACAAGGAAATGTGGGCAGCACTACAGGGATGAAACCGGGGGATCAGCCATGGATGCAACCGAACCCTTTCGCCTGATGGCGCTCAACAATGCCTGGGCCAACGCACGCCTTTATCGCGCAGCGTCGGAGTTGCCCGACGCGGAGTTTATCGCGCCCCGCCCGGGTTTTTTCCCCTCGCTCGCAGCAACGCTCGATCATATCTACATGGTCGATCTCTACTTCCTCGACGCGCTTGAAGCTGGCGGCAAGGGGCGTACCATATTTGACCGCCCGCCCTTGACCACTTGCGCCGCTCTGGGAGAAGCGCAGATGAAGGCCGACATGCGGCTCGCCCAGTTTTGCAGCGCCCTCACGTCAGGAGAACTGGCGAAACCCATCCACATTGAGCGCCGGGAAAGCGTGGTCGCAGAGAAAATCGGGGCTGTGCTCCTGCAACAATCGCAACACCAGATCCACCACCGCGGACAGGCCCACGTCCAGTTGCAGCATGCCGGCATCGACCCGCCGCAACTGGATGAATTCCATCTCGAACATGATCGCGCAACAGATGCGGAGGCCTATTTCCGATGAACGCCATATTCGAAACCCCGCTCTACCCATATCAGCGATCCGCAGATCAGGACGTTCCCCTTCCCGTCCGTCATCCGGTCATCATCATCGGCGCCGGCCCTGTTGGCCTTGCCGCCGCGATTGACCTCGGCCAGCGCGGCGTCCCGGTTGTTGTGTTGGACGATAATGACAAGGTCAGCTTCGGCTCCCGCGCCATCTGTTTTTCCAAGCGCACGCTGGAAATCGCGGACCGGCTCGGATTTGGTGAGCGGCTGGTCGAAAAAGGGGTCGTCTGGGACACTGGCAAAGTGTTTTTTGACAAACGGGAAGTTTATGCCTTCGACCTTCTGCCGGAAGAGGGCCACCGCCGCCCGGCCTTTATCAACCTGCAGCAATATTACTTCGAACAATTCCTTGTGGATCGCCTGCGTGCCCTGCAGGCCGAAGGGGCACCGATTGACCTGCGCGGCGGCAACAAAGTGTCAGCGATAGGCCAGCACGCCGATCACGTCACGCTGGAAATCGACACACCCGATGGTCCCTACAACCTTGAGGCCGACTGGCTCATCGCCTGTGACGGCGCGAATTCCCCGACCCGGCGGATGCTGGGCCTCGATTTCGTCGGCAAGGTGTTTGAGGACAACTTCCTGATTGCCGATGTGGTGATGACCGCCGATTTTCCGACGGAACGCTGGTTCTGGTTTGATCCGCCATTCAACCGGGGCCAATCCGCGCTTTTGCACAAGCAGCCAGACGGGGTCTGGCGGATCGACCTGCAACTGGGCTGGGACATCGACCGGGATGAGGAAAAGAAACCCGAAAACGTCATTCCCCGTCTCAAGGCGATGCTGGGGCCGGATGTAGCGTTTGATCTTGAATGGGTCTCTATCTACACATTCCAGTGCCGCCGGATGGAGAAATTCCGTCACGGGCGCGCAATTTTTGCCGGGGACGCCGCGCATCAGGTCAGCCCTTTTGGCGCGCGTGGTGCCAATTCCGGGCTCCAGGACACGGATAATCTGTGTTGGAAACTGGCCCTGGTTCTGGATGGCTCAGCACCGGAAAGCCTGCTTGACAGCTACGACGCGGAGCGCATTTTTGCAGCCGATGAAAACATCATGAATTCAACACGTTCGACGGAGTTTATCACCCCCAAATCAGATGTGAGCCGCACCTTTCGCAACGCCGTTCTGGATCTTGCGGAACATCACGAATTTGCCCGTCCGCTGGTCAATTCCGGGCGCCTTTCGGTGCCCTGTATCTATCCGAACACCCCGTATTTCGGCCCGGATGATCTGGGTGCAAGTGCCCCCGCGCGCCCTGGCATGGCCTGCCCGGATGCGCCAACAGGCAACGGTTTCCTGCTTGATCAACTGGGCGATGGGTTCACCCTCCTGACGATTGATACTGAGGCCGATGACGAAATCGGTGAGGGGCCGCTCACCGCACAACGCCTTGCGCTTTCGGCTGACGATGATCCCAGCGGGCAACTCGCTGCACGCTATCTGGGTGACGCACCATCCGCCGTCTACCTGATACGGCCCGACCAGCACATCGTCGCACGTTGGCCTGCCTATGACGCACGCGCCGTGCGGCATGCGCTGAAACAAGCAGCAGGAGGTTGAGAAATGCCTGATAGTGAATTGATACTGGACACAAATATCAATAATGTCGATAATTTCTACGCGGCCCTTCTGGCGGCCCACGATGGCCTTTCCCCTGCGGAAAGTGAAGCACTCAACGCCCGCCTGATCCTGATCCTTGCCAATCATATCGGGGATCGGGATGTGCTGGATCAGGCCATCAGAACCGCAAAGGAACCCTAGGCTTTGATCCGCAGCATTTGAGGGTCATAAAGCGGGGACAGCGTGACATCGCAAGGCACACGTTCGGTGGCGACTTCCAGTTCATATGCCCCAGAGCGCACATCATCCGCTGTCACACCAGACTGATTGCGAACATAACCATAACCGATTGATTTATTAATGGTATATCCAAACCCGCCGGATGTCAGCCAGCCCACGCGTTCCCCATTTCGATAGATGGTTTCCCGCCCCTGCAACACGATCTCCGGCGCGCAGGTGAACCCGGCCAACATCTTTCTCACACCATCGCGGCGCTGTGCCTCGACCGCGCCGCGCCCCTTGAAGTCCTGCCCCGATTTCATCTTCACAGCCCAGCCAAGCCCCGCCTCATCCGGCGTATGATCCGGCCCGATATCTGCGCCCCAGGCCCGATAACCTTTTTCAAGGCGCAGGCTCTCAATCGCGCGATACCCGGCGTTGACCAGCCCGTGCCCGGCCCCTGCGGCCATTAGTGCCGCATAGACGGTCTGGGCATATTCGACCGGCAAATGTAATTCCCAGCCAAGTTCGCCCACATAAGTCACGCGCAGCGCCATTACCGGACAACCTGCAATGCCAATTTTTTGCGCTGTGCCAAAGCGAAATGCGGCGTTGCTCATGTCATTTCGCGTCACCTTTTGCAGAATGTCCCGCGCGTTTGGCCCCATTAGTGAAAGGACGGCGTTGGATGATGTGATATCAAACAGCTGACAATTCATCCCGCTCGGAATATTGCGGCTGATCCAGTCAAAATCATGGGTCGCAAAACCGGTGCCTGTCACAATGTAGTATTCATCCTCCGCCATCCGAACAACTGTAAGATCGCATTCTATACCGCCGTGATCATTTAACATTTGCGTATACACCAGGCTGCCAACCGGGCGCGCGACATTGTTCGCTGCAATCCAGCTGAGCGCGGCTTCGGCGTCCGGCCCCTTAAGCGCGAATTTGGCAAACGACGTCTGATCAAAAATCACCGCCGCCTTTCGCGCGGCGCGGTGTTCCCGCCCGGTATTTTCAAACCAGTTCTGCCGCCCAAAGCTATAGATGTCCCGCGGGTCCTGACCTGGGTCCGCAAACCAGTTTGGCCGTTCCCAGCCCAGTTTTTCGCCAAAACAGGCGCCCTGCCCGGCAAGCACATCATAAAGCGGCGATTTGCGGCACGGGCGGCCAGAGCTGTGTTCCTCAAACGGCCAGGCCATCGTGTAATGTTTGCCATAGGCCTCCACCGTGCGGGTTCTGACCCAGTCCGTGTCAAAATGCGGCCGGCCAAAGCGGCGAATATCAGCGGACCAGAGGTCAAAAGGCGGCTCCCCCTTATGGACCCATTCCGCCAATGCCATGCCAGCCCCGCCGCCTGCTGCGATGCCAAAGGCGTTGAACCCCGCCCCGACAAAGAAATTGCGCTGCTCCGGCGCTTCGCCAATGATGAAATTCCCGTCCGGGGTAAAACTTTCCGGCCCGTTGGTCAGCGTCTTGATCCCCGCTGTCTGCAGCGCAGGCACCCGGCCCAGCGCCTGTTCGATGATCTGCTCAAAATGGTCAAAGTTGCTGTCAAGCAGCGTGTAATGAAAGCCCTTCGGAATACCATCTACAGCCCAGGGGATCGGGTTTGGCTCATAGCCCCCCATCACCAGACCACCAACCTCTTCCTTGTAGTAACACAGCCGATCCGGGTCGCGCAGCGTCGGCAGATTGCCCGGCACGCCCATGGGTTCGGTCACCATATACTGGTGTTCCATCGGGACGAGCGGCACGTTAACCCCGAATCGTGCCGCAAAGTCACGCGTCCACTGCCCCGCGCAGCAGATCACAACCTCACATTCGATCCGTCCCAGTTCGGTGATGACAGCGCGAATCCGGCCGTTCTCCATCTCGATATCCGTGACCTTGGTGTCTTCAAGGATCGTCGCCCCTGCCTGCCGCGCGCCCTTGGCCAGGGCCTGGGTGATATCCGACGGGTTCGCCTGCCCATCCGTCGGCATAAAGGCCGCGCCAACCACGTCAGAGGCATCCATCAGCGGCCAAAGTTCCAGCGCCTCTGCCGGGGTAAGCAGATCCATCTGAAGCCCGAAACTATGGGCGGTGGTGGCCTGGCGCTTGACCTCTGTCCAGCGTTCTTCGTTGCAGGCCAGGCGCAAACCGCCGTTCATCTTCCAGCCGGTGCCAAGGCCGGTTTCCTCTTCCAGCCGCTTATAGAGGTCAACGGAATAGCCCAGAAGCTGGGTAATATTGGCGTTGCTGCGCAGCTGCCCGACCAGCCCTGCGGCGTGAAAGGTCGTGCCCGAGGTCAGCTTTTTCCGTTCCAGCAAAACCGTGTCAGTCCAGCCAAGCCGCGCCAGGTGGTAGGCCGTCGAACAGCCGACGATCCCGCCGCCAATGATCACTGCCTTCGCCGTTTCAGGGAATGTCGCCATGCTGCGTCCTAACCTTGCTGGAAATCATCAAACGCCGCACGGAACCGGATCAGGTTTTCTTCCGTATAGGCGGCATAATCAAAATCAATGTCCGAGGTGATCTCACTCACCATGCTCCACATCGTTTCGCGCAGAAGCGAAGCACATTTCATCGCGCTGTAGCGATGGCGCAGATCGTCCGTCACCGGGCGCTCAAAATATGTTTCAAGCAGCCAGTTTTCCTGGCGCCCATCCAACCCGTTGTTGGAAGCCAGCCCGCCAAGGTCAAACAGCGGTGAATTGAACCCCGCATAATCAAAGTCGATCAGCCAGAGCCGCGCGCCATCATCCAGAAAATTGCCCGCGAGCAGATCATTATGTCCAAAGACCATGTCAAAAGGGGCGGCGGCAGCTTCGAGTTGATTGCCGAACGACACCAGCTCATCCACCAGCGCCCCATGGCCGCTGCCCCCGGCGTTCAGCGTGGCACCATAATCGCGGATCACATGGAACACCCAGAAGATCAGGCTCGCCCCGCGCAGATGGTGCGGCACATCACGGTGGCAGCGTTTCACCAGATCGAGCACGCGCGGCAGCATCGCCGGATCGCGCACGTCCTCGGGGGTAAGCGTCCGGCTTTCGATGTAGTCGAGCACCGTCACCCCCTCCCCCGCAAAAAGCACCGCAGGCGACAACCCTGCCGCATGGGCAGCCCGGCTTGCAGAGAGTTCATTGAACCGCATCACATGATGTTCAGGTATATCCTTCCCCGCGCGCACGACACAGGTCTTTTCCGCGTCGCTCACTTTGAAATTCACATTGGTAATCCCGCCATCAAGCGGTGTGATGGTGACCTCCCCTTGCCAGATCGGCAGGGCGTTTATGCGCTTGATCCAGTCCATCACGCGGCCTCCAACCCGTATCTGATCCGCGCCGCCCGGGCCGAGGCGGAAATCACCCGATCCGCAATGATCGCGATAAAGGCAATCGACAGCCCGGCGACGATGCCGCGCCCGATGTCTGCCTTGGTCAGCGCGATATAGACCTCCTGCCCCAGGTCACGGGTCCCAACCAGCGCCGTGATCACCAGCATCGACAGCGCCAGCATCAGCGTCTGGTTGATACCAAGCAATATCTCAGGCAATGCGAGCGGCAGGCGAATGTGGCGCAAAAGCTGGCGTTTGGTGCAGCCGGCAACCAATCCCGCTTCGATCAGCTCTTGGCTGACCGAGCGGACACCATGGGCGGCGTAACGCACCGCCGGAGCCAGCGCATAAAGCACGATGGCAATCATCGCCGTGAAATCCCCCACCCTAAACAGCATCACAACCGGGATCAGGTAGACAAAGCTCGGCAGGGTCTGAAGCGTATCTATGACCACCCCGATAACCTGCCCCGCCCGCCGGTTCAGGGCCGCCAACACACCCAGCGGCACCCCGATCAGCGTGGCAAGGATCACCGACGCACCACACAGATAGACCGTCACCATTGCCTTGGCCCAATTACCAGTGACCAGCACGAACCCGGCCATAAGAAAGGCCATCAGCGCAAGTTTCCAGCCGCCGAAGCGATAGCCGATCAGGGTGATCATCGCGATTGCCCAGGGCCAGGGCAGCCCGATCAGGAATTTCTTGATGGGCAGCATGAACCAGGTCAGGAAGAACAGTTTCACCGCCTCGAAATGATCGAAATAGTTGACGTTCAGATATTCGACCGCATTGCCCCAAAAGGCCCCTGTCGTCAGGGTCTGCGCTTCGGGATAAGACTGAAACGCCGGGATAAAGCGGCCCAGCACAAAGGCAATCACCAGAACCGCAAGCACTGCAACCGTGCGGCGATGCCGGTCCACCCAGCTGCCTGCCCGCACCGCGTGAACCTGCCGGGTACGCTCTGCAAAGGCCTGACTCAGCCGATCCACTGCAATCGCCAGCACCACAATGGCAATCCCCGCCTCAAACCCGCCGCCGATATCCAGACGGCGCAGGCTTGAGAGCACGTCAAAGCCAAGCCCCCCCGCGCCAATCATCGAGGCGATGATCACCATGTTGAGGCTCAGCATGATCACCTGATTGACCCCGATCATGATCGAAGGCAGCGCCGAAGGCACCAGCACCCGCCAGGTCAGTTGCCGCCGGGTGCAGCCGGCCATACGGCCAAAATCCACGACCTCCGCATCGACAGTTTTGAGCGCAAGCGTCGTCACCCGGATCATCGGCGGCATCGCGTAGATAATAGTTGCCACCAAAGCCGATACCGGACCAAAGCCAAAGAGGAACAGGATCGGCACGAGATAGGCAAAAATCGGGATGGTCTGCATCAGGTCCAGAACCGGATTCAAAACCTTTTCCCCAAACGGATGACGATAGGCCCAGATCCCCAGAAACAGCCCCCCGGTCACGCCAATCGGCACCGCAATGAACACAGAGGCGAGCGTGACCATCGCGCTGTCCCATTGTCCGAACACCGCAAGGTAAAGAAAACACCCGCCGACCAATGCCGCCAGCCACCAATCGCGGCAATAGTGGCCGAGCGCGACCACTGCGCCGGTGACTGCGATCCAGCTCATCGGGGGCAGAACCTGGCGGGAACTGTTGCCCTGCCCGGTCACGAACCCTTCGGACAACAGTGCCATAACCAGCCGATAGGGCTGTTCGATCAGCCAGGCCAGGCCGCGCGTCAGATCGGTAAAGCGGATCGGGCCAAGGGCGGCATCCTCCACCAGCCAGCTCATCCAGGCTGTGACGCTCGCCTGGATATTCCACTTCCAGGCACCCGGATATTTCATCGCCCAGCGCATGTCCCAGTCGCGGGACAGGTCGCGCGCATAGATCGACAGGACCACCGAAACGGCAAAAAGCCCAAGCGTCACCCAGCCGCGATATGTGATCCGCGCCAGCATCAGGCGCCGGACCCAAACAACAGCTTTGCCACCATTTCACGGCTGACCGCGCCAACGACCCTGCCATTTGCATCGGTGACTGGCCGGGGCTTGTCCCCCGCGATGATGTCTTCGGCGGCCTCCGCAATCAGTGTATCCGCCGCAATCGGCTCCCCTGCTCCACGCAGTTCTGCATCCGCCACCGCACCCAGCGTTAACACCCGGGCGCGCGGGATATGACGGGTAAACTCCGCTACATAATCGGTGGCTGGGTTCAGGATCAGCCCTTCCGGTGTCGCAACCTGCTGCACCTCTCCGTCTTTCATAATGGCAATGCGATCCGCAAGGCGCACGGCCTCTTCAAAGTCATGTGTGATGAAAACGATGGTCTTTTTCAGCTTTGCCTGAAGCCGGATAAATTCATCCTGCATTTCCCGGCGGATCAGCGGATCAAGTGCCGAAAACGGTTCATCCAGGAACCAGATATCCGGCTCCACCACCAGCGACCGGGCAATGCCGACACGCTGCTGCTGCCCGCCCGACAGTTCGCGCGGAAAGTAATCTTCGCGCCCCTGAAGCCCCACAAGCTCCACCACCTCGCGTGCCCGCGCTTCAGCCGGTGCACCTTTCTGCCCCTGAACCGTCAACGGGAACATCACGTTTTGCAGGACCGTCAGATGCGGCAACAAAGCGAAATGCTGAAACACCATCCCCATCTTATGACGGCGGATATTGATCAGCTCTTGCTCGCTGGCCTTTAACAGATCCTGCCCGTCAAACAGGATTTCCCCCGCGGTCGGCTCAATCAGCCGTGACAGACACCGCACAAGCGTTGACTTGCCGGAGCCAGACAAGCCCATGATGACGAATATCTCACCTTCGCGGACCTCGATATTCACGTTCCGAACGGCGCCAATCAACCCTGCTTTGCGAATGTCGTCCGCCGTCGGTTCCGGCGTCTCTGTCAGGAACCCTGCCTCCCTCAGCCCGTAGAGCTTCCAGACATTCTTGCAGTGAAGTTTTGCAGGCTTATCCATGCCCTACCCCAATTCCGTTGGCCGATCTCACCCCGATCCTGCCCCGCCCGGCGGCACAGGTCAAAACATGTGTTCTGTGGGAAACCGGGGGCTTTCAGGCCCCCGGGTCGCGATTGCGTTACTGACCGATCCAGCCCTGCCAGCGATCTGTATTCGCAGCCATCCATTCGGCGACAACCGCTTCGATTTCGACCCCTTCAAGGTCCGCCTTGCCGACCATGGCGCTCATCTCGTCATTGCTGACGGTATAGGCCCGAATGATCTCTGCCGCGCGCGGCCATTTATCATCCAGCCCCGCCCAGGCGGCTTTCCAGATCGGGCCACGCGGCTTGCCGCAGTCATAGGCCATATCCGGGTTCACGCCGACCGATGGATCGGCGTAACATTCGGCACTGAACGGCGGGAATTCGACAAATTCACCCTCATATTTGGCCGGCGCCCAATGCGGGACATAAACCCAGAGGATGATCGGATCCTGGCGTTGATATGCGCTTTCAAGTTCGGCAAACAGCGCCGCATCTGTCCCCGCATGCACCACTTCGAAATCCATCTCCAGCGCCTCGACCCGCTCTTCATCAAAGCCGCCCCAGGTCACCGGCCCGCCAACATACCGTCCGTATGGCGCGGTTTCAGGTGTGGAAAACTCTTCTGCACAATCGCGCAGCGCTTCCCAATCGGGCAGACCAGGGCAACGCTCTTTCATATAGAGCGGATACCACCACTCCTCGATCGCCATCAGCCCGGTTTCACCAAGGTTTTCAACATTGCCAGAGGCCACCGCCTCATCCAGCGCCTCGCGCCCGGTTGTTTCCCAGATTTCCATCGCCAGATGCAGATCACCGGTTTTGAGCCCGGCAAACTGGGCAATATAGTCGGCCTGTACATATTCAATATTGTAGCCTGCTTCCTGCAGGATGGACCCCATAATGCGTGTATTGATGAGCTGGCCAGACCAGTCATGCAGCGTCAGCCGGATCGGATCCTCTGATTCCACCTGCGCGGCGGCACCACCCGCCGCCATGGCCAGCGCAAATCCGGCCAGTAAGCCTTTGGTTTTCATAAACATTCCATACTCCCTTTATATCAATGCGCTTTGGACAGCCGCTTATTCTTGATCAAAGGATGTGGCGAGACCCCACGTGAGTCAACAAAAACCACATAAAGCCTTACTTTCATATAATTTCAAACAGTGAAGCAGACGGATAGCGCCATAACAGGCGCTTTGCCTTGGCATTTTGGCCTTGTTTATTGTATTCATGTCCGAAAATGTGGTTTTTGGCGAAATCCAGAACAGTTCAGAGACAGGCCGGATGCAGATCAGCGACAAACCCCGAAATCAGCGTGAACAGGAAATTCTTCAGGAAATCCGGCTCGCCGGGGGCACATGCAGGATATCCTATCTCGCGCAGCGACTGGGGGTAACCAATGAAACCATCCGGCGCAATCTGCGCACGCTTGAGGAAAGCCGGGCGGTGCGTAAGGTCCACGGCGGCGTCCACCTGAGCGAGGACCTGAATGAACCCCCGCTCAGCCACCGTATGGACACGAATTCCGCGGTCAAGCAACGTCTGGCTGCAGCGGCGGCAGACGTGATCAGCGATGGCGATTCCCTGTTCCTCGACATCGGCTCCACCACTGCCTATGTGGCGCGCGCGCTGCAACGTCACCAGGATCTTTATATCGTGACCAATTCGATCTATGTCGCCCAGATTCTGGCGACGCGAAACAACAATCGCGTATTCCTCGCCAGCGGCGAACTGCGCCCCCATGACGGCGGCGCTTTCGGGGCAGAGGCGCTGCGGTTTCTCAAGGGCTTTAATGTGCAGTTTGCGGTGCTCTCTGTCGGGGCAATCAATGCGGATCAGGGTTTCATGCTGCATGACCTCGAAGAGGCCAATATCGCGCGGCTGGCTATTGCACAGGCCCAGACACGGATCGTAGTGGCAGACCATGAAAAGTTTGACCGCCGTGCGCCCGTCGCGCTGGCAAGCGCAAAGGAAATTGATGTGCTGATCACCGACAGAAAACCATCCCCCCCGGTCTATGACACGCTGACCGATGCAGAGGTGGAACTGGTGATAGCGGGCTGACAAATTCGCAACAGCGGCAAAGGCTTGCCGCTGGGCTTTGGACTCATCCCCCCCGAATCGGGTAGATAAAGGCCCTGTTCATGTCACGAGGGGCCAGAAACCATGTCGAAGTTCGAATATAAAGTTGTGCCGGCACCGCGTCGGGGCGAAAAGGCCCGCGGCGTCAAAGGGGTCGAAGCGCGCTTTGCCCACGCCCTGTCACGTGTGATGAACGAACTTGCGGCCGAAGGCTGGGAATATCAGCGTGCTGACACCCTGCCCTGTGACAGACGGTCCGGGTTGACGGGCACCACCACAAGTTTCGAAAACATGCTGGTTTTCCGCCGTGAACTTGCGGAGGACGTCGCCGCCGTTGATGAATCGGCTGAGGACGAACAAGAGACCCCCACCCCTGTCTTTTCACATGGCGAGGGCGAAGGGCCGGATTTGCCGCCCCCGGCCGCTCCAAAAGTCAAAGAGATCGCCGCAGCACATGCCCCGGCACTGGCAGGTATTGCCGCCGCTGATGCGGAGGAAGCAGAAACGCCTTCTCATGCCCCCGCCGTCGGCCCGGCAGAGCCGCGCGACACAGCCAAAACCTCAAGCGATATCGCGGCACAATAGCCGCGACAGGGCATTTTATAAAATTTCAATCGCCAGCGCATGAATGCGGGTCATCAGATCAGCACCGATTGCCTGATGCACGGAGCGATGCCGCGCAATGCGGGACATATCGGCAAACTGTTCGGCACGGATGCGCACGCGAAAATGGCTTTCACCGCTGCCGTCATCACCCGCATGGCCGTGGTGGGCCGCGCTTTCGTTGATGACTTCCAGCGTCTCCGGCGCGCAAGCCACCCTGATCCGCGCCTCAATCTCATCTGCAACTGTCATTTTTTGTCCCTTGCCTCTTCAATCCTGCGCCCAATGGTCTAAACTCCCGCGTCCGAGTCGAAAAGCATGAGGCAGGCAAATGGTGAAAAAAGACGACCCCTTCGGTTTTGACATGTCTGTCTCCTCCGCAAAGAAGAAAAACCCCCGCGGCAAACGCGGCATGTCCGGCGCGTTCGAAACCTCCACCCGCCAATGTGCCCATGACGGATGCACAGAGGCCGGCCAGTATCGCGCGCCGCGTTCGCCTGACCACCTCGATGAATTCCTGTGGTTCTGCAAGGATCACGTGCGCGAATACAATCTGAAATGGAACTTCTTCAACGGCGCAACCGAAGATGAGATGGAGGAACAGGCCCGTTCCGATCGGGTCTGGAACCGCGATACAAAGCCCTTCAAAACGTCAGAAGAACAGCGTGCATGGGCACGGCTTGGCGTTGACGATCCGCATCAGGTGCTGGGTGAAAACGCCACCCGCAACCCCGGCAAGTCGATCACCGGAACGCGCAAACTGCCGCCGACCGAACGGCGCGCCATTGAAATTCTCGAAGCCAAGGATCACTGGACCAAGCAAGAGGTCCGCAAACAGTATAAATCCCTGATCAAAGTGCTGCATCCCGATATGAACGGCGGCGACCGTAGCCAGGAAGAACAGCTTCAGGAAGTGGTCTGGGCCTGGGATCAAATCAAGGAAAGCCGCAACTTCAAATAGCTGCGGCTCATGCTTCGGCAGATCTGTCAGGCTGCCCGAAACACAAGGCTCACCCCATTCAGGCAGTGGCGTTTCCCGGTTGGCGGCGGCCCGTCATTGAAGATATGGCCAAGATGGCTGCCACAGCGGCGGCAATGCGCTTCCGTCCGTGTGGTGAACAGGGTGTTGTCCTCCTTGGTGCCGATGGCATTGGGCAGGCTTTGCCAAAAGCTCGGCCAGCCGGTGCCGCTATCGTATTTTGTCTCCGACGCATAGAGCGGCAGATCACAGCCCCGGCAATGGTAAACCCCCGCGTCGTAATTTTTGTCAAGCGGGCTCGACCCGGCGCGTTCAGTCCCCTCTTCGCGCATCACCCGATATTGCAGATCGGAAAGCATGTTGCGCCATTCGGCCTCGCTTCGTGTCACTTCAAAACTGCCTTCGCTGGCGCGGGCGGTGAAACCATACCCCGCGCTGAAGGCAGCCGTTGATATCGCGGTGAGCCTGATAAATTTGCGGCGTTTCATTTCTGGGCCTCCAATTCTGGATCTTTGATACGGCTAGCGGAGAGTCTAACGGCGCGGCCCATGATCCCGCAATCACAGGCCGCGCAAATTCACGTGATGGGGCGCAAACCCCAGACCATTACATTGCGGGCAACAGAACCTTGTCGATCACGTGAATAACACCGTTTGACTGACGCACATCGGCGATTGTCACCGTGGCCACGCCACCCTGCTCGTCCTCAAGCATAATGGTATCGCCATCATAAGTGGCCTGCAGGGTGCAGCCGCCAACCGTCGGCACCGGATGCTTGCCATTGTCGTCGTCAACCATGCCGCGAATGGCATCCGACAGTGCATTGGTCGCCACAACATGACAGGTCAGAACTTTTTGCAGCGCAGCCAGGTTTTCTTCCATCAGAAGAGAGTCAACCGTGCCTTCGGGAAGGGCGGCAAAGGCGTCATTGGTCGGGGCAAACACGGTGAACGGCCCCTCACCTTGCAGGGTTTCAACCAGCCCAGCCGCCTGAACGGCCGCAACAAGCGTGGTGTGATCGGCGGAATTTACCGCGTTTTCAATAATGTTTTTGCTTTCAAACATCGCAGCACCGCCAACCATCGGATTGTCTGACGACGTGCTGCCAGCACAGGCAACAGTGGCGGAAACAGCGGCGATTGCAGCAAAGGATACGAGGGATTTCATTATGATAACTCCTGTTTATTGCCAGGGCCCGTTGCCCTGATCACCCAAAGTCACGATCCCCCGCCAAAGAAGTTTCACCCAAGGATGATTTTTTTTGAGAATTCAGGAATTTTTCAGGTAAGGCCCGGAAACAAAAGCAGTTTAAATTTCCTGTAATGCCGCAACCGCAATGATCGGCCCGGTGGCCTGACCGGTTGGCGACCCGCCGAGCGGTTCGTCACTGATGGCAAGAACAGCCCCGGCAACATCTGCCGCGCGCTCGTCGCTGATGGCGATACGCCCATCCGCATCACGCGGCAGCACCCCAAGCGATACAGGGGCCGCCTCGCCGACAATCAGCCATAACTCCCAGTCACGCCCGTCATCCGGGGCGCCACGGCTGCGGCTGATGGTCATTTCCTGACTTTCCGGCAGCCAGCGCGCAGCAACCACAATGCTCTGATCTTCAGAGATGAGCTCTGCCGCATGGGTGGGCTCACCACCCTCGTTCATGTAGACCGCGAAGACGATCAGCGACGCCGCCACCGCACCGCCAATCAGCCACAGGAATTCTTTCATCCGGTGGCGCAGCCCGCCTTCGGCATCACGTTCAAACAGCCGCTGCAACAGGCGGGCTTTGACGATTGGCCTTGGCTGGGCTTCCGGCGCGTCCGCTGTCAGTTCCACGAGGTCTTCACACCACTCAACGTAAATCGCACGCAGGGCCGGCTCATGGTTCAGACGCGCTTCAAACGCCTGTGCCTCATCCGGGGCAAGCAGGCCGAGCGCATATTCACCCGCCAGGGCGACATCATCCTCGTCACGCTTATGATCTCCGGTTTCGCTCATCTTTCCAGACATTTCCTCAACGCGATCAGGCTGCGTCTGAGCCAGGTGCGCATCGTATTAAGCGGCACATCAAAGCGTTCCGCAAGCTCCGCATAGCTGTCACCGTTCAGATAGGCGGCGCGTACCGCCTGCCCGCGCGGCGGGGTGAGCGTCTCAAGGCAGTCATTGATCCGCGCACGTTCACCAGACGCGACCGCTGCGGCCTCCGGCCCCGGGGTCGGGTCGGCCACCAGATCGGCGGCCTCCATCGGTTCGGCCCGCTGGCGCGCCCTGCGCAGCCGATCAATCGCGTGATTGCGCGCAATGGTGATCAGCCAGGTCATCGGGGACAACCCGTTGACCTGATAGCGTGGCGCATTCTGCCAGACCTTGATATAGATTTCCTGCACGGCGTCCTCGCTTGCGCTTTTCTCTTTCAAGATACGCAGGCAAACACCAAAAAGTTTCGCGCTGGTCAGATCATAAAGGCGGACGAACGCCTTCTGATCGCCCTGGGCCGTGGCCAGAAGCAGGGATTCGATCTCTCTCAGCGCGTCAGACATGAGAGCCATGTTAACCACGCCTTCCCCTTGCACCCAAGTCGAAATTGGTGCACCACATCGGAGTTTGATTAGGCGCGAAGGCAAAGGGCGGAAGAATGGCGGACGGGACGATGGATTTGAACGCGAAACCGACAGAAGAAATCTCCGTCCGGGAGGTGTTCGGCATCGACACCGATATGGTTGTCAAAGGCTTCGCTGAAAAGGGCGACCGGGTGCCCGAAATCGATTCAACCTACAAGTTTGATCCCGACACCACATTGGCCATTTTGGCCGGGTTTTCCCACAATCGCCGGGTGATGATCCAGGGCTATCACGGCACCGGGAAATCGACCCATATCGAACAGGTGGCGGCACGGCTGAACTGGCCAGCGGTCCGGGTGAACCTTGACAGCCACATCAGCCGGATCGACCTCATCGGCAAGGACGCGATCAAGCTGCGCGACGGCAAGCAGGTGACGGAGTTTCACGAGGGCATCCTGCCCTGGGCGCTGCGCAACCCGGTGGCGATTGTGTTTGACGAATATGATGCGGGCCGGGCAGATGTGATGTTCGTGATCCAGCGGGTGCTCGAACATGATGGCAAGCTGACGCTGCTCGACCAGAATGAAATCATCACGCCGAATGCGAACTTCCGCCTCTTTGCGACGGCGAATACCGTTGGCCTTGGGGACACCACCGGGCTATACCACGGGGTGCAGCAGATCAACCAG
>CAYTUW010000014.1:0-8679 GCA_964441435.1 uncultured Rhodobacterales bacterium
CGATCTCAACCATCAGGCCACCCTTTCCCGCGCGAGCAGCGCCGCCATGCGCCGCGCCCGGATTTCCGTGCGGGTGCGCAGCAGAAGCAGTGCAACAAACAGCAGGACGAAACCCGCAATCATGACCAGAAGCGGCAGGTAATAGACATTGGCCACATGGCTTTCGGCATCCACACTCAGCGAAGCATCCTGGTGCAACCCTTGCTTCCAATAGTTGATTGCATAGCGGCTGAGCAGGGCAAAAAGACTGCCGACGATACAAAGGCCCGTTGTCAGATCGGCGGCGATATCCGGCGTTTCAACCGCCTGCCAGAGCGCGATATAGCCGAGGTAGAAAAAGAACAGGATCAGAAAGGCCGTCAGCTTTTGATCCCAGTCCCACCAGGTGCCCCAGGTCACCTGCCCCCAGAGCGCACCTGTCACCAGCGCGATCAACGTCATGGTAATGCCAATCGGGGCAGCTGCCTTGGCGACCAGCGCGGAAACATGATGTCGGCGTATGAACCAGATTAACGATGAGATCAGCATCACAAACCAGCCGTTGATCGCCATCAGTGCGGCGGGCACATGCAGGTAGATGAACTTTACGCTTTCACCCTGGCGCGCCTCAGCCGGGGTGAAGAAAAACCCCCAAACGAGCCCACTCACCAGGCACAGGGCGGCGGCCACGCTAACCCATGGCAAAACAGCGCCCGACAGGCGCATGAATTTGACCGGATTTGCGTATTCCCAGATCGACATGGTGCTTACCTATGGCTCTTTGGGTCCCCTTGCAATGTGCGCCTTTACCGCAGATTGGCGCGAAGTGCCGCAGCCGTCGCAACCGGCAGGATCGCCAGCGACAGCAGAGAAACCCCGGCAAGCATCAGCAACGCAGTGAAATCGCCACCATCGCTTGCGGCCCGCGCGCCAAAAATCAGCGTCGGCACATATAGCGGCAGCACCAGAAGTGACAGCAGCAAGCCACCGCGTTTCACCCCCACCGTCAGCGCGGCACAGAACGCCCCGATCAGCGACAAAGCCGGCGTGCCGAGCAACAGCGACAACGTCAACGCGCCATAGCCCTCGTCCGGCAGTTTCAGCATCACCCCGAGCAATGGCGCAATCAGCGCCAGCGGTAATCCGGTGGTCAGCCAATGGGCCAGGGCCTTGGCAAGGGCGACCGCCTCCAACGGCAACGGAGAGGTCGCCAGCGCGTCCAATGTGCCGTCCTCATAGTCAAGCTGAAAAAGTCGCTCAAGCGTCAGAAGGCAGGACAACAGCGCCCCAACCCAGAGCATCCCCGGCGCCAGCCGTGACAACAGGTCAGCCTCCGCCCCGACGCCAAAAGGTACAAGGATGATCACCAGAAGATAGAACGCGAGCGCCAACCCTGCCCCGCCGCCCTGCCGCAAGGCAAGGCGCAGATCACGCATTAAGAGTGGGCTCATGCCAGTGCCTCCGTCACCCAACTCGCGGCCGGCGCACGATGGTCTGACAGATCAAGCACCGCCCCCTCGACCGGAATGTCGATGTGGCTGGCGATCAGGGCGGCGCCCCCGTTGTCACAATGGCGGCGCAGGATATCGGCAAAGCCTGCGGTGTGTCCGCTGTCGAGCGAAACCGTTGGTTCATCAAGCAACCAGATGTCCGCCCCTGTGACCATCAGGCGGGCCAGTCCGAGGCGGCGTTTCTGCCCCGCCGACAGTTGCCCCGCGCCGCGTGTTGCCAGCCGCGACAAGCCAAAGGCTGCCAATGCCCCTGTCACATCGCCGCCACCATGTACCGCCGCCCAGAAACTGAGGTTTTCACGGACAGTAAGCGTGGGTTTCACCGCATCAGCGTGGGCGGCGTAGGCGATTGCCCCCTCCATCCTGATCGCCCCGGCCACGGGTTTCTGCAACCCGGCCACCGTGCGCAGCAGGGTTGTCTTGCCAATACCGTTTGGCCCGCGGAGTGTCAGAACCTGCCCCGCCGCAAGCGTCAGGCTGACCCCCGCCAGCACCGCGATGTCGCCGCGTGCAACGGTGACGTTATCAAGCGTCAGCCGGTTCAAACCGCGATCAGCGCCGCACCGATGCGGCGACCTTCGGACAGCAGGATATTATAGGTGCGGCACGCAGCGGGGGAGGCCATCGGCTCTACCCCGATCCCTGCGGCTTCCAGCCGGGTCCGAAATTCCGCAGGAAGGGGCGCCATTTCCGCCCCGGTGCCCACAAACAACACGTCTATTTCAGCGCTCAGCAGCACCTCCAGCGCCTCAAAGCCAGCCCAGCTATGCACCCCATCCGGCAGCAACGCGATATGACCTTTGACCACTTTTCCCGCAACACGGAAGAACCCCGGCCCATAGCCGTCAACCGGCAGCGCATCGGTAAACTCGATCTCATTCAGGCGCATGGTTCATTCCCAAATCGGCAGGCCCAAAACGGCGGCTATGGCAATGATGACATAGGCGACCGCACGAAACAAACCTTCTGACTGTGGGCGAAACAACCGCGCCCCGCCGATATTCGCCACCACATAGGGAATGACCAACAGCGCGCCCAACGCAATCGGGCGCCCCTCCAGCTCCCCCAGAACGGCAAGCGACAGCAGCATCAGCACATCAACCATCAAGAGGTAGAGCAGGAAATTCGCGCGGATCGTGGCGATCGGCAGGCGGCTGGCCATGTAGAGCATGATGACAGGTGGCCCGGCCAGCCCCACCGCCCCGCTGGTTACACCACCCAGCGCGCCCGCGCCGGTGACAAGTGGCCCACTCAGCCGCCCCTTATAGCGCCAGCCTGTCAGCAAGAGGCCCAGCAGACAGAGGACTGTCAGCGACACAGCCCAGCCAAACACCTCTGGTGCGATGCGGGTCAGGCTCCAGATCCCGATGGGCATCCCGATCACCATACCGGCCCCCAGGCGCAGCAGGTCACGGCGTTCACTGTTGCGCAGCGCATCCGGCACATTGGGCAAGGGACCAACTAATTCCACCACGCTTAGAAACACCACCGCGCCGACCGGGCTCAGCACGCTGCTGGCTGCGGGCATGATGATCATCGCGCTGCCAAAGCCGGAAAAGCCGCGCACCAGCCCTGCCGCCAGCACCGCCAGAAGCAGAACCCCTGCCCCCGGCGGCTGGATCGCGCCAAGCAGTGCCTCAGGCATCTACATTGGCGAATTGGTTCCCGGCGGTGTTGTCAGGTTTTGACCAGTCGCGCTTGACCCCAAGGCGCAGCAGGATCGCGGAGGCCACGAAAACCGATGAATATGTGCCGACAACTACCCCAAGGATCATCGCAAAGACAAACCCCCGGATCACATCCCCGCCAAGCACGATCAGCGAAATCAGCGCCAGCAGCGTTGTGACAGAGGTCATGACCGTCCGGCTAAGCGTTTCATTGATCGAGAGGTTCAGCACCTCTTTCAGATCCTTTTTCTTGTATTTCCGCAGGTTTTCGCGGACGCGGTCAAAGACGACCACGGTGTCGTTCAGCGAATAGCCAACGATGGTCAGAAGGGCCGCAATGATCGCAAGATCAAACTTGATCTGAAGCAGGGCAAAGACGCCGATGGTGATGACAACATCGTGGATCAGTGCAACCACAGCCCCAAGGCTGAACTGCCATTCAAAGCGCAGCCAGATGTAAACCAGCACCGCCCCAATGGCGAGCAATACGGCGATGACAGCCGTCTGCACCAGTTCGCCGGACACCTTTGGCCCGACAGATTCCACCGCCGAAAATGTCAGCGTCGGGTCAACCTGCTGCAACGCTGCCAGCACTGCATTTGCGGTGTCAGATGCAACAGATTCGTCACCCTCCTGCGCCTCGATACGGATTTGCGTGACATTCTGATCGGGTTTTGTCGGGTCAAAAACTTCTGTGATCGACACATCGCCAAGGCCCAGTGGCTGCAAGGCATCACGGTAGTCAGAGACAGCAACCGGATTGTCCGCATCGGTGCGGAAGGTCGTGCCGCCACGGAAATCAATGCCGAAACTAAGGCCCATCACGAAGAACAGCACAACTGACGCTGCCATCATCACCATCGACAGGCCGAAGGTCAGCTTTGACAGGCCAAAGAAATCCCAGTTGGTCTCAGCAGGAACGAGTTTCAGTCGCATTCTATACCTCGATCTTTTTGGGGCGGCGGTATTCAAACCACATGACAATCATCACCCGCGTCACAAAGATCGCGGTAAAGACCGAGGTGATGATCCCAAGGCCCAGTGTGATGGAAAACCCGCGCACCGGGCCGGAGCCTATGGCAAACAGGATCACCGCCGTGATGAAGGTGGTGATATTGGCATCAAGAATGGCCGACAGTGCCTTTTCATAGCCAAGCTCTATCGCACGGGCCGGGCCGCGCGCTGTTTTCAGCTCTTCGCGGATGCGTTCAAAGATCAGCACATTGGCATCCACCGCCATCCCGATTGTCAGCACAATTCCGGCAATCCCCGGCAGGGTCAAAGTTGCGCCAAGCGCGGACAACAGGCCAAAGATCATCGCCACATTGAGGATCAGAGCAATATTGGCAAAGACCCCAAACAGCCCGTAGCTTGCCACCATAAAGATCAGCACCGCGACAAAGGCGACGATACAGGCGATGCGCCCTGCCTCGATCGAATCTTGTCCGAGTTCAGGCCCGATGGTGCGTTCCTCAACGAACACCAGCTCCGCAGGCAGCGCCCCTGCCCTGAGCAGCACGGCGAGCTCGGTCGATTCCTCGACCGTAAAGCGCCCGGTGATGATGCCGGAGCCACCCGGAATATGGCTTTGGATCACCGGGGCGGAGATGACCTCCTCATCCAGCACAATCGCAAAGGGGGAGCCGACGTTTTTCGCCGTGTAGTTACCAAAGGCCCGAGCACCGGTTGTGTTGAAGCGAAAACTGACCGCAGGGCGGCCGTTCTGATCAAACGATGGTTGCGCATCAACCAGTTCCTCGCCCGTCACAACGGCGGCCCGTTCGACGATGTAAAAGGTGCCCGGTTCATCCAGCGAGGGCAGGATTTCATTGCCCGGCCCCGGTGCGGCATCGGCGCTGCCCGTCGCACGCACAACCGGTTTGAACTCAAGCTTTGCCGTGGTGCCAAGAATATCCTTCAGTTCCTGCGCACTGCCCAGGCCCGGCACCTGAACCAGTATCCGATCCGCGCCCTGGCGCTGGATCGTCGGTTCGCGCGT
The DNA here is from genome assembly GCA_964441435.1 of uncultured Rhodobacterales bacterium. GTDB lineage: Bacteria > Pseudomonadota > Alphaproteobacteria > Rhodobacterales > Rhodobacteraceae > CAYTUW01. The sequence goes on from CAYTUW010000014.1 coordinate 5,157, forward strand.
GCCAACCTCATCCACCCGGCGACGGATAATTTCAAGGCTCTGACGCACCGTGCGTTCGTCGGTTGCGGCTTTTTCCGCCTCCGTCAGGCGGACGATCAGAAGATTACCCTGGTTGGTCACCTCGATGTCGGTTGACCCAACCCCGGTCAGGCTGACGACCGGCTGCGCAAGCCCGCGCACGATCTCCAGAGCGCGGCCCATCCCCTCGGCCTGGCTGATGCGGATATGGAGCTCATCTGCGGGGCCATCCTGAAGGCGGATGGTGCCAACCGTGGCACGTTCCGGGCGCAGCGCATCCCGGATCGCTGGCCACATGCCCTGCATGCGGCTTTCATAGACATCGGCGACCTGCACCTCTGCCAGAAGATGCGCACCGCCGCGCAGATCAAGCCCCAGATTGACAAGGGCGGAGGGCAGGATTTCAGGCCATTCAGCAAGGTCTGCCTCAAGCTCCGGCCCCACCTGCCCTGCCGCGATCAGCTTGGCCGCGTCATTATGGGTTTCGACGCGGCTGTAAAACGCATTCGGCATTGCCATCCACAGCCCGAGCGCACAAAGCGCCCAGATCGTGATGCGCTTCCAAAGAGCTATCTGAAGCATGTCTGCTGCCCCTGCCCGGCTTACTTCGCCGCGTCGGCGGGTTCGGTTTTGTTGAGCACGGTCGCTATCGTTGACTGCACCACGCGCACTTTCATATCTTTGGCAAGCTCGACCTCAAGCTCATTCTCGCCATCCTTGACCTTGGTCACCTTGCCGATCAGCCCGCCCTGGGTCACAACCTGATCGCCACGGCGCAGGTTGGCCACCATCGTCTGATGCTCCTTCACCTTTTTCTGCTGCGGTCGGATCAGCAGGAAATACATGATCGCAAAGATCAATATGAGCGGGATGAACTGTTCCATCAGGTCTCTTTCTTTTCTTCGGGCATTCCGCCCCTACACGCTGGCGCGCACCCTATATGTGGCCCATTTGCTTGGCAAGGCGAGGCACGCGCATTTCGCACCTTCAAAAGCCCGGGGCTTTGGGGCATATGGGGCCGCAGGATCAAACCGTCAATCAAAGGACCAGAGAGATGCACGATATCCGCGCCATCCGTGATAACCCCGAAGGCTTTGACGCCCAGATGGCGCGCCGGGGGCTGTCCGGTGTCTCTGCCGAGGTTCTGGCGATTGACGTGGCCCGGCGGCAGGCCATTCAGGCCGCCGAAGACGCCAAAGCCGAAGCCAACGCCGCCGCCAAACAGGTCGGCGCAGCAAAGGCCAAGGGGGACGAAGCGGAATTTGAACGACTGCGCGCGCTGGTGGCCGCCAAAAAGGCCGAAACCGCAGAGCTTGATGAAAAGGCCAAGGCAGAGGACGCGCGCCTGCGCGATTACCTGATGGGCCTGCCAAACATCATGTATGACGACGTGCCGGATGGCGCGGATGAAGAGGATAACGTCGAACTGCACCGCTGGGGCACCCCGCGCACATTTGATTTCACCCCGGTCGAACATCATGAACTGCCCTGCGTTGAGAGCGGAATGGATTTCGAAACCGCCGCCAAACTGTCCGGTAGCCGGTTTGTTGTCATGTCGGGGGCCGTTGCACGGCTTCACCGGGCACTGGCGCAATTCATGCTCGACCTCCACACAGGTGAACATGGGCTGACCGAAACCATGACGCCCGTTCTGGTGCGTGAGGAAATGATGTATGGCACCGGTCAACTGCCGAAATTCGGTGAGGACAGCTATCAGACGACCGATGGGCGCTGGCTGATCCCGACATCCGAGGTGACACTGACCAATACTGTCAACGGCGACACGCTTGACGAGGCGGACCTGCCAATCCGCATGTGTGCCCATACGCTCTGCTTTCGGTCAGAGGCCGGCAGCGCAGGGCGCGACACGGCGGGTATGCTGCGCCAGCACCAGTTCGAAAAAGTGGAAATGGTCTCGATCGTCCATCCGGATCAGTCAGAGGCCGAACATGAACGCATGACCAAATGCGCCGAAGCGGTGCTTGAACGGCTTGGCCTGCCCTACCGCACGGTAAAACTCTGCGCGGGCGATCAGGGGGCGGGCATGAAACGGACCCATGATCTGGAGGTCTGGTTGCCGGGCCAAGGCAAGTATCGGGAGATCAGTTCCTGTTCGACGGCGGGCGACTATCAGGCGCGCCGCATGAACGCGCGGTTCAAACCTGCGGATGGAGGCAAACCGGAATTTGTGCATACGCTCAACGGCTCCGGGCTTGCTGTCGGGCGCGCGCTGATTGCGGTGCTGGAAAACGGGCAAGCTGCGGATGGCTCTGTCAATCTGCCTGAGGCGCTGCATCCCTATCTCGGTGGCAAGTCCAAAATCACGGCCAGTGGAACGCTGGAATAGCTTTGAGACGTTGCAATGCATCGGAAAACTGAAACGGCGAAAGACAGAGGAACGCTGCATCGGCTCGTCCTGAAATCCGAAACCCTCTCAGACAATCCTCTTGGTGATCCTGCGGACCGCGAACTCCATGTTTACACCCCAGCGGGGTGGGACATGGAAACTCCGCTGCCCCTGATTGTTGACATCGTCGGATATACGGCCGCCGGAATGGCCCATACCAACTGGCGCGGTTTTGGTGAAAATGTCCCCGAACGGCTGGACCGCCTGATCGGCAGCGGCGAGATGCCCCCGGCGGTTGTAGCCTTTCCGGATTGCTTTACCCGGCTTGGCGGAAACCAATATATCAATTCTGCGGGTATGGGGCGCTATGCCGACTACCTGATCACGGAAGTCCTGCCCATGATCGAAGGTCACTTTGCCTGCGGCGGAACAGGAAAACGCGGGTTGTTTGGCAAATCCTCCGGTGGGTTTGGCGCGCTTTGGCACGGGATGATGCACGCAGATATATGGTCGGCCATCGCCTGCAGCGCGGGGGATTGTGCTTTTGAGGTTGTCTATCTGCCCGACATCTATGCCGCGCAGCGCCACCTCACAAAAACCGGGCAAACCCCAAGTGAATTTGCCCTCGATTTCCTGAAACAGGACGCCCCCAGCCCGGATGAGGTCAAAACCCTGATGGTCTGTGCAATGGCGGCGACCTATGATCCCGACCCCGACGACCCGGCCCACATCCGTTTCCCGGTCGATTCCCACACGCTGCGTCTGATCCCGGAGCGCTGGCAAAACTGGATGCGTTATGACCCGGCAGTGATTGCACAGGATCACCTCAAGGCGCTGGCCAGCCTGAAAGGCATCTGGATCGAGAGCGGAACGCGTGACGAGTTTAACATGCTTTACGGGGCGCGACGCATTGTTGAAACGCTGAAAGCGGCCAACATCCCCCACATCTACGAAGAGTTTGACGCTGGCCATTACGCCATTGATTACCGCCAGGACCGGTACCTGCCATGGCTTGCCAAAGCTCTGCTGGACGACCCGCCCACCACCTGAGCGCAGCATCCACGGGATGCTCCCGCCCGCTGCCTGCTCATGCAAGCTTGGGCGACAGGCGTTGAGCGTGGCGGGGGGGGCGCCCCCCCCCCCCCCGGGGGGTTGTTG
>CAYTUW010000014.1:8689-17944 GCA_964441435.1 uncultured Rhodobacterales bacterium
CCAGCCCCCCGGACCCCCGGGATATTTCTGGAACAAAAATGAAAGAGTTGGTTTCGCAGGCTTCAGTTGCGGTGCCAGAGATTGTTTTCAGGGCCTGGTCCTAACCCGGTGAACCTTTGCCAAGGTGTTTGCGCAGCCGTGATGGCGTCGATTTCTTTTTGTCCTTATAGGGATTTTGGTCCCCCTGTGAGCGCATCCAAAGCCGCACCGGTGTTCCCGGCATGTCAAAATCTTCGCGCAAGCCATTGATAAGGTATCGTGAATAGCTTTCCGGCAGTTTGTCGGGATGGGAACACATCACGACAAACCCCGGCGGCCGTGTTTTGGCCTGGGTCATGTAGCGCAGCTTGATCCGTCGGCCACCTGGTGCTGGGGGTGGATGTGCCTCAACCATTGCGCCAAGCCAGCGGTTCAGCTGGGCGGTGGATACGCGGCGGTTCCAGACTTCATGGGCGCGCAGCACGGCATCACGCAGGCGTTCGATACCACGCCCTGTCTTGGCCGAAACCGTAATCAGTGGCGCGCCCTTGAGTTGCGGCAAAAGGCGGATGAAGGCCTCCTTCAACTCTTTCAGCTTTGCCTGCTTTTCATCCTCTACGTCCCATTTGTTAACCGCTACGATGACGGCGCGGCCCTCGCGCTCTGCCAGATCGGCAATGCGCAAATCCTGCTGTTCAAAGGGGATCGCCGCATCCAGAAGCACAATAACCACCTCGGCGAATTTGACCGCCCGAAGCCCATCCGCCACCGATAATTTCTCAAGCTTTTCCTGCACCCGCGCCTTTTTACGCATGCCCGCAGTGTCAAAGACACGCACCGGGGTGCCTGACCAGTCAAAACTCAGGGAAATAGCATCCCGCGTGATTCCGGCTTCGGGGCCGGTCAAAAGCCGATCTTCACCCAGTATCTGATTGATAAGTGTAGATTTCCCGGCATTCGGCCGCCCAACCACCGCGATCTGAAGCGGGCGCTTATTGGTGAACTCACGGCTTTCGCCCTGGGTATCCTCTGCCGCTTCATCAGCGCTGAGGCTGACATCCGTTTCAGGCATGTCCGCAAGGGCACGTTGCTTGAACTGATCCGCCAGCGGCAAAAGCACCGCAAGCAGATCTTCCAGCCCTTCGCCATGTTCCGCAGACAGGCGCAATGGTTCGCCCAGGCCCAGACCATAAGATTCGAGATAGCCGGATTCACCCGCTTTGCCTTCGGCCTTGTTCGCAGCAAGGATCACATGATCGGCACGCTTGCGCAGAATATCGGCGAACATCTGATCGGTTGCCACGATCCCGGCCCGTGCATCCACCATGAACAGGCACACATCCGCCATATCAACCGCACGTTCAGTCAGGCGCCGCATGCGCCCCTGCAGGCTGTCATCGGTGGCATCCTCAAGCCCCGCCGTGTCGATCACGGTGAACTTGAGCGGGCCGAGGCGTGCCTCCCCCTCGCGCAGGTCGCGGGTGACGCCCGGCTGATCGTCCACCAGCGCCAGGCGCTTGCCCACCAGACGGTTAAACAGCGTCGACTTGCCGACATTCGGCCGCCCGACAATGGCAAGTGTAAAAGTCATCCTGAGGCTCCGTTCAGACCGAAGCGCAGCCGATACACCAAATGCAGCTCAACGGAAAGCGTTCAATGCACCGTTGTCCGTGACCACATAAAGCGTTCCACCGGCCACAGCCACACCGCTTGCTGCCCCGCCGCGCAGGTCAACCGCTGCCAATTCGCTTCCGTCCACCGGATCAAAGCTGCGCAGCTTGCCATCCGATGAAGCGACAATCAGCCGCCCTCCGGCAAGGACTGGACCGTAATGCGCATATACGGTTTCGCGCCGGCGCGGGTTTTCCCGCTTGAAATGCGGTAGTTCAGCCCCCCAAATCCGATCGCCTGTCGCCGCATCAAGCCGCAGCAGCTCCGATTGATCCGTAACAACAAAAACAGATCCCCCGGCAGGCCAGACCGGACTCATCGCGCCTTCGGTCACGGTCCAGATGCGGGCCCCGCCGCGCGTATCAAGCGCCACCAGCCGCCCAGAGGAACTCCCTGCGTAAATCACATTGCCGTCAATCACCGGATCGCCGGTGATATCGGTAACTTCCGCATAGACACGCCCGCGGCGCTGCCCGGCCAGGCTGGCCGCCCACAGGCGCACACCGCCGCGCGGGAAAGACGCGACAAGATCGCCGGAACTATAGGGAAACACAGCGATTGTGTCTGTCACCGCCGCCCCCGGACCGCCAACAACCGCTGACTGGCTTGGAATGCCCGGCAGGCTCCAACGGATGCGCCCGTCTTCGGCATTGATCGCCCAGGCTGTGCCATCACGGGACACCACATAGACCAGATCGCCGTGGATCGTCGGCACACCGGATACAGCGCCGTCAAGCCGCTGTTCCCAGCGCACATCCCCGGTTTCCACATCAAGGGCGGAAAGCGTGCCAAATCCGGTAGTTGCATAAAGCGTATTGCCCGCGACCGCCAAACCGCCACCGGAGGCATCCTCATTCCGGTCAAATCCGGGCGTCAGGTCACGTGACCAGAGCCGCCGCCCGCTGTCCGCCGCAAGCGCAACAACCTGCGACCGCGAATCCATTGCAAAAACCCGGCCTTCGGATACAACCGGATCGGCTGTGATAACGTGTTTGCGGCCATTGCCCGCCCCGATGTCGCTGCTCCAGGCCTGCGTCAGGGTCCTTGCCAGTGCCGGATGCACAATCCGATGGCTGGCGCTGCCATTGCGATGCGTCCAGGCCGCGTTGGCGACCTGTCCTGGCATTTCAAAGGGCAGGCTTCTGTTGTCACCGTCCACCACCGCGGGATCAAGACCTTCAGCGGTTTCCACAGCATCATTTGCCGGTGCTGTCAAAGAAGCATCACGCGGGTCGAGCCGTTCTCCCGGCAGAACCACTTCCCTGTTGCGGGAACAGGATGCCAGCGCACCAATGATTGCGAAACCGGCAATAACGATCCGCAACCAGGAACGAAAATGAACGCCTTGCATTGCTTGCTTGCTCCTACCCCAATTTTCACCCGGGCCGCTGTCAGCCCGCGTCCGGCGAACCACCCAAAGCAACAATCAACTGCGACGCCCGATTACGCAAGCCCGCTGTCACTTCCTGGTCCGATACGATCATTTGCAGGCGCAAAATCGCCCCCTGGCTATCGCCGCTTTCGACATCGACCAGCGCCAGCTGCTCTTCCGCCAACAGGCGCAGCGGATTTCCGGGCACGGCCAGCGTTTCAAGATCAGCGCGCCGTTCCGCCGGGCGTTCTTCTTTCGCGTCCAGCAAAAGACGTTTGAACAAGGCGATATCACGATAGATCTGCGGATGATCCCCGTTTCCGGCAATCTCATCCAGAACCATCGCCGCAGCCCTGTTATCGCCAGTTTCAACAAGCGCTTCTGCTTTCAGAAACAAAACCGGAAGCCCGGTTTCGGGCGAGCCGTCAAGGGCCTCTAGCACCTCGCCAAGCAGAGCGACACGTGACGCCGCATCATCGACTTCAAGCGCGGCGAGCAGCGCATCCCCCGTGGCCTGTGCAGTGGCAACCCGCTGGGCCTTTTGCCATTCATTCCAGGCAGCCCCACCAACAATGGCAACCACCAGCACAACGGCAATCCATCCATAGCGGCGGAATGCCTGGAACAGACGGTCACGGCGGACTTCTTCGCTCACCTCATCAATGAAACTGTCGGTGTCGCTCACGTCTGGCTCCTTCTGCGGGTCCGCATGGTTGCGGAACTGCGGCAAATCCTGCCTCTCTTAGCGCGGTTTGCCACGGTTTGCCAAGGGTGGAACCAAGAGGATTCAATCAACGGAACCCCTTGAAGTTCGCGGCGATCTGAACTAGTTCGTTCAGAAAATCGCTTTGGGCGCGAAATTGCGTTCCGTTAATTATGACTACAACAGCCGCGCCTCAGGTAAATTCCGGCGCCGGAGGGTTCTGATGAGAGTGTTTTCCATAGTCACCGCCTTGCTGCTTGCGGCGTTCCTGTATCTTGTTGTCATGGATCGCGAAACCCTGCTTGCGGTCGCCGGCACCAGCGCCGCAGAAGGCGTGGGCACAACCACAGAGGCTGAGGCAGAGGCAGCACCAAGGGTTTCCGTCGTCGCGCTGCGGTCTGAGGCCCGGTTGATTGACAGTGCGGTTCTTTTGCGTGGTCAGACAGAAGCCGCGCGTCAGGTTTCCGTCATGAGCGAGACAAGCGGCCGCATCGTGTCGGACCCGCTTCGCAAGGGCGCTTGGGTGGAAGAAGGCGCTTTGCTGTGTGAACTTGACCCCGGCACCCGAGGCAGCAGCCTTGCCGAAGCCGAGGCCCGTGTGCCGGAGGCAGAAGCGCGCCTTGCCGAAGCGCGCGCGCGTGTGACCGAGGCCACCATTAATGACACTGCTGCAGAACGGCTGAGCGAGGGCGGATTCGCATCTGAAACCCGTGTCGCAAGCGCCCGCGCAGGCCTGGAAGCCGCCGAAGCCGCCGTCAAATCTGCGACTGCCGGCGTCCAGTCTGCCGAAGCCGCAGTTGCCGCAGCAGAAAAGGAAATCGAACGCCTGGAAATCCGCGCGCCCTTTGCCGGATTGCTGGAATCGGACACAGCAGAGCTGGGCACCCTGATGCAGCCAGGTGTTGCGTGTGCAACGGTTATCCAGCTTGACCCGATAAAGCTGGTCGGATTTGTCCCGGAAACGGAAGTTGACCGTATTGAGGTTGGTGCCGAAGCCGGCGCGCGCCTCGCCACCCGTCAGCAGGTCGCGGGGGTTGTGTCGTTCCTGTCCCGCTCAGCCGATCAACTGACCCGCACATTCCGTGTGGAAATAGAGGTGCCAAACCCCGATCTGTCCATCCGTGATGGTCAGACAGCCGAAATCCTGATTTCGGCCTCAGGCGATCAGGCCCATCTTCTGCCGGCATCGGCAATGACGCTCGACAATTCCGGGAACCTTGGAGTGCGTATCGTCGATGAGGACGATCAGGCCCGCTTTGTTCCGGTTGGTTTCCTGCGCGACACCGTCGATGGGGTTTGGCTGACCGGATTGCCGGAACAGGTTTCGGTGATCGTCGTGGGGCAGGAATACGTCAATGACGGTGTGCTGCTAGAGGTCACCTATAAAGAGGCAGACCAATGACCGGTATCATCGACTGGGCATCATCCCGCGCCCGGATGATCCTCGCCTTTATCGTGCTGTCCCTTGCGGCCGGCGCGCTTGCCTATGTGTCGTTGCCGAAAGAAGGCGAACCGGACATCGAAATCCCGGCGCTCTTTGTTTCGGTACCCTTCCCCGGTATTTCGGCGGCGGATGCGGAGAAACTGCTGGTACAGCCGATGGAATCGGAACTGTCGGATCTGGACGGGCTGACAAAGATTTCCGGCACCGCCGCAGAAGGCTATGCCGGGGTCGCGCTTGAATTCGAATTCGGATGGGACAAAACCCAGATCATCGCCGATGTCCGTGACCGCATGGGCCGTGTCGAAGCTGAATTTCCCGAAGGCGCAGAAACCTATACCGTAAACGAAATTAACTTTTCTGAATTCCCGATTTTGATCGTGAACCTGACAGGCAACCTGCCCGAACGCACACTCTTGCGGGTGGCGCAGGACCTTCAGGACACAATCGAAGGGCTGGAACCGATCCTTGAGGCCGGGCTTGCTGGCCATCGGGATGAGATGCTTGAGGTCGTGATCGACCCGCTGAAGCTGGAAGCCTATAACGTCACCGCAGCGGAACTTATCAGTGTTGTGCGAAACAACAACCAGTTGATCGCTGCTGGCGAGGTATCCACCGCCAGCGGTTCCTTTGCGGTGAAGGTGCCTTCTTCCTTTGATGACCCCCAGGATGTTTTTGAGCTCCCGGTCAAAACCAATGGCGACAGGGTCGTCACCCTGGGCGATCTGGCCGACATTCGCCTGACCTTTGAGGACCGCGAAGGGACCGCCCGGTTCAATGGCGAAAACACTGTTGCCCTGCAAATCGTCAAGCGCAAGGGCTTCAATGTTATCGACACGGCCAACCTCGTGCATGAAACCGTCGAAACCGCCATGGCAGCATGGCCAGCGGATCTGCAAGCGGCCATATCAGTTGATTTTTCCAACGATCAGTCCCGCACCGTTGGCTCCATGGTCAGCCAGCTTGAAGGCTCAGTCCTGACCGCTATTGCCCTTGTGATGATTGTTGTGCTTGGCGCCCTGGGGATTCGTTCAGCGCTGCTGGTCGGTTTTGCTATTCCGACATCCTTCATGCTGTGTTTTGTACTGCTGGCCCTGATGGATGTCGCGATTTCCAATATCGTCATGTTCGGGCTTATCCTGGCCGTCGGGATGCTGGTCGATGGCGCGGTTCGAATACGCCGACCGCCGCATCAAGGAAGGCACTGGCCCTATGCACGCCTATGTCGAAGCAGCCAAGAGGATGTTCTGGCCAATCGTCAGTTCTACCGCGACAACGCTTTGCGCGTTTCTGCCAATGCTGTTCTGGCCGGGTGTTGTTGGTGAATTCATGGGTATGCTGCCGGTCACGCTGATCTTCGTCCTGTCCGCATCGCTTATTGTTGCACTGATCTATCTGCCGATCGTCGGCGGTGTTTTTGGGCGCACCTCGCGGATGTTTGAAAACGCGTCGAACCGGCTTCGTCCCCTGCCGTGGGTTGTGCGCGCAGCCCTTGTTCCGCCGATGCTGTACCTCGTGTTTCTCGGGACAATGCAGGCGCTGAACCCGGACTATCTGTTCATACCTTTTGGCACCCAAAACCCCATGAGCGGCGTCCTTTCTGTGGTTCCCGGTGCACTGATCTTTTTCTTTGGCGCAGTTATGTCGTCGATCACCCTTGGCGCGGCAAAAGTCGAACGCAAGGCGCAGCGCATCCGCGCCGGTTTCCGCCGATCCCCCTTTGGCTATTTCATTCGTTTCATCTCTGGCAATCCGGTGATGCCGCTGGTGACCGTGGGCATCGTCGTATTCTTCATGATTTCGGTGATGGGGTATTTCAGCCAGAACAGCAAAGGTGTGGAATTCTTCGTCGAAAGCGAACCCGAACAGGCGATTGTCTACGTGCTCCAGCGCGGCAACCTCAGCCTCGAGGAAAAAGATGCCGCGGTTCAGGCGGCGGAGAATATCGTCCGTTCCGTTGAAGGGGTGCAAAGCGTTTTCGCTTTTGCTGGCCGCGGTGGGTTGAACAACAACACCGGCGGCGCACAACCCCCGCGGGACACGATAGGACAAGTCCAGATTGAATTGATCCCCTGGGAAGACCGCCCGGACAAGAACGCATTGGACGGCGATCTGGTGCTAGCAGAGATTGAGCAACGGCTCGCCGAATTGCCCGGAATACACACGGAAATTCTGAACCTGTCGCGCGGGCCTGCCTCTGCAAAACCCGTGCATCTGCGACTGGGTTCGGACGACTGGGACGCCCTGCTTGAGGCGACAACCCGAGCGCGCGCGCATTTTGACATGATGCCCGGTCTCAGTGCTGTTGAGGATACCCTGCCCCTACCGGGTATCGACTGGCAGATAAACGTCGACGTTGAAGAGGCCGGGCGCTACGGCGCGGATGTGGCTACGGTTGGTGGTATGATCCAGCTGATCACCCGCGGATTGATGCTGGACACGATGCGCGTTGACAGTTCCGACGAAGAGATTGAGATACGCGTCCGCCTGCCCGAAGAATACCGCGTGTTGTCTACACTTGATACGCTCAAGGTACGCACTCGTGACGGGTTGGTCCCGCTCAGCAACTTCATCAGCCGTGAACCGGTTGCAAAGCTGGCCCAGATCGACCGTTTCAATCAGGAACGCATCTTTGACATCAAGGCGGCGGTTGATCCTGGGTTAACCTCTCTGGCGGTGGTGGAAACTGGACCGGACGGGCAGGATTTTCTGCGCTCCATCGCCGTACTGCGTGCCCGGGACGAAGAGGCGGACGCCGCAGGAACCCGCGCGAATTTCCGCTTTGCCGAAGGCGATAGCGCCGCCAGTGAATTCGGCTATGAGCTTCTCTGGGCTGAAGACGGGCGGACCGCGCAGGATCTGCGCGACCTAAGGGCCGATAGCACTGTTTCAACCCGGCTGGAGCCGGTGACGCCGGGCGAAAGGATCGCACAGTTGTCGCATTGGCTGGCAAACCCGGATTCCCTGCCCGATGGTGTCGGGTTTGAATGGACCGGCGATCAGGAAGACCAGGAAGAATCCCAGGCCTTCCTGCTTCAGGCCTTTGCGGGTGCGCTTGGCCTGATGTTCATTATCCTGCTGGCCCAGTTCAACAGTTTTTACAATTCGGTTCTGGTGCTTATTGCCGTTGTTTCCTCCACTACCGGGGTACTGATCGGCATGCTGGTGATGGATCAGGCCTTTTCGATCATCATGACCGGCACGGGCATCGTCGCCCTGGCGGGCATTGTGGTGAACAACAATATCGTGCTGATCGACACCTATCAGGAATACAGCCGCTACATGCCCCGTGTCGAAGCTATCGCGCGCACCGCGCAGGCACGGATCCGGCCCGTGCTGCTGACCACCGTCACGACAATGGCGGGGCTGACACCCATGATGCTGGGCATCAGCCTCGACTTTATTAACGGGGGGTATTCTATCGACAGCCCAACCGCGCTCTGGTGGAAGCAGCTGGCAACAGCGGTGGTCTTTGGCCTTGGGGTAGCGACGGTGCTGACCCTGGTCCTAACCCCCGCGCTACTGGCCGTCCGGGCCTGGTTCAGCATTTATTTGCAATGGTTCGCGCAGCTTCTTGCAGCGATGTCGCTGGGACGGGCAAGCCGGGCGGCACATGACCTGGCCCTGCGTCGGGCTGCCAGCCGGCTTCGATCCCCCGAAATCATCTGGGAGTATGGCCCCCCGGCGGAAGCCGAGCCTGAAGAACAGGTGGGGACAGAAGCGGAAACCACCGCGGCGCCAGAGCCAACCCGCAAACGCCAGAAACCTGCGGCAGACACCGCAGAGCAGATCGAAGCCGACACCAACGCCAACGCCGAAGCCGAAGCCGAAGCTGAAAAAGGGGCCACGCAGGAGGAACCAACAAAAGGTGGTTCCGGCGGCATCAAAGCCGCCGAATAGCAATCGGCGTTCACCACTATCAAGTGGCTGCTGCGAAGCGATTCAGGCGGCCTCTTCCTCTTCGGACTGTTGGCGGTGCCAGAGGTGGGCATATCGCCCATCCCGCGCCAGCAGTTCCGCATGGTTTCCGCGTTCGGCAATTTTGCCATCCTCAAGCACCACGATCTCATCGGCCTCCGCCACGGTGGA
>CAYTUW010000014.1:17954-26032 GCA_964441435.1 uncultured Rhodobacterales bacterium
ATGAGCAATGGTCAGCACCGTGCGCCCCTGCCCCATCTCGCGTAAGGAGTCCTGAATTTCAGCCTCCGTTTCACTGTCGAGTGCGCTGGTTGCCTCATCCAGTAACAGGATTGGCGGGTTCTTGAGCAGAGTTCGCGCAATGCCAACCCGCTGCTTTTCACCGCCAGAAAGTTTCAGCCCGCGTTCGCCAACCTCTGTGTCATAGCCTTCAGGCAGGCTCATGATGAAATCGTGAATTTTTGCTGCGCGCGCTGTGGCCTCGACCTCGTCCCGGCTGGCATCGGGGCGACCATAGGCGATGTTGTAATAGATTGAATCGTTGAACAGCACAGTATCCTGCGGCACCACGCCGATCTGCGCATGAAGGCTGTCTTGCGTCACCGCCCGCACATCCTGCCCGTCGATCAGAAGCGCACCGCCATTCACATCGTAAAACCGGAACAGCAGCCGCCCGATGGTCGACTTGCCAGACCCGGACGGCCCGACAAACGCCAGTGTTTTTCCTGCGGGAACGGTCAGGCTGACCCCTTTCAGGATCGGCCGTTCGGCATCATAGCCAAAGGACACATCATCAAATCTGACCTCCCCGCCACTGACCACCAGAGGCTTGGCATCGCTGCGGTCGCTGACTTCTGCGGGCTGTTCAAGCAGATCAAACATCTCCCCCATATCCACCAGCGCCTGACGGATTTCACGATAGACGGTGCCGAGGAAATTCAGCGGCATCGTAATCTGGATCATATAGGCATTGACCATCACAAAGTCGCCGACGGTCAGCGTGCCATTCTCTACCCCGATGGCGGCCATGACCATGACAACAACCAGCCCGGTTGTGATCAGCATGGACTGGCCAAAGTTGAGGAACGCAAGCGACCAGGATGTTCTTAACGCGGCCTCTTCATAGCCTTTCATGGCACCATCATAACGCGCCGCTTCGCGCGCCTCAGCGCCGAAATACTTGACCGTCTCGAAATTCAGCAGACTGTCGATTGCCTTTTGGTTGGCGTCGGTATCCTGATCGTTCATGATCTTGCGGATTTTCACCCGCCATTCCGTCACCGCAAAGGTGAACCAGATGTAAAGCGCGATGGTGACGCCAATCGCCGCCAGATACCAGACATCAAACACCCAGAACAAAACCGCCGAAATCATCAACAGTTCCAGCACCAGCGGCCCGATGGAAAACAACAGAAAACGCAGCAGGAATTCGACCCCTTTCACACCGCGTTCCATGATCCGCGACAGCCCGCCCGTCTTGCGGCTGATGTGATAGCGCATGGACAGGCGATGGATGTGTTCAAAGGTGCGCAACGCAAGGCGTCGCAACGCCCGCTGACCGACGCGGGCAAAGATAACATCGCGCAACTGCTGGAACCCATTGCTCATCAGCCGCGCCATACCATAGGCCACGGTCAGCCCCACCGCACCAAGCGCGAGCATCACGGTCGGCGATGTCCCCGCGTCACCGGCCAGCGCATCAACCGCCTCCTTGTATAAAAATGGCGTGCCCACCGCGACGAGTTTCGCCAGAAGCAGCATCGCCATCGCCGCCACAACACGCCGTTTCACCCAGGCCTGCCCGCTCGGCCAAAGGTAAGGCGCAACCTTGCGAATGACATTGGCCTCGCTCCGGCGGTCAAGCGTATGCGGTGATATATGGCGTTTTCGCATGGGCTGGCACGTCCTTTCGGCTCTTGGCTTGCTTCAGCGCGATTCGTTGTGTAACTTGCGTTATTACAATAGTTCATGAGTAATTGAAATATGCAGGAAACCGAAGCCTTAAAAGCCCTCTCTGCGCTGGCACATGAATCCCGGCTGGCGATCCTGCGGCTGCTGGTCAGCGCCGGGGATGAGGGGCGCAGCGCCGGGCAGATCGGTCGGCGGGTGGAGGCTTCGGCCTCCCGCCTGTCCTTTCATCTTGGCGTCATGGAACAGGCCGGGCTTGTCACGTCCGAACGCCGGTCACGTAACGTGATCTACCGCGTCAACCGCAAACATATCGGGGCGCTGGTCTATTATCTGACTCATGATTGCTGCGGCACAAAGCCGGAAACCTGCGCCGGGTGGTGTCAGGAGGATACCCCGACAGCTACCCCCCTTCGGGCACAGTAAACACCTGACCGGGGTAAATCAGGTCCGGGTCGCGGATCTGATCCTTGTTGGCCTCATAAACCCGCACGTAGAGCAGACCTTCGCCATAGTTTTCCCGCGCAATACCCCAGAGCGTGAAACCCGGCTGCACTGTCACCACGGAAACCGACGTGCCCACCGGGCCGGTGCTCGGCTGTCCCGCAGCCTCCGCCTGGGCCTGGGCGAGCACCTCCGGTTCCTCGCGCAGGAACGGTGTTTCCACCCGCGACGTCACGGTGCCTGTTTGATCGAGTTCATCAATCCTTAGCGTATAGACCCCGGTGTCGACCTCCGGCAGGGCCGTGCGCCAGTTGCCATCCTCAGCAATCGGGGCGGAAAGCACCGGGTTGTTGTCAAGATAGACCCGTACGAAGCCTGCCCCGCTGCCACGGCCGGACAGGCTGACCTCCCCTGCGGCATCATATGTGATCGCGTCGATCACCACGGTTTCCAGTACCTCCGGCGCGCCTGTTGGCAGAACACGCACGCCGTCCTCATCCGCAATCAACAGGGTTGGCGCATCTGGCTCCGCCGTAGCGGGGAGTTCTTCAGCGTTGGTGTTCACAGCCACATCGGGCGTATCTGGTTCCGGGATGTTGGTCGGTGGTTCATCCGCCGCAACTGGTTCCGCCATGATCGTGTCCCCGCCCTCGGTGACCGTGCCGGAGGGGGCCGGGGGCTGGTCCGGTTCCACTTCTGCAATGGCAGCAGTTCCGTCCACTGTCGCGCCAGCCCCGCCATCGGGTTCAACCACGGCAACCACGTCAGGGGCAACCGGGGAAATGATCACCGTTTGCGATGACGGCACGGGGGCCTCCCCCGCGACCTGTGCCTGCAGCGAAAGGACGCGTGGCGTGGACGAAGGTGCGACATCAAAGAGCGCCACGAAATTGCCTTGGGTATCAACCTCAGCACGTGACACTTCACTGTTGTCCAGTAAAACCGTCACCATAGCCCCGGCGCGGGCCTGCCCCGCAATCAGCGCACTACCCGCCGGATCAACCCGCACGACATCAAAAACCGGGGGGGTGGGCTCCGCCTGCTGCGGTTCCGGGTTTTCGGGCGTGGCCGTTTCTGCGGTTGCGGCGGGTGCAGGATTCGGCGCAGCCTCAGGCGTCAGCGCAACCTGATCCGCAGGTGCCATAGGTTCTGCCTGATTCTGCCATGCCTGGAACCCGAAATACCCGGCAACAGCCAGAACCGCCGCCCCCGCTGCGCCGAGCGCCAGACCACTGACCCCACCCATGCCGGAGAATACACCGCCTGCCATGGTTTTTCCTTTGCCCCGAAATCCTGTTGTTCCCCATCGCGCCCGCCCTTGCAAAGCGCGCTTGTGCGACCATAGCAACAGAGGCTAGACCGATCAATGAAAGCCGCGTCACCGTCCCGTGACGCTGCACGAGGAAAAGGCAGGGATCATGGATTCATTTTCGGTTTGCGTCTTTTGCGGTTCGCGCAGCGGTGCGCGCCCGGCCTATGCATCAGCGGCAAAGGATGTTGGCCATGGCCTCGCAACGCGCGGATGGCGGCTGGTTTATGGCGCGGGCGATGTCGGCCTGATGGGGATCAGCGCCAATGCCGCGCAGGCCGCAGGCGGTGATACCTTTGGGGTAATCCCTGTGCATCTTTTGGACCTTGAGGTCGGCAAACGTGATCTGTCACGCTTTGTCGTCACCGAAAACATGCATGAGCGCAAAAAGGTGATGTTCATGAATTCCGATGCCATTGTGGTGCTGCCTGGGGGCGCCGGGTCGCTTGATGAATTTTTTGAAGTGCTGACCTGGCGTCAGATCGGGCTCCATAAAAAACCGATTTTCCTACTTAATACAGAAGGTTATTGGGATAAGTTGATTGATCTGGTGGATCATGTGATCGCAGAGGGTTTCGCCCATCAAAGCCTTGCAGACTATGTCAGCAGTCAGCCAACACCAGACGCGCTGTTTGACGCCCTGACCCGGCATGCGACACAAAAAAACCCCGCCTGAGGCGGGGTTCCCTTTGCGTTTCAGCCGCGTTTCAGAGGCGCGAAGCGACGTTTTCCCAGTTGACCAGATTGTCCAGGAAATTGGCCAGATAGGCAGGGCGCTTGTTGCGGAAATCAATGTAGTAGGAATGTTCCCAGACATCGCAGCCCAAAAGCGCCGTCTGACCGAAGCACAGCGGGTTGACGCCGTTTTCTGTCTTTGTCACCGCAAGCGATCCGTCACGATTTCTTACAAGCCAGCACCAACCGGAGCCGAACTGACCGACACCAGCGGCGGTGAACTGTTCCTTGAACGCCTCAACTGAGCCGAAGCTCTCTTTCAGCGCACCTTCCAGTTCGGAAGGCATCGCGGATTTACCCGGCCCCATCATTTCCCAGAACTGGTTATGATTCCATAGCTGCGAGATATTGTTGAAAATCCCGTTCTGCGCCACGGCGGCTGCGTCATAGGTGCCGGTGATGATCTCTTCCAGGCTTTTGCCGTCCCATTCGGTGCCTTCAATCAGCTTGTTACCGTTGTCCACATAGGCCTTGTGGTGCAGGTCGTGGTGATATTCGAGCGTTTCCTTCGACATGCCGGCATCGGCCAGCGCGTCATGGGCATAGGGAAGTGCGGGAAGTTCAAAAGCCATGTCGGGCCCCCTTTGTTCGCGTAAAAATCTCTCTTGCCTACATGTGCAGCGTGGCCGGGCAAGGTCAAGGGGCAGTCCGGTTTATTCGACAGTCTCCGCGGGTTCGGCACCGGTCAAACCCGGAAATTTGTGATGGTGCCCGCGAATGGCCTTGCGCAAGTCCCGAAAACTGTCATCGCGCAGCAAGGTCCGAAACCGCGCCCGGCTATAGTCCACCGAAGCTTCATGAAGTTGGCGTAGCTCTTGGTCCTGCAACCAATCCGCGATCTGCGCCTCTACGCGATCCGCCCAGCGCAGAATCCTGGTATCGTGCTGGTCATTGTGATTATAGCGCCGCCAGTATTTCAGATCGGCCTGCCGCGACGCATGATTGGCATTGCCACGCGCCGATTTGCGGATGAAATCCTCCATCGAGCGCAGCACATAGTGATTGAGCTGCACGAGGTCATAACCATAGTCAGGCTCCACCAGAGATTTGACTTCCCTGGTCAGCCGTTCCCCCGACAAAGGTTTTCCCGATCCGTTCACAAATCGCGCTGCATTGGCCTTTTTCGGCGGCAGGACGGGCGAATGATTGCCAAAATACCGCGCCCCGGCTGACGCATGAGTCAGGGTTTTCACACCCCGCTTGGACATTTTGACATTATAGGCCCCCTGCTGACGCCAGCCATAGGTGAACTGGCGCATCTGCAGCTCGGGCTGATAGCGATGCACCCCGCCGCACCCAAAGTTCTGCTGGTTCATCGCTATGACATTGGCCCCGTCCACCGCGGAAAACAGATCAGAAAGCCGCCCCTCCCCGGCGTTCACGCAGATGAACTCATCTACATCAAGGCTTACTACCCAGTCAGAACGCTTAAGACGCGGCTGACTGTTCATGTAACGCACCGCTTCCCAATGGTGGTTGGCCGACCCCTGATAGACTGACGGGTTCGTCAGATGGCGCAGCAGCCCCATCTCATCAAGCCGTTCGAGAATCTGATCCGTGCCATCGGTGCAATCATTGGTAAAGACATGGATATCGTTAAAGCCGATCAGACGATGATAAGCCACCCATTCCAGAATGAACGGCCCCTCATCTTTCATCGGCGTGAATGACGTTATGCGCATGTAACGGCGTCTTTTATCTGCCCGGTCCCTGCCAATGACCCTACGGCTGTGCCAATGGGTCTGCAAGAATCCTGTTCAACGACATGTTTGAGCAAGGGGTGCTCCGGGCTGACCAGGTGCGTTAGCCGTCCTGAATGCGACAGGTTCCGGTCGCGCGAAACGTCCCGCGATAATCTGAAGGCGACGCCTGAACATCAATCGCCAGCGTTTGCCGGTCCATCTGCGCCGAATAGTTCATCCGGGCGCGCTGACCGGCTGTATTGTGAACGCGCAGCACCCAGGACAGCCGCATCCGGTTGCCATTGATACGCATCCGCGCCTCTACCGGTCCTTCGTTGAAATAGACCGTATGCGCATCATTCAGCAAAACCCGCCGATTGCTGGTGGGCTGAAAGGCGATGCGTTCAGAGACCCAGCCATTGGCGTTTCCGGTATCCAGATCACATAAATAGGTTTCCGAAGCGGCCTGTTCAGCTGCAAAAACCATTAGTAATGCGACAATTCCTGTTGTGACTGTTCTCATAACCTAATCCAACTCAACCAAAAGCGGTGACAAGAAACCCACTATCGCGCATGGATGCAAGCCGTTTTTCGCCTATTCAACAGAAATAGCCAACCTTCGACCCCGGTGCGGCGGCGGCCTTGAGAATATCGAAGACATACCCGGCGACTGATCGAAACGCGACGACACGGAAGGTTTGATCATCTTCCATCCAGAAAGCGGCAGGCACCTGGGCCAACCGGGTGCGGCGGATTTCGCCGGGCTGAAAGGCTTCGGGCGACAGATCAACCGGGGCAAGCTTTGCCAGTACCTCGCGCGCGGCCGCCCCTTTGACTTCAAACATTGCCCGCGCGTCGGACACATCGACTGCAAGCGCATGGGCGTCACCCAGCGCCTTTTCGATCACCGCGAGCGCGGAGGGCACCGCGAGATACGGCAACAGGATCAAGAGTTCATCCGGGCTCATCCAGGCGATAGCGTTTTCTTCGCCCTCGGCCATGACGGTGTTGATCCCGCGTTGTCCAGGCATATCGACCCCGGCGACCGCAGTGGTCGCGTTCTTGATTTTGGGAGATGCCAAATCGCCACGCAGGGTAATCATGCCCTGAAGGCCCAGCTCCCGCACGCTGGCTATCCCGTCATAGGCCACGCCCATCAAGGCACTCACGGCTTCAGACATTCTGCTTCTCCCCGTCCTTGTCGTAAAAGACCGGATCAACGATCTTTGCCGCGATCATCGTGCCATCCACCTTGCCGAACTCGATCACCTCGCCCATCCGGTCCGGCCCGTGTTTGACCAGCCCCATCGCAATCCCGCGCCCAAGTGTCGGCGAATGGTAGGTGGAGGTCACGCGACCGAACATATTGCGCTGACCATTGGCATTGTCCCCCGGCGCAATCGCATAGGCGCCATCGGGCAGGACGGAGCCATCAACGGTTTCCAACCCGACAAGCTGCCAGCGATCCGGGTCGGCCATATGGGTGCGTTCCTGCGCGCGTTTGCCGAGGAAATCCTCTTTCTTCTTTGAAATCGCCCAATGAAGGCCGAGGTCCTGCGGGATCACCGTGCCGTCGGTCTCATCCCCGATCATGATAAAGCCCTTTTCGGCCCGCATGATGTGGAGCGCCTCTGTCCCGTAGGCCATCGCCCCGTACTCCGCCCCCGCCGCGTGCAGCGCATCCCAAAAGGCCCGGCCCTGTGAAGCGGGCACGGCGATTTCATAAGACAATTCACCGGAAAAACTGATCCGGTAGGCGCGCGCGTCAAACCCGCCGATCTGCCCGTCTTTCCATTCCATGAAGGCCAGCGCCTCTTTGGACACTTCCATCCCACCGAGCTTCTCCAGAACTTTGCGGGCATTCGGGCCAACCACGGCGATCTGGGCAAACTGTTCGGTCACATTGGCAACATAGACCTGCCAGTCCCACCATTCACATTGCAGCCATTCCTCCATCCAGGCGTGGATTCGCTCTGCCCCGCCGGATGTCGTGTGGCAAAGGAAGGTCTGCTCATCAATCCGCGCAACCACGCCGTCGTCGATCAGGAACCCGTTTTCCGAACACATCAGCCCGTAGCGGCATTTGCCGGGTTTCAGGCTGCTCATCATATTGGTGTAGAGCATGTCGAGGAACCGTGCCGCATCCGGCCCCTTGACGATCAGCTTGCCAAGGGTCGAGGCATCGAGCAGCCCAAGCTTTTCACGCGTGTTCAGCACCTCGC
>CAYTUW010000015.1:0-3643 GCA_964441435.1 uncultured Rhodobacterales bacterium
GGAGTTATTGTAGCGTTTGATCGCCCGGAAGTTTTCTGTAACGGCAAAGCGCGGACCATTGGGTTGCGGTTGAATGATCGTTCCCGATGCTGCGCTGGCCGTGGTTTCACGCCCCCAGCGGAGGCCACGGGCCCAGCCGTTTCGTTGCAGGTAGGCGGCGGTAGAGGCGAGCGCATCGGTCGGATCATCGGCCCAGATGTCGCGCCGCCCGTCGCCGGTGAAATCAACCGCATAGGCCAGATAGGAGGTCGGAATGAACTGCGTATGGCCCATGGCGCCGGCCCAGCTTCCGGTCAGGCGCGCGGGGCTGACGTCACCGTTCTGGATGATCTTCAGTGCGGCGATAAGCTGGCGCTCAAAAAACCGCGCGCGCCGGGCGTCAAAGGCCAGCGTCGAGGTTGCGGAGATCACCGGGATATTGCCGCGCCTTTCGCCAAAGAAGCTTTCCAGCCCCCAGATCGCGGCGATGATGGTCGCGTCGACACCGTAGCGGTCCTCCAGCGCGGCAAGGGTTGTGCGGTGGCGCTGAAACGCGGCGCGGCCCTTCTGGATGCGCTCATCGGAGGCGGCGATCGAGAGGTAATCTTCCAGCGTGCGGCTGGTTTCTGTCTGATTGCGGTCACGTGTCACCACACCTGGCAGGTAGCCCGTGCCCCGAAACCCGGCGTTCAGCGTGGCTGTTGATAACCCATGGCTTTGGGCGCGGGTGCGAAAGCCTGCAACCCAGGCGTCATAGGCAGGGTTGGGCGCTGGGAGGAGGTCGGCGGGCAGCGCAGACATAGCTTCCCGACCACCAATCGGGCCAGCCACCGGTGCGCCACAAGCGGCCAGCCCAAGCGCACCTAAGCCCAAACCGAAGTGTCGTCTTGTGATCGTCATGTGTCTGCCTGTTGCCTCGCCCTGTCATCTCTATGGTAGCGCAAGGGGCTTGCAGCGCAATCCGCTTGCCGGGATGTGTGCAGTTCAGCGCCTATTGGGCGGGCGCTGCTTTCATCGCAAAGAAGGCCCGCAAGGGGCTGATGAGCGTCAGTCCGGGACGTTGTCAACGCCTGCCCCACCCCAGGGGTGACAGCGTGCGATACGGCGCGCGGCGAGCCATGATCCCTTGATCCCGCCATGTTTTTCCAAGGCTTCAAGCGCATAGGCAGAACAGGTCGGCTGATAGCGGCACCCATGCCCGACCCAGGGGCTGAACAGCAGCCGATAGGCGCGCACGGGCAGGGCACAGATATGGGCCAGCGGGGTCATGGTTTGTGAATATGGGCCAGCGCGGCGCGCATGTCATCCAGAAGGGCGGCAAAATCGCGGGCCACTGTCGCCTCTGGCCGCCCGACGAGCACGTAATCCCAGCCCGGCCGGCCAAGTTCCGGCAGTACGGCGCGCGCGACCTCCCGCAGGCGCCGCTTGGCGCGATTGCGCGTAACCGCATTGCCGAGCTTTTTGGAACAGGTAAAACCAACGCGGATCGTGTCGGGGGGGGCTTCTTCAGGTCCACGTTCGCGCGCCTGAAGCAGGAACCCGTCAACCGCCTTGCGTTTGGCCCGGGCAGCGCGCAGAAAATCGGCGCGTTTTTTCAGGACCTCCAGACAAACGGAAACCGCCGACGGGCTATCCGCAGGCGATGCGCCTTTTGCGGGACCCTCCGGCGGTGTCATAGCCTTTAACCGATCGCTGCTTAAGCGCTCAGCGCTTTGCGGCCCTTCGCGCGGCGCGCGTTCAGGATCTTGCGGCCAGCCTTGGTTGCCATACGCGCACGGAAGCCGTGCCGGCGCTTGCGAACCAGGTTTGAAGGTTGGTAGGTGCGTTTCATCGCGGCTCTCCGTCCATCTGACCCGGCAAATCATGGGATTCGGGGGTCTCTATTCATTCGAAGCCCGGTCTTTAGGGGCAACAGGGGGGTAAGTCAATTCGCCGGACAGGGATTTTGCAACAAATTCCCGATCCGGCAGGGCTTTCGTGAAACAGATTGTAACAAAGAGGGGAAATCACGCCTTTCCCCTCACCCCTGATCAAGCGGGTGTGAGGTGACTGTCAATCGTCATGCGAAACCCGCATGTTGACCCCGGGCCGCTGGCGTGCTGGCGTGACAAGGACAAGGATCAGATGACGGATATGACAGAGAACCCGACCCCGAACCCCTGCCCGAACCGATGGGCGCGTCGCCTGCCGATCCTTGTGATTGCGGTGGTGGCGGTAATTGGGGCTGTGACGCTCAGGGACTATTTGAGTTTTCAGGCGCTGGCTGACAACCGTGAGGCGCTGATCGCCTTCCGGGACAATCACTATGTAGTCACCGTTGTGGCTTTCATCGCGGCCTATGTGGTGATTGTGGCGTTTTCGTTACCCGGTGCGACGATTGCCACGCTGACCGGGGGGTTCCTCTTTGCCACTTTCCCCGGTGCGCTGTTCAACATCAGTGCCGCAACGCTGGGCGCAGTCGGCATATTCCTTGCGGCGAAATGGGGTTTCGGGGAACGGCTGGCGGCAAAGATGGAACATTCCGAAGGGGCCGTGAAAAGGATCAAGGCCGGGATCGACGAAAACCAATGGTCGATGCTGTTTCTGATGCGCCTTGTGCCGGTGGTGCCGTTTTTCGTGGCCAATCTGGTCCCGGCGACGGTCGGGGTGCCGCTCTATCGCTATGTGATTTCGACCTTTCTTGGCATCATTCCAGGGGCGGTGGTCTATACCGCCGTCGGTGCCGGACTTGGTGAGGTCTTTGCCCGTGGGGAAACCCCTGACCTTGGCATCATTTTCGAACCACATGTGCTGCTGCCGATCCTTGGCCTCTGCGCACTTGCGGCATTGCCGATGCTGCTGAAACGATTGTCCGGTAAGGGGCGTGTCAAATGAAACGGATCAGGACGGATATCTGTGTCATCGGTGCCGGGTCCGGGGGGCTGTCGGTTGCTGCGGGTGCCGTGCAGATGGGCGCTGATGTCGTACTGCTTGAAGGGCATAAGATGGGCGGCGATTGCCTCAACTATGGCTGCGTACCGTCAAAGGCACTGATCGCTGCGGCCAAGGCAGCGCACGGGCGCGGGCAGGGCGCAGGGATGGGCATTGCCCCGGCAAAGCCAGAGGTCGATTTTTCGGCTGTGAACGATCACGTCAAAAATGTCATTGCGACGATTGAGCCGCATGATTCCGTTGAGCGGTTCGAAGGGTTGGGCGTCAACGTGATCGAGGAATTTGGTCATTTCGTTTCACCAAAAGAAGTGCAGGCTGGCGACAACATCATCACCGCGCGGCGGTTTGTGATTGCAACCGGATCTGCGCCTTTGGTGCCGCCGATTCCTGGGCTTGACGCGGTGCCCTATGACACCAACGAAACGATTTTTGACCTGCGCGAGAAACCCAAACATCTGCTGATCATCGGTGGTGGGCCGATCGGTATGGAACTGGCGCAGGCGCATCAGCGGCTCGGCAGCAAGGTCACAGTGATCGAAGGCGAAAAAGCGCTGGGCAGGGACGATCCTGAACTGGCTGGCATCGTGCTCGACAATCTGCGCGCCGAACGCATCGAGATTGCCGAAGGTGCGCTGGCCGCTGAAATCCGCGGTGAGGCAGGGGCGATAGAGGTTCTGGCGCAGGACGGCCGCAGTTTCAAAGGCACGCATCTGTTAATTGCGGTGGGGCGCAA
>CAYTUW010000015.1:3743-24933 GCA_964441435.1 uncultured Rhodobacterales bacterium
CGCAGGACGGCCGCAGTTTCAAAGGCACGCATCTGTTAATTGCGGTGGGGCGCAAACCCAACCTCGACAAGCTGAACCTGGCTGCGGCTGGCGTGGAAACGGATCGCGGACTGGTCAAAGTCAATGCCGGGCTGCGCACATCGAACCGCCGCGTCTATGCGATTGGCGATGTCGCCTCGCCGTTGCAATTCACCCATGTGGCAGGCTATCACGCCGGGGTTGTGATCCGATCCATGCTGTTCGGCCTGCCGTCAAAGGCCCGCACCGATCATATCCCATACGCGACCTATACGGACCCGGAACTGGCGCAGGTCGGGTTGAGCGAGGCCGCTGCGCGCAAGGCTCATGGCGACAGGCTGGAAATTGCGCGGTTTGATTTCGCCGGCAATGATCGTGCGATCGCCGAAGCTAAGGCCAAGGGGCTGATCAAGGTGATGATCGTCAAAGGGCGCGTTGTCGGGGCGTCGATCGTTGGGCCACAGGCCGGAGAGTTGATATCGCTCTGGGCGCTGGTGATCGCCAATAGAATGAAAATCGGCACCGTAGCTGCCATGGTTGCACCCTATCCGACACTGGCGGAGGTTAACAAGCGCGCTGCGGGTGCTTATTATACACCCCGGCTGTTTGAAAACCTGCGGCTGAAATCCGTGGTGCGGTTCATTCAGCGCTGGTTGCCATAGCGAAGGGTAAAGATGCGTCTTCTCAACACCTTATCCGGGCGCTTCCTGCTGTTGACAGTGGTGTTCGTCATGCTGGCGGAGGTGTTGATCTTTGTGCCTTCCGTTGCGCGGTTTCGGGAGGATTACCTGTTATTGCGCCTGGAACGGGCGCAGATTGCCTCTCTCGCGCTTCTGGCGGATGACATGATTGACGAGGCCGCCGAACAGGAGCTTCTGGAAACGGCGGGGGTTTTCAACGTCGTGCTCAGACGCGATGACTCCCGCCAGTTGATGCTGTCCTCACCGCTGCCGGGGCCGGTTGTTGACACCTTTGACCTGCGTGATGCCCCGGCGATGGAGCTGATCCGCGACGCGCTGATGCGGATCTGGGATCGGGAGCCGCGCATCATCCGCCTGATCGGCCAGCCGGTGCGCGAAGGCGGGCAGTTGATTGAGGTGACGATGAGCACGGGATCGCTGCGCTCCGCCATGCTCGACTACGGGCTGAACATCCTGCTGTTGTCGGCGGTGATCTCTGTCATTACGGCGGTTTTGCTGTTTTTGGCGGTGCGTGGCACGCTGGTCCTGCCGATCAAACGGGTGGTGCGGGCCATGCAAAGCTATGCGCGCGCGCCGGAAGACGCCCGCACGATCATTGCGCCGGATGCGCGGGTGCTGGAATTGCGTGAGGCCGAAGACGCGCTGATGTCGATGCAGACCGAACTGACAGCGGCGTTGCGCCAGAAAGAACGGCTCGCCCAGCTTGGCGGCGCGGTGGCGAAAATCAGCCATGATTTGCGCAATATCCTGACCGTGACCCAGCTGATGGCCGACCGGATGGAGATGAGCGACGACCCCGCAGTTCAACGGGCGGCGCCAAAGCTGGTCAATTCGATCTCTCGGGCGGTGCACCTGTGCGAAGGCACGCTGGCCTTTGGCAAAGCCGAAGAACCAGCCCCGAAGCTGACCCGGGTTGATGCGGCCGGGATCTGTGAGGATGTGATCGAGGGGGAGCGCCTGTCGGCCCCGGAGGGCGTAGATTTCGTTGCGGAGGTGCCGAAGGGGCTGGAAATACGTGCTGACGCGGAACAGTTGCACCGGGTGCTGTCAAACCTCATCCGCAATGCGCGCCAGGCGATTGCCGCCAGCGGCAAGCCTGGCCAGGTGACTGTGGCCGGGGGGGAGGATGATCAGGAATGGCAGTTGACCGTGGCCGATACCGGTCCGGGCCTGCCAAAGAAAGCGCAGGATAATCTGTTCACACCGTTTCAGGGCGGCACCAGCAAGGGTGGTACCGGACTGGGCCTTGCGATTGCTGCGGAATTGATCCGCGGGCACGGTGGCCAGATTGAGCTACTGACGAGCGATGCAAGTGGAACAACCTTTATCATCCGCCTGCCCAAGGGTGATCTTGCGTTGGCGGGAGAGGCAGCGGAACATTCTGCATGAAATCCCCTTGCAAAGCCCGCCGCACGGGTCTATGTCACGCCCTCACGGACCGATAGCTCAGCTGGATAGAGTACCTGACTACGAATCAGGGGGTCGGGGGTTCGAATCCTCCTCGGTCCGCCACACACAAAGCATTGATATTAAGCATTAAACATGACCCGGAAAGTGTTTTGGGTTCCGGGATATTGCGGACCTTGCGCGCGTTGTTCCGATCAACATAGACCATTATTGCTGTTCAAAACTCGCGTTCCAGCCGCAACGAAAGCATGAGC
Organism: uncultured Rhodobacterales bacterium; assembly: GCA_964441435.1. Taxonomy (GTDB): domain Bacteria; phylum Pseudomonadota; class Alphaproteobacteria; order Rhodobacterales; family Rhodobacteraceae; genus CAYTUW01. The sequence continues at coordinate 6,124 of CAYTUW010000015.1, forward strand.
ACAGCGCATCATTCGTACATGTAGCACTACTGATCCGTGTGATTACGGAAGGCAAAGGCAGTCGGGTCAGGCGCTATAATACCCGCCGCTCTGATGTCAGGGCAGCTTTAGCTCAGCACGAACGGGATGCCACCGATGAGGTGGACCTCCGCGTCAGTGCAAAACACATCGTGCAGGAAAGCATCACTCACCACATGACGGGGTTCGCCTTCGGCAACCACCTGGCCATCTCGTAACGCAATAAGTCGGTCGGCGTAGCGGCTGGCGATATTGATATCGTGCAGAACAATCAGAATGGTTTTTGCGTGCTGTTCACAGAGATTGCGCAGCAGTTTCATCAGAGAGCGGCTGGCGGTGATGTCGAGGTTGTTGAGTGGCTCATCAAGCAGCACGTAATCTGTGTCTTGCGCAAAGGTCATTGCCACCTGAGCACGTTGGCGTTGCCCGCCGGAGAGGTGATCCAATGGCTGAACGGAGATTTCTTCCAGCTTAAAGAGCGTAATCGCTTCATCAACTTTGGTCCGGTCTTTCGCCCCCGGACGGCCAAGGTGATAGGGATACCGCCCAAAGGAAATGAGTTCGCGAACCGAGAGGCGCGGTGTTTGTTCGGCCATCTGTGGGAGGATCGACAGATTCTTGGCGAGATCACGATTGGAACAATCACCAATGATCAGATCACCCACGGTGACGATACCGCTCTGCAAGGCTTCGAGCCGCGCAATAAGCGACAGCAGCGTTGACTTCCCGGCGCCGTTTGGCCCGACAAGGGCGGTGATTTCACCCTTTGGGATTTTCAGGTTGATGTCTTGAAGGATGTCCTTACCGCCAAGGCTGTAGGAAAGATCTTTGACCGTAATCATCGCCAGTTGCCTTTCATCAGCAAGATCAGGAATATCGCGCCGCCCAGCAAATCTATGATGACGGAGAGTGGTGCTGAGAGGTCAAATACATGCTCCATCATCGCCTGTCCGCCGAGCAAAGTGATGGAAGAGATTAGCCCGGCACTGATCAGCAACTGCGCATGGTTTTCCGTTGGCAGGATCAGCCTCGCAAGGCTGACCACCAGCAGGCCAAGGAACGCGACCGGCCCGACAAGCGCGGTGGAGACCGACACCAGAATAGCGATTAGGATCAGCGCCTGGAGCTCCACTCGCCGGGGAGAAAGCCCAAGGTTGATCGCATGGTCCCGGCCAAGGGTCAGCACGTCCAGTTGATGACGCATCCGCCATGTCAGTGCCAGCACAGGCAGGGTGATTAACGTGGTGAGAAGCAGCAGATCGGTTTCAATCTGCGTGAACCGGGCATAAGAATTAACCTGAATGACCGTAAATTCATTCGGGTCAATCATCCGCTGCATAAAACTGGTTAGCGACCTGAATAGCGCGGCAAATATTATCCCCGTCAGGATCATCCGCATCAGATCGCTGCGCGCGGATTTAAGAACCGTGCTGAACAGCAATAGGGAGGTTAACATCATCACGCTAGCGGTCACGATGAAGGCCACATGCACCGATAATTGCCCAACCACCATGCCGCCAAGGAAAAACACCGCAGCGGTCAGGATCAGCACGTAAAGTGCATCAAACCCCATGATTGATGGCGTGAGTATGCGGTTCTGACTGATCGTCTGAAACAGTACCGTTGCCGTTGACACCGCAATGCCGACAACAAAGAGCGCCGCCAGCTTTTCCCCGCGAAACGGGATGATGAAGCTCCACGAGCCTTGCGCGCCAATGGTCATGAAGGCAAGCGCCGACAGGCATAGCAAAGTCACGAGGATGCCGATTCGCCTATCCATGGCGCGGCGTCCGATAGAGCAGCCACAGGAAGATCAGCGCACCAATGACGCCAAACACCGTGCCAACGGGTATTTCAAACGGATAGCGCAACAATCGCCCGGCGATGTCAGAGGCGAGCGTCAGCCCCGCGCCCATCATCGCAATCAGCGGCAGGGTACGGCGCAGGTTGTCGCCAGACAGGCGCGAGATGATATTCGGCACCACCAGACCGACAAAGGGTATCATGCCAACGGTCGTGACTGTCAGCGCCGCAACCAGTGAAATCGCCACCAGCCCGATCAGCATGACCTGGCGGTAATTCAGCCCGAGCGAGGTGCTGACCATCCGGCCCATGCCGACAATGGCGAACTGGTCTGCGGCGAAATAGGTCAGAAGCGCAACCAGGGCGGCCAGCCAGAGCAGCTCATATCGCCCTTGCAGAATGCCGGAGAATTCGCCGTTCAGCCAGACCCCGATATATTGCACCAAATCCGCCTGATAGGCGACAAAGGTAACAGCTGCCCCGATGATCCCGCCATAGACCAGCCCAACCAGCGGCACAAAAAGCGGTTGGGTTGGGGGCAGGCGGCGCACAATGGCCAGAAAGCCAAGGCTGGTAAGAAGCGCAATCACGCTTGCCAGCAGCATTTTCACGAATATCGAAGCCCCCGGCGCAAATAGCGTGACCAGCAGCACCCCTAATGCGGCCCCTTGTCCGGTTCCGGCGGTCATTGGTTCGACAAATCGGTTGCGCACCAGCATCTGCATGATTGCCCCCGCCACCGCGAGCGCACCCCCGGTAATGACCGCTGCAATGGTGCGGGGAAAGCGGCTGATGGTGATCAGGCGGAGCGCTTCGGGGTCGCGCAGCAAGTCACGCACCGACAGGTCGATAACGCCGACAAAGAGCGAGATAAAAGACAAAAGGACAAGCCCGGCAAGGCTCGTCCAGATGGTCATAGCGTGACGCATTTAGCTGCCGGAAAAGGCCCTGGAAAACTCACCCAGCGTACCGATCATCGACTGAATGCCACCGCCTGCAACATAGACCTGTGCGCTGTTCAGATAGATGATGTTGCCCGACTGCCAGGCCGCGGTTTCGTGCACCAATGCGTTGTCAAGTGTTGCGGATGCGGCCGCGCCCTCTTTGCCAATCGCGGCATTGCGGTCGATCACGATCAGAATGTCGGGGTTGGCGTCGCGGATGAATTCAAAGCTGATTGCTTCTCCATGTGTGGTTTGTTCCACGGCTTCTACGGCTTCGGGGATGTCCAGCGTTGAGTGTAGCCAGCCGAACCGCCCTGCTGCCCCATAGGCGGAAACTACTGGGCCGTTGGTCATCACGATCAGCGCGTTGCCCTTGCCTGCAAGGGCGGCTTTTGCGGCAGAAAGGGCTGTATCAAACTCGGCCTGCAGCGCGGAGGCTTCGTCCTGCTTGCCAAAGATTTCACCATAGGCAGCAAGACGGGCAAGACCCTGACCGACCGTGTCTTCCCAGATGGTCATGTCGATGGTTGGCGCGATTTTGGCAAGATCCGGCACAACCGCAGAGGAACGGCCACCGGCAACCAGGAGGTCATATTCTCCTGCGGCGATGGCCTCAAAGTCCGGTTCAAATAGCGACCCGACGCTTGCGGCGCCTTCAGCCGTGTCAGCAACGTAATCTACAAACAGTGGCGCAACTACGCCAGATACCTCGACGCCAAGCGCATCCAGTGTATCCAATGCAGCAATGTCAAAAACTGCAATCTTGGCCGGATCGGTCGCAACCTCAACAGTGCCGGTATATGTTTCGATGTTCACGGTATCCGCAAAGGCCTGCGGGGCAACAAAGGCCAGTGACAAAGCGAGTGTGCGTAACATTTCAGCGTTCCCATTTGTAAAGATGCATGGCTGGCCGACATGGCTTGGCTCTGCGGATTTTTTGCTTGCTTAAATCAGGGTTTTAAGCGAGTCCATAGAAAACCCACTAATTTTGTCGGAAATGTCTCATGCCAAAAACCACCGGAACCTTTCAAACCGCTCATGCCTCGAAATACCTTCAGCAGCTCTGCAAACATTTCGCGCATAAAGTCGATGTCAGCTATGATGAAACCACAGGCGAGGCGGCGCTGCCCCCGGGTACCGCGAAACTGGTCGCAAGCGATTCCGCCTTGACCGTGATGATCGACGTTGCCGATCCGGACAAGATCGAACTTGCCCACCACATCATTGACAGCCATCTCGAAAAATTCGCGTTTCGGGAGGAATTTAAGTCGATGGATTGGCTTCAGAAGTGACAGGGCCACCTGCCTGAGATTTGAGCTTCAACGCTGTGCGTCGGGCTGCTCTTAATTAACTTGATTAAATAGTAAGGTAACATCACAAGCCGCATCCAGTGTCATACGCCGGGATATCCAGATCGAGAGCCTCATGAGAGTCAGCAACTGACGCGGGGGCCTTGGTCTGCTACCACAGCTTGCGCGATGATGATCGCCTCCGCCCGGAATGCCAGTGCAGAGACATCTACCGTAACCGATATCGACGGCCGTGTTGCGCCGGGTGGGTAGCCACGCGATTCCACAGTGTTTTTAATCAGGGTCTACGGTGCCGGATAAGACACAATATCGCGCATTTACCGCTGCGGTCAGATTCTGATCAGGTGGTTGTCCCAGGCCCGGTTTGCCAGAGTGAGGGTGTGGGGCGTCTGACCTGATATCCGAAAAAGCCCGCCAAGCCCGTCTGTCGTCACAAACCCGGTTGCTGCAGCGGCTACACCGCAGACATCACGGCGTGACCAACTGAAAGAGGCACCCTCATTCCGGTGCACCAGAAGCACCCCGCCGCGTGGCGATGTGATGGCCACCGCGTCACCGGGGCCAGAAAAGCTGATGCTGCCGGCATAGCCTTTCATTCGCATCAGATCCTGGTCCGGGAAAGTCGGGAAAACCGGCGCCGCGCCACGCCGGTGCAGGCCAAGCAAGGGTGCAGATTCGTGCTGTTCGCCCTGCCATTGCATGGCAAAGCCCACCATCCCGTCGCGCCGCAGATCGAGGTGGCGTATCGAATTCTTATGTAGGGTGGGATCAAGCTCCACCTGTTCCATTACACCAACGCCCACTGTCAGGTAGCTGAGGTTTGGGCGCATCGTGTCGAGGTTCAGCTTTTCGCGCCCGCTGTCGGGATGGGTGCGAATACCGCCATTGGCGACAACGAGGGTTTTGCCATCGGGCAATCGTTTCAGATCGTGCGGGCCAATGCCACCGGAGGGGATGTCACCGATACGGCGGTAGCCGTTGCGGCGCGACCAAAGGCTGATCCGGCCTTCACCGCTTTCGATATCGTTTTCGGTGCAGCAGAGGGTATCATCGTCCAGAAACACACCATGCCCGTAAAAATGACGCCCTTCCGGTGTATCAAGGCGGCGGATCAATTCGCCGCGTGCACAGTCAATCACAAGTGCGAAACGGCCGGGGCGGCGGGCAAAGGCGACGGCTTCGGGATAGGTGGGATGCGCCGCGGCGGCATGGCCGCGACCGGGCAGGGGGATGCGGAACAGATCCTGGCCCTGCGGCGACAATCCGAAAAGCGCAAAACCGCCGTCCGCTTCACGCGCGGCGGCGAGGTATGCCGGGTTTCCCGCGTCGGCCCAGGTCAGTTGCGGCGACAGACCGGCCGCGAGCAGCCCACCCAGAAACCTGCGCCGTCCTCCATGTGTCATCGCACTAATCCCCATCCAGCGCGTTGAATCCGGCGCTGACCCCGAGGGTCGGCCCGATTTCCGCCGCTGCGGTATCGCTGATTGCCGTGATGTGCTGTGCCAGGATTTCGACCTTCAGCCGCCCGCCGGGTGTGGCGACCCCGGCAAAGCCCGGATCATCCAGATCGCTGGCACCCGCACGCGCGCGGTCAAAGGCGGCAAGCGTCTGCGGAGCGGCTCCATCCGTCAACAATTCGGCCAGATTGCGCAGAGCCGTCAGGGACAGCGCCACATTGCGCAGGCTGCGCTGGGAGCGCCGTGCCTCTGCCCGCATCGGGCGGGGGCGATCAAACGTGCCAAGGGGGCGGCCAAGACGCTGATCCTTGTCAAATTCGAGGCCCGTCAACAGGGCGGTATAGAGCGCCTGCTGGGCCTCGCGTTCGGAAAGATAGGTTTCGTTGCCCTCGGCCCCGGCGGTGCGCAGGGTTTCGGCATGACCATCTGTCCAGCCGACCGTCAGTGCGAGAGCGGAAATTGTCAGGTCGGCGGTGATCGCCTCCACCAGAGCACAGGAATAGCTGTCCCTGGTGTAACTGTTCAGGTCTTCGTCAAAGAGCATCCGTTCCAGCGCAAACAATCCGCGTGCGGCGATGGAAACCTCTCTGAAGGCGTCAATGTTGTAAACCGCCGGGTCGTTGGCCGCGATCAGTCGGGCCAGATGCCGCCCGGTGGAATTTTTGCTGTCGGGCCAGAAAGCGATGGCGGGCCTGAGCGATGCTGTCTCCACCGGGCCAAAATTGATGTGGCTGATCCCCATCCAGGCGTCAAAGGCCGCGTTGTAGGCGGGTGCGACTGCCTCAGCACGGCAATCTTCAAGTGCCGCGTTTTCGAGCCGGATGCTCGCACTGTGAAAGGCAGCATAACCAGGCAGGATGTGGCGGTCGATCACCGCGTCAACATCGGCAAGGGCCGGGGCGGGCAGGAACAGCAGGGCAGACAGGAACAGGCGCATCAGAGGCTCTCCAGAAAGCGGATCAGGGCGGCGCGATCCTCAGGTGGCATTTCGACGACGCGGTCACGGGCGGCCTGCGCTTCGCCGCCATGCCAGAGGATCGCCTCCAAGAGGTTGCGCGCCCGCCCGTCATGCAGGAAATAGCTGTGCCCGTTGACCTGTTCTGTCAACCCGATCCCCCAAAGCGGCGGGGTGCGCCATTCATAACCGCTTGCACGGGCTTCGGGGCGGTGGTCGGCCAGCCCTTCGCCCATGTCATGCAGCAGAAGGTCGCTATAGGGCCAGATCAGCTGAAAGCTTTGTTCGGGTTGATCCTCCAGCCGATGGGTCACGAATTTCGGTCTGTGGCAGGCTGTGCAGCCGCTGTCATAAAACACCTCTTTGCCGCGCAGAACCTCCGGCTCTGCAATGTCGCGGCGGGCTGGAACGGCGAGGTTGCGGGAATAAAATGTCACAAGATCAAGGCTTTGATCGGAAATCTCAACCCCACCGTGTTCCGGTGTGTTGCCATCCGGCGCGGCGCGGCATGCGGGCTGTGCCGGGGTGCAATCGCCATAACCTGCGGGAAACAGGCTGGTAGACAGACCAATATCCCCGGCAAAGGCCCCGGCGGATTGTTCGCGGATCGTCGGCATTCCGGCCTTGAGGCCAAAGCGGCCAAGCATGGGCAGGCCGAATTCACGCGACATCACGATTTGCGCGCGCCCTGAAATGCCATCACCATTCGCGTCATCAGGGTCTGCCGCCGCAATGATTTCCGCCGCCGGGATTGCCTCCAGCAGGCCGAGGCCGATCATCGGCGGCGCCACACGCGGCGAAAGCATCGCGTCCGGATGGAGTGGCCCATAGCCTAGGTCTTCGGCGCTGTAGGTCGGGTGGCGCAGGTGGGCGACCTCACCACCGGATAGGGTGATTTCCTCTTCCTCATAGTTGATGCCCAGCCGGTATTCGGCGGCATGCCCCTGAACGGCGATATCCTGAAGCTGGCCGCCATAGGTCGGGTCCGGCAGAGTTGTGATGTAATCTTCGATCTCTGCAAATAAGGCATCGCGGTCGCCCGGGATCGACACACGCAGGAACATCGAAACAGCGCTGTCTTCTGGCCCTTCGGGCGGATGGCCGCGCCCGTCCTTCAGGTGGCAGCGCTGGCAGGAGCGGGCGTTATAAAGCGGGCCAAGCCCATCAGAGGCAAGCGTGGAGGAGGGTGAAGACACCCAAAGCCTGCGAAACAGTGCATTCCCGAGCTTGAAATCCAGTTCGGCGGCAAAATCCATGTTGTCCGACGATTGCGAAAAGGCGCCTGAATCCAGTCGCGCCCGCGTTGTCGCGGCGCCACCGGGGTTACCTTCAAACGCTTCGGCGGTGGTGAAATCCGTTGTCGGGGTGGTGACAGCCGAGATACGTGCGGCTTCTTCTTCGGTGCGGGGAATGACGGGCAGGTGGGCGTCGGTCAAGTCCAGCGCCACCGCGGCCAGAGGCAGGAAGACACCAATAATCCCTGCGGTCATACCGGTCGGGAATTTCACGTGGCTGGACGGCATGTTCATTCCATCTTGCTTGCGGGAGGCGCCACCGGATGGTGACGCCCCTGTTTTGGATTATTGGAACACTGCATCCGGGTCATCAAGGCTGTCTGACCCTTCAAACGCGATATCGTCAAGGCCGAGTGCGGCCACGGCGCGTTCGATGGATTTGGTCTGCGTGACGAGCGCATTGACGGCGGACATGATGAGCTCTTCACCTTCCGCATTACCCTGTTCCAGCATCTGATCATAGGCAAAGCCACCGTCGGCAGCGGCTTTCAACTCGCCCAGTTCACCCATCGTTGACTCAAGGTCAGCTTTCAGTGCCGCATCGACATCTGCGTCGGCAGCGGCAACCAGTTCGGCCAATGACGCCCCGGACACAACAGACCCATCAACGCGGGTATAGGCCCCGAGATAGACGTTCTGCACGCCAAGCCCGTCATAATAGTGGCTGTTGTGGGTGTTGTCGGAAAAACAATCGTGCTCTTCCTCGGGGTCGTTCAGCATCACGCCGAGCTTCATCCGCTCCCCCGCCTGTTCGCCGTAGGACAGGGAGCCCATTCCGGTAAAGATCGCATTGATGCCGGCGTCTTCATCGGACAGCACAGCCGCACGCGCAGCACCGCCATCCTGCCACTGTGCGGTCATCCATTCGAGATCGGACACCAGAAGATCTGCGGCGGCCTTCAGATACGCGCCGCGACGGTCACAGTTGCCGTTTGTGCAGGCATCGCCCGTGGCATAGTCGGTCGCGGGGCGTGCGCCTGCACCCGCGCCATGCCCATTCAGGTCCTGCCCCCACAACAGGAATTCAATCGCGTGGTAGCCGGTGGCGACATTGGATTCGACCTCATCCGCTTCATGTAGCGTTTCGGCCAGCAGGGCGGGGGTAATGTTGCTGGCGTCAATTTCGGCTCCCGACAGCGTAAACGTGGGGTTTGCCACGACGTTCAGCACGGCATATTCGTTTTCATCCGTTGCCCCGCCGTAAGCGGCATCCACATAGTCGATCAGCCCCTCGTCAAGCGGCCAGGCGTTTACCTTGCCTTCCCAGTCATCAACGATGGCATTGCCGAAACGGAAGACTTCGGTTTGCTGGTAGGGCACGCGGGCGGCAAGCCAGGCGTCCTTGGCGGCGGCCAGGGTGGCATCGGTTGGCTCTGCAATCAGCGCATCGACAGCGGCCTGCAGCGCTTGCGCGGTGATCAGGCTGTCTTCGTAACCGGCGGCGGCGATGTCGGCGTAGGTGCTCAGCACGTCGGTTTTACCGGCAAGGGCCGGTACAGCGGAAAGCATGGTTGTTGCAAGTATGGTTGAGGTTAGGGTTTTCATCGGCGTTTCCTGGTCTGGGTCATGATATCTGACTAAAATAGTCGTATAATATCTGACTAAAATACTATGAAGTGTCAAACCAATATATTGGCGGGCGCGGATTTCGCGGAATTCACAGAAAACAAGGCCAGGATTATGGCTCAGCAGATGCGTAACGTATGCCTGAGCGGCTAATATTGTTGCATTCCCGTGTTCAATAACTATGGGAATGACCTATCTGGGGGAGGAGTGGCACCAAACCCTGCGTCGGAGCAGGGACCGCTTGGCCATGGTCAGGAAGGTGTTACAATCGGACGGATCGGTATTTTAATGGGGTGCGGAAATGAAACAGGAATTTCTAAGCGCAATGTCCCGCGCGGCGAATTCCGTTTGTGTGGTGACAACTGATGGCGCGGCCGGGCGCGCGGGTGTCACCGTTTCGGCCATGACTTCGGTGTCGCTTGATACGCCGATGCCGTCGCTGCTTGTCTGTATCCATAATGAATCCATCGCTTGTCGCGCGATCGAAAAAAACGGCGTGTTCTGTGCCAACCTGCTCGATCAGAGCCAGGCGGATGTTTCGAACCGTTTTGCCGGGCGCACCGGTGCCAGGGGGCTGGAAAAGTTCATTGGGGCAGGCTGGTCCGTTGCCGAAACCGGTGCGCCCGTTCTACACGGATCTGTGGCCACATTTGATTGTCGGCTTATCCACAACATGCTGGTCGGTTCGCACCATGTGTTCGTTGGCGAGGCGACGGCGATCAGTTCCAACCCGGAGGGGGTTCCGTTGCTTTATTTTGATCGGGAGTATTGCACACCGCTTGGTCTGGCCTGACCCTGCGCGCGCTAGGATAACACCCTTGGCAGCCATAGCGTCAGCGCCGGAAAGGCCACGAGAACCGCAACCCGCAACAATTCGGCGATGAAGAATGGTGCCACCCCTTTGAAGGTTTCGATCATCGGGATGTCCTTGGCCAGGGAAGAGATCACAAAGACGTTCATCCCGACGGGCGGCGTGATCAGCCCCAATTCCACAACAATCAGCGCAAGGATGCCGAACCAGATTTTCAGTTCCTCCGTGCTCATCCCGAAGCCAGCGCCATCAGCGCCCTGATAGATACCGCCGTTGACCTCCACCAGCACGGGCCAGAAAAAGGGGATAACAAGCAGTATCATCGACAGGGAATCCATAAGGCAGCCCAGCAGGATCAGCGCCACCAGCAACAGGATCAGCACCGTCATTGGCGCGAGGCCGGAATTGGCGATCCACATCGCCGCCTCCTGTGGCAGGCCGGCGCGCGACATGAAGATCTTAAGCAGTTCGGCCCCGAGCAGGATCAGATAGATCATCCCGCTGGTTGAGGCTGTTTCAAGCAGACCATCGCGGATGTCAGGAAAGTTCAGCTTGCCTTGCAGAAACCCGAAGGCAAAGACGAGAAAGACGCCAATGGCGGCGGCAGGCGTCGGGTTGAAAAAGCCAAGATAGATACCGCCGATCACCAGACCGAAGATGATCAACACTGGAATCATGCCCAGCGTTGCCTCGACAAATTCCTGTCGTTCCGGCGCACCGCCCTTGGGGCCTGCCTCGGGCCAGATGGTGACATAGATCACGATGGTCAGCAGGAACAGTATGACTGCCAGTGCGCCAGGGATGAAGGCGGCCATGAACATGGTGACGATATTGGCTTCGACGATGATCGCATAGATGATCAGCACCACAGAGGGCGGGATCAGGATACCAAGCACCCCGCCGGCCGCCAACGTCCCCGTGGCGAGAGAGCCGGAATATTTGTAACGTCGCAATTCGGGCAGGGCGACCTTACCCATGGTTGATGCGGTGGCCAGTGACGATCCGCAGACCGCGCCGAACCCGGCGCAGCCAGCGATCGCCGCCATCGCGGTGCCGCCACGCAGCCAGCCAAGCCATGCATTTGCGGCGCGGAACAACGCCTGGCTCAACCCCGCCTTGGAGGCAATAGCCCCCATCAGCACGAACATCGGCACAACCGACAGATCATAGATGGAGAATTGCCCATAGGCGAGCGTCTTAAGCTGGCTCATCACCGGGGCGGGGCCATTGAGCAGCATCGTGCCAACCCCTCCGACGATGATCATTGCATAGGCAATCGGCATGCGGATTGCGATTAGGACGATCAGGCAGCCCAGACCGCCAAGGCCAAGCATCAAAGCGTCAGACATAGGTGTTAATCCTGTTTCAGCGCGGTCGCATCGCGCAAGAGTGTCGCCAGCGCCGCCAGGGCCAGCAGGGCAAGCGAAAAGAGGATCGGGAGGAAAGCCATCCAATGCGGAATCTGTAGGATCGCGGTGGTTGCGTTATAGGCTTTTTGATCAAGCATTCCCAGATACATCCGCCATAGCAGGATCAGGCAGAACGCCAAGGCTACCAGCGATCCGAGTAGGGTAAAAAATGCAATCAGCCGCGGCGATGCCTTTGCGGTAAAAATATCCGCCGTAATGTTTGATCCGCTAACCTGGCAATAGGGCAGGAAGGCAAAGGCGGCGATAGCGACACCGACTTCGGTCAGTTCGAAATCTCCCGGAAAGGGTTTGTTGAAAATCGCGCCGACGACGGAAAAGACATTTACCGCAACCACCGCAATCAGCACTACGCCCCCGGCAATCGCCCACAGGGTCGCCATACGGCAGACAGCCCCGCCAAAGGCGGAGCTGTCCCGTGTCATCTGGATAGTCATCAGCGTGTTGCGTTGGCCGCGATGGCGGCACGGGCGCGTTCAACAAGGCCTGCGCCGTCGATGCCGCTGCCGCTCACCTCTTCGATCCAGCGATCGACAACCGGGGCCACCGCTGCGTTGAAGGCGGCGGTTTCCTCTTCGGACAGGATGATATGCGTGTTGCCGCTGTCCACGGCCATCTGGATGCCGAAGTCATCCGCACCGCGCCAGATTTCGCCAACCTGCCGAACCCAATCCGGGCCCGAAGCATCGCGGAAGGCCTGCTGAATATCCTCAGGCAGCGCATCCCAGCGCCCCTGGTTCATGGACACCTGGAAAACCGTGTTGCCAAAGCGGGTCTCATCCGCGCCTTCGATCTGATACTGGGTCTGTTCGTGGATCTTCAGCGGCGGGATGATCTCCCACGGGATGAAAGCCCCATCAACCACACCTTTTTGCAGCGCAGGTGGCAGTTCCGGCACCGGCATGGCGGCCGGGGATGCGCCAAGGGCTTCGATGATCCAGGCGCCCGTGCGGGTCGGAATCCGCATTTTCAGCCCTTCCATATCGGCGGGGCTGCGTACCTCTGTATCGCGCATGTGAAGGCCCTGGCCAGCATGCACATGCAGGAACATCACTTCAACGCCGGTATATTCTTCGTGCAGCTCGGATTCATAAAGCTCCGCCAGCGCCAGGTTGGTTGCCGCCGGATCGTTCTTGTAGACCGTCGGGAGTTCGAACACCTCGGTGCGGGGGAACTGACCAGGGGTGTAACCGTTCACGGTCCAGACGATATCGACCACGCCATCACGGACTTGCGAAATCAGTTCAGGTGGGCGCCCGCCCAACGTCATGGACGGGAACAGTTCGATGGCAACCCGGCCACCGGAGTTTTCCTCAACCTGGCGTGCCCAGGGTTCCAGCATCTGCGTTTGTGCCGGAGCGTTAGCGCCCAGGAAATGGTGCAGTTTGAATTCGAATTCGGCTGCCAGCGTGGCGGACGCCCCGGCCAGACCGAACGCAACGCCAAGCAGCGACGCAGACAGTTTGCTTTTCAATGTCATATCTTCCTCCCGATTTACTGGCGCGTCCCTATTTTCCCGAGGTTGAAGCGCAGTATGTGCATTCCCCAGCAATTAGACGGCCGCCGACAAAGACTACACTGGTGTTTTCACACTAGCAATAATTAACAAGTTAATCGAAGTGAATTGTCAAGTCTTTCTTCCTTTTGTGCAACCCGGCGTGATGATTTGCAACGGGTAGGATACATCCAGGCGGGGAATCAGTAGTGGATTCTCGCCCTCTGCCATGAAGCCAAATGCCCGATTATTCGGATATGAAACGATTCTGCATCTCTGCTTCTTGGCGTTTCATCAGGGCCCAGGCGGTTTCCATGTGATCCTGCATGATGTTGTGAGCAAGATGGGCGTCGCCATCCCTGAGCGCGGCGATAAGGCTTTCCTGATGGTCTCGCCCCTGTTTCCAGAGCTCCCGGTTGGGGGGGGAATAAAGGCGACGGTAAACGGTCAGATCAGACAGAAGGTTGACCATGAAGTCTATGATGAACCCAAGCAGGGGGTTTTCCGACTGTTCCGCCAGAATCGCGTGAAACCTTAGTGATGCAATATGTTGCCGGCGTTCTTCGTCAATACTGGTGGGGGCGGCGGCATAGCTGGCAGTGTTGTCGGCCAGGTCGCGCAGAACCTGTTCCGAAAGCTTGCCAGCCAGCGATGCGGCGAGTTCGGGTTCGAGCCGGAGCCGCATTCGATAGATGTCATCAATCGTTAAGTTTTTGAAGTAGAAGTAATTTCCAAGCAATGCCTTGGCGCGTTGACGGCTGACCTCATGAACAAAACTGCCCCCGCCCGGCCCGGTGCGTGTTTTGATCAGCCCCTGCGCTTCGAGGATACGCATGGCTTCGCGGATGGTGCCTTTTGACATGCCAAACTGGGCGATCAGCTCTACTTCATTGGGCAACCGGTCCCCGGCCTGCAAACCCTGTTTGACCACCCAGTCCTTGATCGCTTCGGCGACCTGAACAGGGCGGCTTAACTTGGGATCACGCCCCGATCGGGTGGTGGCAGGCGGCAAGTTGGTCTTCTCCCATCTCAGTCAGTTGTGGCACCTCGGTGCGACACAGGTCGGTGGCATAAGGACAGCGTCCGGCAAAAGCGCAACCCGGCGGCGGGTTCAGCGGATCGGGAAGTTCCGTTCCCTTTTGTTCCGGCGCCGTAAGCGCACGCCCGACAACGGGCGCGCTGTCGGCCAGAAGTTTTGTATAGGGATGGCGCGGGTTTGCAAAGATGTTCTCGGCTTTGCCAATTTCTACAACCGCACCAAAATAGAGCACGATAATCCTGTCGCTGACGGCCTCGACAACGGCAAGGTCATGGGTGATGAACAGATAGGTCAGGCCAAATTTGGCCTTGAGGTCGGCCAGCAGGTTCAGAACCTGCGCCTGAACCGACACATCCAGCGCCGAGACAGGTTCATCAAGGATGATGATCCGCGGGTCTGCCGCCAGTGCGCGGGCGATGCCGATCCGCTGCGCCTGGCCACCGGAAAATTCATGTGGATAGCGGTCAAGGAACTCCTCACGCAGATTAACGGAGGCGAAGATTTCCGCAATCCGGCGGTCGCGGTCGGGACGTGCCATGTTGTGCAGCCGTTTCAGCGGCGCTTCCATTACCTGACGGATGGTTTTGCGCGGATTGAGGCTGCTGTTGGGATCCTGAAACACATATTGGATCAGCCTGCCAAACCGCGCGGGATCAGCGGTATCAAGCGCCTCCCCCTCGATTTCGATACGGCCCTCACTTGGCGCCAGAAGGCCAACCAGCATCCGGGCGAGCGTGGACTTGCCACAGCCTGATTCACCAACCACGCCAAGGGTTTCACCGCTTTCCACGGCAAAGCTCATCGGGCGGACAGCGCGCACGCCGGGAGGGGCTTTGCCGATCAGCGGTTTTTTCAATGCAAAGGTCTTGGCGAGGTTTTCAACTTTCAGCGCGGGCATCAGATCACCTCCTCCGGGAACAGGCAGCGCACGGCGCGGGGTGCCGTTCCGGCCAGCGCGATGTCACCTGCGCGGCATCGGTCATCCGCCTTGTCACAGCGCGCAGCAAAGGCGCAGCCCGGCGGCAGATCATCGACCACCGGCGGCAGGCCAGGAATGGCCGCAAGTTCGCGCCGCCCGCCGCCAAGTTCCGGCACACAGGCTATCAGGCGCTTGGTGTAGGGATGAGCGGGGGCGGCAAGCACTGCGTTGGTCGGCCCTTCCTCGACGATGCGACCCGCATACATTACCGCCACCCGGTCACAAAGCTGCGCAACAACGCCAAAATCATGGGTGATAAAGATGATCGCCAAGCCGCGTTCCCGCCTCAGATCATCCAGCAGCGACAGGATCTGTGCCTGCACAGTCACATCGAGCGCAGTAGTGGGTTCATCCGCGATGATGACATCCGGTTCATTGGCCAGCGCCATGGCAATGCCGACCCGCTGGCGCATGCCGCCGGACATTTCATGCGGATAGTTGTCGACTCTCGATTCCGCATTGGGGATGCGCACGTCTTTCAAAAGCTGGATGGCACGGGCGCGGGCTTCGGCGTTTGAAATTGGGTGATGTGACCGGATCGCCTCTGCCAACTGCTGACCAATCCGGTAAAGCGGGTGCAGCGTCGATAGCGGATCCTGAAAGATATAGGCCACCCGATCACCGCGTTTCCGGCGCAGGGTTTCGTAGGGTGCGCCGACCAGGTCCTCACCCTGAAAGCGCACCGCCCCGCCGGTAATCACGCCGGGAGGGGAGGCAACAAGCCCCATCACCGAAAGTGCGGTTACCGATTTTCCCGATCCGCTTTCGCCGATCACGCCGAGGCATTCGCCGGGTTTCACCGCCAGGCTGACGCCGCCCACGGCACGGTAGTTGCGTTTGCCGATATGGAACTGGGTCTGAAGATCCTGAATGGCCAACAGATCGTCTGTCGCCGCCGGGAGGTCGCCCTGCCGGTCCACCAGCGTGCTGGCACGGGGCCGCGACAGCGCGCCGGACCGCAGACGCGGATCAAGCGCATCGCGCACCCCGTCGCCCAGCAGGTTGATCGACATCACGATGAGGAAAATCATGATCCCCGGCACAATGGATGTATGGGGATGCGAAATCAGCGCCGAACGCGCCTCCCCCAGCATCGACCCGAGATCTGCCTGCGGCGGCTGTGAACCCAGCCCAAGGAAAGAAAGGCCCGCGGTTTCAAGGATCATCCAGCCCACCGTGGTGGACATCGCAATCACGATCACCGGCAGCACGTTGGGCAAAAGCTCGGTCAGGATAATCCGCGTGTGCCCCATACCGGCAAGCCGCGCAGCGTCGATAAATTCGCGCCCGGCAAGACCAACGGTGATACCGCGAATGTTACGGGCAAAGAACGGGACATTGACCGCAGCCACCGCAATCAGCGCGTTCATCAGACCGGGGCCAAGGGCGGCAACAATCGCAAGCGCCAGCAGGATATAGGGAAAGGCCATCAGCATATCGACGCCGCGCATGATGATATTGTCAGTGCGCCCGCCGAAATAGCCCGCAACAATCCCGATCGCCGATCCGATGGTGGCTGCTATCAGGGCGGCGGCGATACCAATCGCCAGCGAAAGACGCGTGCCGTAAAGCAGGCGGCTCAGCAAATCGCGGCCCAGATGGTCGGTGCCAAGCAGGTGCCCCTCGCTGAACGGACGCATGAAGCGGTCCGCCGTGGCGGTCACGTCGGGGTTCTTCAGCGGCAGCAGCGGCGTAATCAGCACCAGGATCAGGATCGCCGCCAACACCACTGCACCAAGGGCCGCAAGGCGGTTGCGAAACAGAAGTTTGAGAAAGGCGTTCATGTCTTGATCCTCGGGTCGAGCATGCTTTGTGCAACATCAACCGCGATGTTGAACATCACATAACAGGCGGCGACAAAGACCACACCACCCTGAACCAGCAGCAGGTCTCGTTTCAGGATGGCGTCCACCAGCATCCGCCCGACGCCGGGCCATTGGAACACGATTTCGATATAGACGGCGCCTGACAGCACGAACCCCGCCTGAATGCCAAGGATCGGGATGATCGACACCATCGCCGCGCGCAGCGCATGACCCATGATCACCCGGCGTTCAGGCACGCCTTTGGCCCGCGCGGTGCGGATGAAATCCTGCCGCAGAACTTCGAGCATGGCCGACCGCGACAGCCGCGCAATCACCCCGGTCGCCACTGCGGCCAGTGCCAGGGCAGGCATGATCAGGTGGTTCAGCAGGTCTGGCAGATCACCGCCGCCATAGATCGCATACATGCCGCTCACCGGCAGCCAGCGCAGGTTCACCGCAAACAGCAGGATCATCATCATGCCAAGAAAGAAAGACGGCACCGAAATGCCGATCAGGACAACAAAGGTGATCGCCTTATCCGCCCAGCCATACTGCCGCGCGGCCGAAATGACGCCCGCCAGAATGCCCAGAATTGAACACAGCAGCAGGCTTGTCCCGGCAAGGATCAGCGTGGCGTTGAACCGTTCCAGAACCTCGTCAATCACGGGGCGGTTGAGCGAAAAGGACCGCCCGAAATCGCCCGTCAGCATATTGGTGAGCCAGATGAAATACCGTTGTACCATCGGCTTATCAAGGCCAAGGTCGCGGTTCAGCTTTTCCACGTTTTCCGGCGTCGCATAAGAGCCGAGGATCGCCGTCGCCGGATCGCCGGGAATCATCGACATGATCAGGAAAACGATGATGGTGATGCCAAAGAGGACCGGAATGGCCGACACCAGCCGTTTCAGGATGTAGCTGCCCATCTTGCCTTCCTCATCTGTGCCGAAAAGAGTGCCCGGGCCAGGTGCATCCGGCCCGGGCGTTCCTGCCTCAGTTTTTCACAACACCCTGAAGGTGCAACAGGAAGGAAGGTTCGAGCCCGAAGTTTTCCACCCGATCGCTTGTCACCGCATTCTGTTTCCAGTTGGCGACAAAGACCCAGGGCGCATCTTCCTGCACGATGGTCTGCATTTCCCGATAAAGGCGGGCGCGTTCGTCCTGATCGGTGGCGGTGCGCGCCGCTTCGAGCAGCTCATCCACCTTGTCATTGGCGTAATAGCCGGAGTTGAACCCGCCCTCTTCGGGCCATGCACCGGAACGGAGCGCCAGATAGGGCAGCGTATCCGGATCATTGGTCATCCAGGCCATTTCGGCCATATCGGCCTTGCCCTCAAGCCCCGGGTTCACTTCGCCGAGGAAGGTGTTCCATTCATAGGTTTCGATTGTCACGTCAAAACCCACGGCCTCAAGGTCAGCCTGAATGGCGGTGCCCATCGGGATCGGGTCAAGCATGCCAGACCCGCCTTCGGTCACGTAGAACGTCAGTTCTGCGCCGTCAGCCCCGGCCTCTGCAATCAGTGCACGCGCCTTGTCAGGGTCGTAGGGATAGGGATCGAGATCCGAGTTATAGGCCCAGGCAAAAGCAGGCGGCGTCGGCCCCGCTGCTACGGTTGCGGTGCCTTCCAGCACATCGTTCACGATGGCCTCCTTGTTGATCGCGTAATTTGCGGCCTGACGCACGCGTACATCGGCAAAGGGGCCTTCCTTGGCGTTCAGGATCAGGAACCAGACATGTGGGCCTGCCTGTTGGGCAACGCTGTAGCCGTCACCTTCAAACTGGCCAAGCGATGTTGGTGGCACCTCAACCATCATGTCGATCCCACCGGCGAGCATCTCGGCAACACGGGTGTTGGCATCGGTGATCGGGCGGAACACCACCGCATCGGTCCCGGCGGCCTCGCCCCAG
>CAYTUW010000016.1:0-540 GCA_964441435.1 uncultured Rhodobacterales bacterium
GGTATCACGCATTTCTTTGAAGGCTGGGTGATTTTTGTCAGCTGCATATTGTTGCTGTTTCTGCTCGCCTGGGTTTTGGTGCTGATCCGTAGGGATCGGGTTGGTGTCATTGCAGCGTTGGATCTGGATACAGAGGGGCTCTGGCAGCAGATGCTGCGCCTTCGTCTGATTGAACCGTCAAGGGCGCTTGCCATATCGGCGGGGCTTACGATGGGGTTGGCGATCCTCTGGCCGCTGCTGCCCCAGCCCGAACCGGTCGTTGTGTTGCGCGATCCTTTCGCCGCATTTCCATCACAGCTTGGTACATGGGAAGCCGGACCAAGACGTGCGCTTGAAGTGGAGGTTGAACGCGTGTTGGCCGCAGATGACTATCATTCCGTGGCCCTGACAAATTCCGATGCCAAAGCACCGGTTGATTTGTTCATGGCGTGGTACGCGGACCAGAATACCGGCGGGGCCCATGCGCCGGAAGTGTGCCTCCCCGGGGCAGGGTGGGAAATTGCCGCGCTGGAACAAATCCCAGAACCCGACGGGGCAGGC
>CAYTUW010000016.1:550-21922 GCA_964441435.1 uncultured Rhodobacterales bacterium
CGAGATGAACTCTGACCGACCCTTCAACATCAACCGCGCAATCATCCAGAAAGGGTCTGAGCGGATGCTCGTCTATTTCTGGTACGAACAGCTCGGGCGGCGGACAGGATCAGGATTTACCGCGCGGGTTCGAACGCTGACCAATAAAATCCAGTATCAGCGAGCGGATAGCGCCTTGGTAAGGCTGATCACACCAATCGGTTCGCAAGAGAATGTAACAGAAGCAGAAGCGCGCCTGGTGAGCGCTATCAGAGCGATAAATGTGCCGCTGTCGCATTACCTGCCGGGAATGAACAGTTGAAAGTTGGGAACCGCATATGTTTCAGCGTTTCCGCTATACAAGCGCGAGATATCTTTGAGTTCGTTCAAAAAGAGAGTGTGTAAGTGTCTGAAAACAGAAAAATAACACCAGTTCTGTTGTGCGGGGGATCCGGCACACGCCTGTGGCCCCTGTCGCGAAAGTGCTACCCGAAGCAGTTTGTTCCTCTTGTTGGTCAGGAAACATTGTTTCAGGCCACGGCGCGCCGATTTTCGGGGGAGGCCGAAGGCGTCAGCTTTGCCGCTCCTCTTACGCTAACGAATTCAGACTTCAGGTTCATTGTGACCGAACAACTCGCAGAAGCAGGCGTCGATCCCGGTGCCATTCTGATCGAGCCACAACCGCGCAACACAGCGCCTGCGATCCTTGCAGCTGCGCTTTATCTGCGCAAACAGAACCCTGATACGATTATGCTGGTATCCCCTTCGGATCATGTCGTGCCGGATTACGCAGCATTCCATCAGGCGGTGTATCAGGGCCTGACTGCGGTGGATGCGGGGGAAATTGTCACCTTTGGCATCACCCCGACCCATCCGGAAACGGGGTATGGCTATCTGAACCTTGTGGAAAAGGGCGACGGCAACGGCGTACCGATCAAGCTAAAGCGCTTTCTGGAAAAACCTGATATCGCACATGCGACACAGATGGTGGCGGATGGTCTTCATCTGTGGAACGGCGGGATTTTCCTGGCTTCGGTAAAGGATGTGATCACAGCCTACGAAACCCATGCGTCCACGTTGGTCGGGCCCGTGCAGGCAGCGCTTGACCAGGCGAAAACAGACCTTGGGTTTTTGCGGTTGGCACCAGAACCTTGGTCTGCCGCCGATGATATATCGGTTGATTATGCCGTTATGGAACACGCAAAAAACCTGTCGGTTGTCCCGTATTCCGGCGGGTGGTCTGACCTGGGTGGCTGGGACGCGGTCTGGCGCGAAAGCAACCCGGATGAAGCGGGTGTCGTAACAAGTGCCGGGGCAACCGCAATCGAATGCGAAGGCAGCCTCTTGAGATCCGAAAGCGAGACGATGGAGCTTGTAGGTATTGGTCTGACAAACATCATGGCCATAGCGATGAATGATGCCGTTTTAGTCGCGGATATGGGCCGCGCACAGGACGTTCGAAAAGCCGTTGACGCCCTCAAAGCACAAAAGAAGCCACAGGCCACGGCCTTTCCAAAGGACCATCGGCCCTGGGGTTGGTTTGAAAGTCTGGTCATTGGCGATCGCTTTCAGGTCAAACGCATATATGTCCATCCGGGGGCTGCCCTTAGCCTGCAAAGCCATGTCCATCGTGCCGAGCATTGGATTGTTGTGGCTGGAACGGCGAAGGTGACCATTGATGAGACGGTCACGCTTGTCGCGGAAAATGAATCCGTTTTTGTCCCGCTGGGGGCAAAACACAGGATGGAAAATCCGGGGAAAGTTCCTATGGTCCTGATCGAGGTGCAAACCGGAGCATACCTGGGCGAGGACGATATCGTCCGTTATGAGGACGTCTACGCGCGCAACTAGCGGAGGGTTTACTGGGTTCTGGTGGTGTGCCCGCCGCTTACTTCCGCGGCTGTCTCACATGTCGGACTGGGGTTGCGGGCGCGGTGTCTTGATCTGCCTCTATCGGTTCGATGCGCCCGGAGGCACCCCCGTTTCCGTTTCTGCCGGAAGGTTCCGGCGGTGGCGGAATCCGCATGCCGCCCAACAGCGCGCCAGCCAGCAGATAGGTAAGCGGCGTCAGCGTGGCATTTGGAATAAGGTCAATAAGGTTGATCGCATGGAGCATCGCCAGAGCAGTGGTTGCCCGGTCAGGTTTGAGGCGCCGTCGGTGACGTAGTAACAACACCAGAGGAAGGATCAAAAGCCCGAAATGGGCGATATATCCGATCCAGCCATAGGTTCCGATCAGGATAACCCATGCGCCATCAGTGATCGTATAGGCGCGCCCGGTGTCTGGATCGTAAAGTTCGTTCCTCCCCCAGCCGCCCCAACCTGTCAGAGGCTTCTCGTTGGCGCGTTCAAGAAGCAGGTTTTCGTTTACAAGCCGGACTTCAAGCGATTGTGCCCGTTCGGCGCTGACCGAGGTTGCAAGTTCCATCACCTTGTCCACCGGGACCAGATCCGCGCCGCGCAGCAACGGATAGGTGATCACAGTAATCGCAACGGCGGCGCCGGTGATGATCTGTCCAGGGCGCCCGAGGAACAAAAGCACTGGCAGCAGCAGGATGGCAAGAACAAACGCGCCCAGAGATTTTGCAAGAAACAGCACCGCAAACAACCATAGCGCTGCCCAACCCCATGCAAAGGAATGGGCGCGTGCCGTGGTTTGGCGCCACAGCGCGGTCGCGGCAAGCACAGCCATGGCGGTGAAAATACCCACCCACAAACCATGCGGCAGGAACACGATCGGGCGGTATCCACCGCCTCGAATGTGCTGCAGAAAGCTGTGGGGAAAAAAACCGTACATCCAGTTGTTCAGCTGCGGGCTGAGGCGGATTTCAATGAGCATCAACAGTGAATAACAAAGCCCGAGGATCGCAAAAGCTTTCAGCAGTTGCTGGTGACTTTCCCTTGTCACAAGATACCGCCGTCCCAGAAACAGCGGCAGGAGTGCGATCAAAAGCCCGGCGAGCACTGAAACGATATCGTAACTGCGCAACCCAGGCAGGAAGACAACGCCGTCGATGATCGGTTCCTGGTTATTCATCACCGTGAACACCGGTGTGACGACAAGAAGCAGGATCAGCAGATAAAACAGTACTTTGCCAGGCTCGCGGCGATGGGTGCGCACTGATGAGGGGTCATGCTGACGCGCTCCTATAAGGCTGCGCCCGAAGATCAAGCAGAAGAGTGCCGCGCTGAGGTTGGCCAGGAATGTCTTATCCATCAAGGGGAACCCCGGCAAATCAATGCCGACCCCGGTCGGAAGAAACAAATAGCCCAGCATTATTGTGTAGATCAGCGCCGGTCGGACAGAAAACACCCTGAACAGGATTAATGCCACAACCGGCCAGCTGAACAGGACAAGATAAGCGAATGAATTTGGCATGTCGCGTGTCGCCTGATCTTTAGCCGGGGACGTTAATAACCATAGGTTTCGGTGTTATCGAGATAGCGGCATTTGTTAAGGATGACCCCCAGCATATTGGTCCGGCTCTCGATGTCCTGCTGGCATCGTTCAATTTCACCGTGCGTCACCTGTTCGGCAGCGCCAACCAATAAGGCGCAATCCACCTGATCCAGAAACGCCATGGCGTCATCAACGACCAGCAACGGCGGCAAATCAAACAGGATCAGATCCGGCGCATATTTAACCTCAAGCCGGTCAATCACCTGGCTGGCCTGTTTCGTCTGTAGCAGTTCTGCCGGGTTTTCGGCAGGCTTGCAGTTGATCGCAAACA
Source organism: uncultured Rhodobacterales bacterium (assembly GCA_964441435.1). Taxonomy (GTDB): domain Bacteria; phylum Pseudomonadota; class Alphaproteobacteria; order Rhodobacterales; family Rhodobacteraceae; genus CAYTUW01. Next base: position 4,261 of record CAYTUW010000016.1, read on the forward strand.
TGAGGTTGTCACCATAACAGAGGAGGTGATCTTCCTCCGCTGCGGTCCCGTTTAGCACATCTGAAAACATTGGCTGTTCCGGGATCCCCAACATTCGGCAGATAGAAGGCCGCCTCAAGTCAAAATCGACAACAAGCACCCGAAGATCGCGTTGGCGCGCCAGGCTGAAGGCAAGGTTCAGACAAAGCGTTGTTTTGCCGCTCGCAGGTCTTGGTGACGTGATGCAGACGCGATTCCAGTTCTCCCGGCGCTTTGCCTGCACAAGTTTAGCACGCATCATGTCAAACGGGATCGCCGTAGCGCCGCCGTTATGCGCAACAATGTGATTCCGCGAGAGCTTTGATGGGGGCGGCGAAATCCGCGGAAGCGTAGCCCAGGTTCCGGGGGACGAAATCTCCTGGGTTGGTGCGTCGCCCTGTTCGGAACTTTTGCGTGTTTGCCGCGCCAATTCTATAGCTGATTGGATACGCTCCATATCTTGCCCCTTAATCCTGATTTTCCGCAAACGGCCAATCAAACCCGGCGTGTTCACTGGCTGACTGCAAAAGATCCCCAACCGGGAATATATACATGTCGATGATATAGAGCGCGGCAACCAACACGGCCAATATCCCGACGGTGTAGGCCAACAGGCGCAATCTGCGCATGGACCGCTGCCCTGGCGTCTGCATCAACGGCACGGTCCCAAATGGCACGACCCCAAACCGCGCGGTCAGTTCAGAGGACCGGCGAATCGTCGAATTCAGTATCTCAAGCAAAATAAGCACTGCAAAACCAAGACCAAGCCCACCACCGATGCCGGCAGCAATCACCAGCTTTCGGTTCGGACTTGCCGGCTCTTCCGGTACGGTTGCTTGTTCGGTTACGGAAATCCGCTGGCCCCTGGACTGGGCTTCGATCTGGTCACCGGTCCGGGCCTCTGCCAGACTTTCCGCCGCTTCGTTATATTCTGCGCGAATACGTTCCTGATCTCTTTCAAGCGTGCCAAGGGCGATGGCATTGGTCGGGGTCGCATCAATAGAAGCATTCAGGATTTCAAGTGTTGCTTCTATCTGGCGCTTTTGTTCCAGAATGAACTTGGACTGGCCATCAATGTCTGACAACTCAAGTTCGAAAATGGTCATGTTCGGGGCTGTCTCTGTCCCCAGTCCAAGGCGGATGTTCGCTGCCTCAAGAGCGGCAATCTGCGCCTCCAGCGACTTAACCCTGGGGTTTTCCGGCGAATAGATAACCAGCGCGGACGCCAGTTGATCTTTCAACTGCTGTAGCTGGCGCTGTTCAGGTGTCAGGCTGTCACCGCGCACATCCAGGCGGCCCGTTCGGTCGAATATTTCGATCAATCGGTCCCGCCGATCCCGCAGGCCGGATAATTCACGCTCCATCTGCAGGACACGTTCCTGCAATGCAGCCTGTCGATTCCGCCGATACTCCAGACTATCGGGAAGGGCGTCTTTATGTTCTTCTTTGAATTCCAGGATGCGTGTGGTCTGGCGCGTCAGTTCTTCTTCCAGCCGGTCAACCTCGCCCTTGAAGAAATCGAGCGTCTGTCCCGTTACCTGGGTCCGCATTTCAATGTTCTGTTGCAGAATTTGCGTGACAAGCTCATTTGTGACCTGGGCGGATCGCTGCGGATCCTTGTCGTCGAATGATACGGTGACAAACAACGCCCGCCCGATCTGCCCAAGCGGCAGTTCAATTTGGATCCTGCGCCGCATATCCCGCACGATACCATCCGGGTTGAGTTCGGAATCAGCCGGGTACACTTCGAATCGGTGCGCCAGGTCCAGCAGCTTGGTACGCGTCTGAATGCGCTGGCGGATCACCTCCAATATCTCGAGCATACCGGCCTGAACGGTGGAGGCGGCCAGCTCGCCGGGTATCTGCGGCGATTCCACGACAAGGCGCGCTTCTGCGCGATAGCTCGTCGGAAGTGTAAACGCCGCAACGACCCCGATCAGAGAGACGATCAGCACAATCGGCAAAAAGATGTTCAGCCGACGAAGAAACAGAGAAATATAAAAACTAAGTTCGCTTTTCATGGGGACTTATCAATCCAGTTTGGCCGGTGTCGGAACGCCTAGAAACGCGCCGTCATCCAATACCTTTTGTACGGTTGCCGCCATGACACGTTTTCGACCATCCGAGAAGGTGTAAACCATGGCGAGGTCTGCCAGTTGATTGACCAGACGGGGAACACCAGAGGTGATTTCATGAATAAGCTCTGTTGCCGCAGTCGTGAAATAGTTCTGCTGTGCACCGGCGACCTTTAGGCGATGTGCTATATATTGGCGGACCGTTGCGGTATCCATGCGGGACAGGTGAAAATTTGCAGCAATGCGCTGCGTGAACTGCACCATGTCCGGGCGCGTGATCGTGTCCCGCAATTCCGGTTGGCCGACCAGCACAAGTTGCAGCAATTCATCCTTGTTGGAATTGATATTGGTGAACATGCGCAGTTCTTCAAGCGATTCACGGCTTAGGTTCTGTGCCTCATCAAATATCAGGGCCACACGGTTGCCGGACGCATATTGTGCGATCAAGTATTGCTGGAACTGTGAAAACAGATCGACGTAGTTGGCTGCGGGGTCCGCGGGCTGATCGAGCGCCATAAGCACCCACCGCAGCAGTTCGCCACGCGACCCATGTGCATTTGAAATCAGTCCAACGCGCACATTCTTTCCAATCTTGGACAGAAGGTGGTGCACCAGCGTGGTCTTGCCTGCGCCGACTTCGCCGGTGATCAGCGTGATCGGTGCCCGCGTCAGAATGCCGTATTCAAGCATCGTATAGGCGCGCTTGTGCATATCGGACCAATAGAGAAATTCCGGATCGGGCACGAGCGAAAAAGGTCGCTCTGTCAGTCCGAAATAGTCTGCATATAGATCAATCGAATTTGTTTCAGGCAACACATCGCGCGCCGGGGGGGCGGCTACGGGTTCTGACGACACTTCAGGGACCGCCGGATCGGCGGTGCTTTCCGGCTCTTGCATTTTCTTATTTAGGCGCACGAACTTTTCCGGCGCTTTCAGTGTAAAGCGTCGTCTCGGTTTTTTGTCGTCCGGGCCGCTTGGATCCGTAATCACCAGTTCTGACTCACTCATCATTCCCGCAGGGGCGCGGGGTGTCGGGTTCTCGCCGAATATAAGGGGTCCACCCGAAAATGGACACCATGAAGGCTGGAATTTGAAATGTTTGCAGGGCTATTTCTGCTCCGCGGCCTCTTTGAAGCTGCCGGATCGGGCCGATCTTTCTGCCGTTGTGGTGAAAAAACAGGTTTTAGTCCTTTAATATAAGGCTCTGAGGGAATCATCCTGGCGCCCGTGATCTGCGGAGTAACGCAGAGAGCGAATCGAGCCGCCACATTTTCACCATTATTGCGTGAACCATCGTTTCCGGTTTGGGTCATATTTTACAAAAATTTCCCATACTACCCTGTATTGGTTACGTGGTTGAAACAATGCGTGGGCAGGCTGGCATCGTTATTGTGGCTTGCGGGGATACAATGGGGGATTACAAGTCATTACAATGCAGATATGGGAAACAGATATGTAGCATTCTGCGGCAAAGTCGGGAAAACATCGACTATTTGGTGATTTGATCGGCTGGCAGATTGGAGATGTGCCTAACAGTGTGTTAATTTGAATGCGGGGTTGGTGTCTGTCTTCTCTCTGTAAGCAGTCTCTCAACGAACATTGAGGTTGTCCGGTCGGCGAAGTGCTGGGCATTGGTTTTAAGCGGTTATGCGAATTATCGCGTAGGGTACTATTGGTGGGGAAAGTTATGACTATTCATTGTCCGAGTCCTGTGGACAGGTATATTGCGGGCCAAAGCCGCCCGGCCGTTTCTGCACAAAGAGGGATCTATCGGGATTTTGGAAAGCGTCTGGCCGATATTCTTTTGGTAATTGTCGCAGCGCCAGTTGTTTTGCCCGTTGTAGCCATTTTTGCACTTGCGATCGCCCTGGGCGGCGGAAACCCATTCTATATGCAACGGCGGATCGGGCGTAATGGCCGTGTCTTTCGGATGTGGAAACTGCGGACCATGGTTCCGAACGCGGATTGCAAGCTGGAACAGTACCTTTCCGGCAACCCGGACGCACGCAAGGAATGGGATGCCAAGCAAAAACTGAAAGACGATCCAAGAATTACCGTCTTGGGGCGTGCGCTCCGCAAGACCTCGCTTGATGAGCTTCCACAACTCTACAACGTGTTGATCGGCGATATGAGCCTCGTTGGCCCGCGCCCGATGATGGTTGGCCAAAAGGCACTGTATCCTGGAACCGCCTATTTTGCCTTGCGCCCAGGGATTACCGGCCTGTGGCAGGTGTCGGACCGGAATGAATGCGGATTTGCCAATCGTGCTGACTTTGATGATGCCTATTACAGCAAGCTGTCCCTTGGCACCGACCTGTCCATTCTGGGGGCGACTTTTGGCGTTGTTTGCCGCGGCACCGGATACTGAGCGAAAGGCGTAGAACCGTCGCTGCCGGTTGTTGCCCCGGCTCCTGAATTCTGCAAATATCCAGCGTCATTTGCAGAAGGTTATTCATCATGGCGCGTGGCGTGGGCATTCTAAGAGTCTTTGTTATCTGTGCCTCGATCTTTCTGGCTGGTTGCGAGGATCCGAAAGAGCGGGCGGAAAGACACTATCAAGCTGCATTGGTATTGCTTGACGCCGGGGATACGGCGCGCGCGCTGGTGGAATTTCGCAATGCGCTCAAATATGATGGCACTCATAAAGAGGCGCGCCTGACCTATGCAACACTGCGTTGGGAAGATGGGGCGATCGAAGAAGCATATTCGCAATTCCTGCGATTGGCGGAACAATATCCAGAACTGCCGGAGGCTCATCTAGCGCTTGGGCAGATTTCCGTCGAATATGGCCTTTGGGAACAGGCGGCTGATCATGTAGACGACATGGCGGAATATGCCGCGGACGCCCCTGAGACCGCGCTGGCCAGCGCAGCGGTCCGGTTCCATACCTCTTTGCAAGCGCGGAATGCAGCGGAGGCCCCGGGTATCCGCGCAGAGGCCGCGCGGGTTGCAACTGAAACCCTCGCGGCGGATCCTTCCAATATTGTGGCCTGGCGCATCCTGATTGATCGCGCCCTGCTGGACGAAGATACCGGACGCGCCCTTCGGGAAGTTGAGGGTGCGCTTGCCGCCAATCCGGAACATTATGAGTTTCATCTGATCCGCCTTCGATTGCTGGAAGAGGCCGAAGCCTTTGATCAGGTGCGGGTAGCCCTTGCCGTGTTGACCACAACATTTCCCGATAATGAAGAAGCCCGCGATCTTCGTCTGACCTGGGCAAGGCGGCACGGTGATCTGGCAGAGGCGGAACAATACCTGCGCAGCCTGGGTGCAGCTGCCGAGGCAACAATAGATGACAAGCTTGCGGTAATTCAGTTTCTGAATGAAACGCAGGGAGCGGAAAGCGCCTTAGAAGAGCTGGAGCAACTGCGCGCGCAATACCCCGATGACATCACGCTGAAAGCGGTGGAAGCCAATTTCAGCTTTGATGCCGGCCAGAAAGCCGAGGCAATTTCGGGGATGCGAACTCTTTTGAGTGAACTGGAACCTACAACCGAAACCTCAGAGCTGCGGTTGCTTCTGTCCAGAATGCTGATCGAAACCGGTGACGTCGCAGGTGCGCGGGCAGAAGTGGCGCGAGTTCTGGAGGATGATCCGACGGAGGTTGAGGCTTTGAAAATGCTCGCGGCCTGGCAGATCCGTGACGGGAACGTCAGAGATGCGATACTCAATCTGAGGGCGGCCCAGGCCGGCGAGCCACGAGACCCGGCGATCATGCTGCTTCTCGCAGAGGCGCATCTGCTGGCGGGGGATCGCAATCTTGCCGGTGACCGATTTGCGCTCGCGGTGGAATTTGCTGACCGGGCACCGGCAGTTTCGCTGCGCTATGCGGCGTTTTTGACGGAGGAAGACCGGATAGAAGCAGCATTGGCGGTGTTGTCTGATGCACGGCGCCGCAATCCCGGGCATGTCGGTGTCATGACAGCGCAAGCTGATTTGCTGTTGCGGGGCAACAGGTTTGACGAAGTCGGTGCTATCGTGTCGGTCTTGTCTGCAATGGATGCTGAAGAAGCACAGGAAGCGGCAAGCGCCATTCAGACCACTGTGATGTTGGCCAGGGGGCGCGTCGAAGAAGCACTCGCTCTGCAAGACTCGGCCTTGGATCAGGGCACTGATGAGGAACTACGCGCAGCTGTTAACAGGCTTCAGATTTTGTTTCGAACCGGGCGCTATGACGAAGTTGAAGCGGCGCTGAATTTGCAGTTGGCGGCGCACCCGGATAACACCACTCTTTTGCTGATGCGCGCCTCGCTGATGCTCGTCAATGGCAACACGGATGCCGCAGGGCCGCTGTTGGAGCGCCTGGTTCAGAAAAATCCTGACAATGGCGCAGCATTGCAGGCGCTGTTTGGTGTGATGATCGCCGAAGGGCGCGGCGCTGAAACCAGACCTTTCCTCGACGCGCTGATAGCAGAAAACCCCGGCGCCATCGCTCCGAAACTGGCGATGGCCGCTTTGCTTGAGCAGGAACAGGATTACGAAGGCGCCATTGCAACCTACGATGAGCTACATACGCGGCTGCCGGCCAATCCGCTGTTTGCTAATAACTTGGCCAGCCTGCTGTCCCAGCATCGGACCGACGAAGAAAGTTTACGCCGGGCGCGCGAAGTAGCACGGGTTTTGAGGGGCAGCCGTATCCCGGCCTTTCAGGACACTTACGGCTGGATCGCCTTCCTGAATGGAAACACCGAAGAGGCGATCCAATACCTGGAACCGGCTGCCTCTGCCCTGAGGGGTGACGCGCAAGTCCGGTATCATCTGGGCAAATCCTATATCGCAGCCGGCCGCCTGCAGGATGCCGAACGCGAAATGACTCAGGTGCTTGCCCTCGTTGGGGCCGAAACGTCGGAGATTGCCGCAGAAGCGCGCATCTTCCTTTCCGAGGGCACCGAAGGCGCATCCGATTAATGGCTAACTCTGTTTGGCCTGTTCGGCTGGCTCATCGGCAAAGGGATTGCGGTATAATCCGAACCGTTGCGCGAAAAGACGTGGTAAAACCTTGGGGTCGTGGATCAGGTAGCGCCGCCAGCGTTTGCCCGGTTCCTTCACCAAACGATAGAGCCATTCGCCGCCGACATTGGTAACCCAGGCAGGTGGGCGTTTGAACGTGCCAGCCTCATAGTCGATTGTGCCCCCAAGCGGGAGATACATCCGCACATTCGGCATACGTGAGCGATATTTGACGATGAACTTCTCTTGTCGCCCTCCGCCCAGTCCGACCAATAGGGCCGTGGCACCGGAAGCGTTGATAGCATCAATCAGGCGATCAACCTCTGCCGGATCGTTTTCGTAATCAAATGACGGCGCGTCAGTACCAATAATGATGTCCCGCCCAACTTTCTCGTTAATTTTCTGCGCCGCGATTTCAGCGATGCCGGGTTGCCCGCCACACATGAACACCGTTACTTCCGGGTTGTCCTTGTGATGCATGTAGAATTTTGGGAAGAAATCAGAGCCAGAAACCCTTTCACGCACCGGAGTCCCCAAAAAGCGGGTCGCAAAGGCCAGAACCTGACTGTCGCAGGTGACGAGGTCAAAATGCTGAAATACCTCATAAAACTCCGGGTCATTCTGGAGCTTCATCAGCATTTCCGTGTGTAGCGTGAGCAGTAACCCCTGATCAAAGTTCTCTACAAGCTGATCCATTGTGATGTCATGAACAAAGACATTCAGCAGCGGGATCTTCTTGAGCGGGGACGGGGTGTTGCGGTTTGCCATGGCAAGCTCTCCGGTTGGTGGGATGCTGGGGGGCATCAGATAATGCTGCCGCCAAAGACACAGGCGGCAACCAGCAAAAAGCAGATCTGACTTATTCGATCACGAACGGCATATACCACGGGGTCATCATGCATGTATCCGCGATGGGTGACGATAACCATCCGGTTCACCCAATAAAGAAGTACCAAGCAAATACCCCACAGCAATTCAGGCCGTGAATAGAGATCCCTCACCTCGGGCGAGTTCAGATAAAGCGCCATCACCAGAACGGAAACATAACCCGCCGCAATCGACATTTGGGACACGAGCGGCAGATCGGTGGTGTGATATCCGCGCCCTGTTGCCGTCATCTGGTTGCGTTCCATCATGACAATAAGCTCGGCCTGCCGTTTGATGGCCGCAAGCGAAAAGAAAAGAAATATGGAAAAGGCAAGCAACCATACCGAAAGCGGGATATGCGCGGCCTCTCCTCCGGCGATGATGCGCACGGTATAGAGGATAGCGAGGGTGCAGATATCCACGATTGCGCGTTTTTTGAGCCAGAAGGAATAGGCGGTTGTGATCACCAGATACAATGCCAGAACCGCCATGAAGCGCGGCCCCAACGCAGCCGACATGCCAAAACCTGCGATAAACAGTAGTGGCGCCAGCAACAGACCGTGGCGGGCCGGAATCGCCCCCGATGCGAAGGGTCTGTTTTTCTTGCGCGGGTGGGCGCGGTCAGATGGCAGATCCAGCAGATCGTTTATGATATAGACGCCGGAGGCCACAAGGCTGAACGCGGCAAAGGCGATTGCCGCAGCGAGGATGGCGTCAGCGTCGATCCGGTGACCGGCAATCAAAGGCAGAAACACCAGGATATTCTTAAGCCATTGATGTGGCCGCAGCGCCCGGACATAGGATCTAATACCACGAGCAGGCTGGCCCGGCACCGGTTCTAGCGATGGCGCAAGATGTGTTGCGCCGCTGGAAATTTTCTGTTCGACATCATCTGCTGCGCACGCGCCGCTTAGCTCTGGTATGATCTCGCAGAACGCCTGAGCAAGGGCCGGATCTTTTTGAGAATAGACCAGCGCTTTCCCGCCGTCTGCGACCCAATTCGCGATGCGTTGCAACGCAGCTTTGTTCACGGGAATATCCGACAATTCCGGGAATGGATCGCGGGCAGTAAGCAACCCTAGCCGGCGTTCGACGGCAAGATCGTTGGCAAGGAGCGTTCCTTCAAGATCTATGATGAGCGTGTTGTTTTGCATTACCACAGCCCTTCCTGAACAGAGAATATGAACACCGCCAGAAAAACCAGCCCCACAAACCATGCTATGTGGGGCTTCATCTCGCCTTTGAGATATGGCCTCACCCGCAGCAAGACTACAGAAAACCCGAGAAGCGGACATAAGACGATTGCAAGAAGGGCACCGTTCACACCCAGATAGTGAAAACCGAGCGGCAGGAAAACACATAGCGCAATGGCCGCGAACCCGGATTCCAAAGCAGTGGATTTGGTGTCACCCTTGGCGACCAGAAGTTGCTTTAGGACGCCGAAACGCTGGATGGGGATCAGCAGGGAAAGAAGCGGAAAGAATGCAGCGGTGGGCTGATAATTTTCCGTGTAAAGAAAAGCGATCAGAGCACCGCCCAGAAGGTGAAAGCCGATCAACCCGCCAAGCCCCATCGCATCCACTGGAAGCATCAGCTTGCGGATAACGCGGGCCAGGTCCTGGGGGCGCTCGCGGTTGACTTCGCTGATGGCGGAAAAGGCAATATCCCCGACGAACTTATGGACCACCACAGTTACGGCCTGAATCCAGAGAACGGCGATGATGTAAAAGCCGTAAACGGTTTTATCAAAAAAACCGGCGAGGATGAAACGGTCCGCGTTTGTTGCGAGAAAGTAGAAGGCCGACGATCCCATAATCCATTTGCCGAAGTGCCAGACATCGCGTGCGATAGCCCTGTCCCAAGCGATGGCCATTTGAGGGCCAATCGGAACAAGATGTGAAAGCAGCGTACGCGCCACCGAGCCGATGATCATACCGCAAAGCAATGACCAGACGCTTGCGTGGATCAACGCCAGGCAGACCATCGCGATAAGGCCAATCGCCTGCGCGGTTACCGCAACGACTGCCGGGCGCGCAGGTTGCAGGCGGCGCATGGCGAGATGCATATTTGTGCTTTCAAGGCCGGTAAAGAGGATCACCAGCGATGAAACGACGATCAGGGCGGGCAATGCCGGATCAGCATAGACAGTGTTATCGGCGGCAAAAAGCGGGGCAAGCCACCACAGAAGACCAGCCGCCAGAACAACACAGACTGCCACAAACCCAGACCTTACGATCTGAATGCACCAAAGAACCTTTAGATGATAAGGGTTCTCACCATTCTCATCACGGGTAATGAATGGTCTGATGCCAAGGTCCGTCAGCAATATGAAGGCGATATGGAGGGACACGATGACCGCCATCAGCCCGAAAGCCTCTGGCAATAACAACCGGGTCATGATCAGATTGCTTGCCAGGCGCAATATATGACCGATGACAAGTTCCCCAATGCTCCAGAGGCTTGCTTTGGCAACGCGGCCGGCAAAACTCAGCTTTTCAGGAAGCCGTCTGCGCATGAATGCAGGAAGTGATGTCATTCCGAAGTGTTCCGGCGCCGCAACACGCCAAGGTTATGCTCCGGGTCATCGACAATGATTTCGAAGTGGCGTGCAAAATCAGGGTTGTCCGTGACCCAGCCCGTTATACCGTTCCAATCCGCAATGACGTCAACCGGGCTTTCAATAACATAGGGCAGATGGCGATCTGCCAATAGGGCTTCCAGTGCTGCAGGGTTGGTTTTCCCATCAAGATTGATGGTCCGGTCGTGCCAGTAGCCAAGCGTGCCGGTTTGCGGCGCGCCAGCCCAGGTTTCCGCTGGCAGGTTGTTGTTCACCCAGTTCACGATCTGGAAATGCCCCTGTTCCTTCTGGCCCGGTAACGCGAGCCGGATCAGCAGAAGCATACTTAGAATCAGAGCCAGGCCAGTGACAACCCTGAGGGCAGAAGCAAGCCGCCACCGATCGCTGGCGAACCATGCCAATGCACCCCCGACGGTCATTGCGATCAGAAGAGGGGCGGCAGGTGCCAGGTAACGGCTCAGGAAATGCGGCGCACCAAAGAAAACGCCGTAGTAAACCGAAAGAGCGGCGGCAAAACCGACATAGGTGATCAAAACGACACGCAGTGGCGAATCGGAATGCCTGCGTGCGAGAACGATAAAAGACCCGAAAATGACGCTCATCAGAACAACTGCCGGGATCACGAACATGGGGTTTGTTTCAAACGCCGTCGGGACGGGCAGGAACGGAAAAAAATATTCAAACAACTTTGCCGGAAGAATGGGTAAATTCAGGCCATAATCAGCCCAGAAGGACTGTGATGACCCGCTGATCGGCATGATCGACCCAAAGCGCAGCTTGTTATTGATCAACCAAGGGGCGGCCACGATAAGGCAGATAATCCCCGAAGGCACGATCCGCGCGAGGATGCGGAAAAAGTTGAGTCGCAGCGAAAGCAGCTCATAAAATCCCCAGGTAAAGTAGGCGATAATGACCAGAAACACCGCGTCATTGCGCGCCAGAAAGGCAATCCCGCAGATCGCGCCGAACCACAAGCGTTCTTTCAGGGGTGCCCCGGCACCTTGTATCGCAAGCGAATGCAGGCGGAGCAACACCAACATCACCACCAGCGTATAAAGCCCGGTTTCCAGACCATTCATGCTATGAAACAGCAGCAACGGCGAGCAATACCAAAGCGCGGCAACACCCCAGGACCAGAGGCGCGCGTTCTGGTGACCCTGCAAAACGAGACGGGCAACTGCCCGAACCGCAAAAAGCCCGGCAACTGAAAGCGCAACGGAGATCAGCTGATACCCGGCAAGCCCGCCCAGCTTGTCGCCTCCCAACAGGACATAGGGCAATGCAAACAAGAAGGTCGCCAGTGGTTGAACCCCATTGGTGGCAACTTCACCTGCTGAGACGGACATGCCGTTCCCGATGGCCATGTTACGGGCCACGGTCAACATCAGATAGCCGTCCTCTGTGACGAAGAATTCAGACAACCAGGGTTGCCCTGCGATGACCGGAAACAGCCGATAGCCCGTGGCAAAGACAAGAACCAGCAAGATCGTTCGGAAAAGGTATTTCTCGGACATGTTTAGCATGGGGAACTTTCCGTACTCAAACCACCATGGGGAACGCGCCACCCGTGCGCCCTGACCCCAAACTCGGCCTTTCCCTAGTCATTCTGCTAGCCGTGAGGCAAGAAGTTTCCGTGACAAAGCGGGCATCAAACCGATTTGGTAGCCAATACCACCTAATCCGAAGGATTGTTGACCGGGCCGCGGGGCACGCCTTCGGGGTCAAACTGCCGCCAGCTTTCATCGCGGTACCGGCGGGTCCATCCCAGCAACCTTCCATTGTCTGCATATTCCATCCGATCACGAAACGGCGCTGACCAGAACAATGCGGGATCAAATGTCGCGCCACGCTGTTCCGCGTCATAATCGACCTCCGATATTTGATTATTCGGGCCGTCGTATATTCGGACCTGATGATCTGGATAAACAATGGAAATCACAGAAGGCGCGCCGATCATCCCCCCCGCCGAGGCAAAGACGCCGATGTCAAGGCGATGGGGTGTGCCGGTTGGCCATGTCAGGGAAATCCGGGCCCGGCTTCCTGTTTCATCAAGGGGAATGATAGTGGCAGCCTCTGCTGAGCCATGAAGCACTTTCCAGACAAAAGAAACCTCATGCCGCAGTGTTTCTGGTGCGGGGCGCGCAGAAAGTGTAATGCCTTGCTCAGCGCTGAGATCCCGCCAAACTCTGGCAATCGCAAAAGGTGTTGTAAACAGCTTTTCGCTCGCCGCAGCCCGCCCTGCAGTGAGCGAGAAACTTTCCTCTTCGACCGCGAGTTGCACAGCCGGCGGTATGGTGTCTGCTAAAATGCTTGCGGCCATGTTGACCATACAGGCTGGTCTAAGCTGAGCCGCATCGAATACCGTGGGGTGTGCAAGGCCCGTCAGATAATCCTCGTCGCTTGTGATCGGCCTGAGGCATCGGCGCATTATCATCTGCAATGTCGGGGCAAGCATGGCCTGCTCGATCAAAGTAGCGCGCGTCCTCGGGCGAAAGGCAGCGGCGGTCCGCAACAACGCCTCGACAAACGGGTGGTCAGAGCCGGATGATCCCTGGCTGGCCACCGTGTATGCCCAATTCGCAGGGAATGGCGTTCCGCCGGGGCCATCCCGATGCGCGGGATAAACATAAAGATGGTTCGCCACATAGGCCCGATAGGCTACTAGCGCATCTCCGGGCCGGGTCATCGCGAGGCGGGGCAGGCTGCGCGCAAGATGACCTGACGTGATAGCGGTGGAGGAGTTGCCTATTACCGGATATGGCAACAGCACAGCGCCCCCCAGCCCAAGATCCAGGTTTTGGCGCCGTAACCCAGAGGAGTAGCCAAGCCGGGTAAGGCCCGGAAAATCAGCGGCGTTGAGACTGGAATGGCCCCTGTCCCGGTTGTCGTAGACGAGGCCGGAAAATCCTGCAGCCCGCCCCTGAACCATCAGCCGCCGCAGTAGCTGCGCCGCAGGCTTGTCATCGGTATGCGAACCCCCGGATAGGTCTGGGTCGCTCTCTGGTAAGGTCAAGCCCGGTGCGCGCAGCCCAAGTGGGCCAAGCGCCATAAGATCATCCTGACGCAAAACCACGCTCTGATCCGGGGTCTGTGCTGACAAGATGCCGGCGGCGCAGAAAACCGCTGACAGGCAAAGGCTGTAGAGGCTGATACGGGTCATTATCGGGGCCATGAGTTCATCTGCGCATTTTTAACAGATGATCGCTGTGGGTGTGACGGCAAAAAGCCGACGCTAATCTAGGGCCACCTGGTTCAGACGTCAAAAATGAATGTATCTTCGAGAAAGGCGCTCTGCACGTCTGCGGATTTTACTGCTGCTATGCGTTGTTTGGGAAACGGGGCCACGTTCTGAACTGGCTGTACTGCCGGGGCGGGTTGCACAGGTTCTGCCGCTGCTTCGGCCGACTGGCGAAGCAGATAAAATAGACCGGCTCGTGTTCCACTCAGGTGTTGTGGAATTGTCGAAGCCTCTTCCTGGGTGTGCGGCAGCATTCAGTGTCCCTTTGTCTGATGCCATTAGTATTGGGATAAAATTGTCAAAAAAATGGCCAGGTTGGCGGTTGCGCGGGTTTCGGCGCGATTTTGGTTGTTGCGGCGGGTTTCCGCTGGTTTTCTATTTGAATACAAAGAAAATTCTGGCATCAGAACGGCATGAGTGCACAGTTGAACAAAAAAACGCCGGATGCGGGGGGGGGCACCAGCATCGGGATAAGCGTGATCATCGCGGCCAACAACGAGCAAGAGTATATCGGATCGTGCCTGAACGCGCTGTTACAGCAGACGGATGTTGGTTCCGCTGCCCAGGTGATCGTTGTGGCCAACGCCTGTACCGATGAAACGGTTTCGGTTGCAAAGGGCTACGGCACCGATTTTTCGCATCTCGGTTGGCATCTGCAAGTGATTGAGACGGAAACGCCAGGCAAGCTCAATGCCTTGCGGTTGGGTGAACGCGCGGCGACCGGTGCGATTCTGGTCTATCTGGATGCGGACGTGCGCTGTGACCCTGCGTTGTTGAGTCAACTGGAGACGGCGCTTTCGGTGGAACGTGCGCGTTATGCGACAGGGACGTTGCGGGTCGTGCGCGCAAAAAGCTGGGTCACGCGCCAATATGCCCGGTTCTGGACTAAGTTGCCTTTTGTGAAAGGCGGCGCGGTTGGCGCTGGGCTCTTTGCGCTGAACCGCGCCGGGCGTGCACGCTGGGGGACCTTTCCCGACATCATTTCGGATGACACCTTCGTCCGGCTGCATTTTCCACCGGATGAGCGTATTGAGGTCCGCGCGGCGTATCACTGGCCGATGATCGAAGGCTTTTCAAATCTTGTACGTGTCAGACGCCGCCAGGATGCTGGTGTTTATGAAATCGCAAAAAACTACCCGTCACTGCTGTCAAACGAACAAAAGGAGCCTCTGGGCAAGGCTGCATTGATGCGTCTGTTGTTAACTGACCCGGTCGGTTTTTTGGTTTATGGGGCAGTCCATGCCATGGTTCGGTTTCGCAAGGGCGGGTCAGAATGGACACGGGGTCGATGAGCCATCCCGGGCCGACTATGGAAACGGGGTCTACACCGCTGGAATGGCGGCGGCTGAGATATAAGAAGGTGAGTAAATGACCAGACATGTTCTACTGACGGGTGGGGCCGGCTATATTGGGTCTCATACCTGCCTTGCGCTGCTTGAAGCAGGATACAGGGTGAGCCTGCTTGACAACTTTGAGAACGCGCAGGTCGAAGTCCCTGATCGGTTGAAAATCCTTTCGGGGGCCGAAATTCCAGTCGTTTCAGCGGATATCAGAGACGCGGGCCAAATGCGCAGCGTATTTGCGAACAACAGTTTTGACGCGGTTGTCCATTTTGCCGGGTTGAAAAGCGTGGACCAAAGCGAGACACAGCCACTTGCCTATTATCAAACCAACGTCAGCGGGCTGATCAATGTCGTGTCTGCCATGCAGGATCACGGCGTGAACCATATCGTATTTTCTTCTAGTGCTGCGGTCTATGGTAACGCAAATGCGATGCCGATTGACGAAGATGCCGAACCCGCGCCGCTGAACACCTATGCCCGCACCAAACTTCTGGGTGAGGAGTTTCTGAGCGCGGTCTCTCGGGCGCGTTCTGACTTCCGGGTTGGGTTGCTGCGATATTTTAACCCTGTTGGGGCACACCCATCAGGTCAGATTGGCGAAGACCCAGGCCAGCCGCCGGCCAATCTGATGCCGATCCTGGATCAGGTTGCTATCGGCAAACGGGAGGAAATTCTGATTTTCGGTGATGATTATCCAACGGAGGACGGCACCGGGGTACGCGACTACATCCATGTCCAGGATCTGGCGCGCGGGCATGTGCTGTCCCTGTCTGCCTTGTTTGCACAAGGCGCAGATCATCTGGTGAATCTTGGCACCGGGCGCGGATACAGCGTTCAGCAGGTTGTTGAGGCTTATCGGCGTGTAAACAAATGCAGCATCAACGCCAGGACAGTCGCGCGCCGGATTGGTGACGCGGCGGAAAGCTATGCCAGCACCGAACGTGCCCGTAATCTTCTTGGATTTGAAGCGCAATATGATCTGGATGAAATGGTGCGCAGCAGTTGGCGGTTTGCGACGGCACAGGCGGAAAAATCGGGCGACTAAAGGGGTTATACATACCGGTGATCAATGGATGCCTCACAAAGAGGCAGTTGCGCGCCGGGCGCGAAAACAGCTGTCCACCCCTACGGCAAAAACAGGTTTTTCCTGAAATAGCTGCACATTGCGTGCGAGACGCCTCATTTTGCCGGCTGGCAGATATACAGGGCGGCTGGTCGTGCTGCTGCCCCGTGGCGGGAATAAGCGCCGCGAAGAGAAATAATAGCTGATAGAGTTGATGCTGGTAATGGAATAGGCCTTAAATTCTGCGATTGAATGAAAAGCCGTGATAAACTGGTGTTGCCAATACGACATCAGCGTTGCCCCAACGATGATCATTTCGCCACCCGGCTTCAACACCCGGCAAATTTCGGCCATTGCCCGCTTCAAGTCAAAATACTGATGAGCCGTCACGCAGAGCACGATATCGACGCTTGCGTCTGCAACCGGGATGTCTTCGGCACTGCCATTTATCATTGCAGGAGGGGGCATGCCTTCGCGTTCAGCAAAGATCTCACACATATGGCGATAAAGCGGGACGGGTTCCAACCCCACCAACGACTTACCGATAGCGCCAAGGGACAGAAGGTTGATGCCGGAGCCTGATCCCAACTCAAGAATTCGGCGACCCCTGAAATCATCTTCGGTCAGGTCCGCCGAACATCCGAGGAAGGGTAAGGCGCGATCTCTCCTGCGCCAGAGCACATATTCCCGACAGGAATCCGATACTGCTGAACCCTCGGGCGTCAGATGGCTCAGATCGGGGGTGATCCACCCGAGATCACGCGCAACAGACCGTATGCTGCCGTGGTCGGTGTCGGGTTTTGCCTGTGCCGATGACTCCTCACCAAGACTGAACTCATGCAGGAACAGGAGCATCTCTTCTGACCGGGGACCTAGGAAACAGGATCTAATCCGGTCTGGGGGGGCGGACAGGTTTGTGTTCATTCTGGTCCCTCCTGAGTTTGTTCATAATATGCAACGGTTTACATTCCGGGTAGCCTGGCATGTGGAAGGTGGTTAAAGTGCGGCTGAAATCTGGTTCATTTTGCGTCAACCACGTTTCGGCCAACTGCGACAGGATCAAATGAACAATACAGAAAAGACAGGTATTGTCATTATTGGCAGGAACGAAGGTGCTCGCCTGGTTCGATGCCTTGCATCGTTGAAGCAGGGGTTTGAGCAGATCGTCTACGTCGATTCCGGTTCTTCCGACGATAGTATCGCAGAAGCCACAAAGGCCGGCGCGGAGGTGATAAACCTTGATATGACATTGCCTTTCACGGCTGCACGGGCGCGGAATGCCGGGGTTGAGGCACTGATAAACCGCGGGGAATACAGTTTCATTCAGTTCATCGACGGGGACTGCACGCTGCATGCGGATTGGCTTGCAACCGCAAAGGTGTTTCTTTCGGCCAATCCCGGAGTCGGCGCTGTAGCGGGGCGGCGGCGCGAAACACACCCAGAAGCATCGGTTTATAATCGGCTGTGTGATGACGAATGGAATACGCCGATCGGCGAAGCGAAGGCTTGCGGTGGTGATGTGCTGATGCG
>CAYTUW010000016.1:21932-24708 GCA_964441435.1 uncultured Rhodobacterales bacterium
CAGCAGGCGGGGGGCTTTAATGACCGCATGATCGCGGGAGAGGAACCGGAACTCTGTGTCAGGCTACGGCAGCATGGGTGGAAGATTTGGAGATTAGACGCCGAGATGACGTATCATGATGCCAATATTTCCAGAATTGGCCAGTGGTGGCAGCGGGCGCGCCGTTCTGGTCATGCCTTTGCCGAAGGGGCCGCTCTGCATGGCACCACACCAGAACGGCATTCGGTTGCACAGACACGGCGAATCTTGAAGTGGACGTTTGTTCCGGTAACTTCTGCGGCTGTGCTGGCACTGTTTCTGGGCGGATTCTGGTGGGCCCTGCCTCTGTTGGTTTATCCGCTCCAGGTGGTTCGGCTTGCCTTGCGAAAGGGCGGGAGCAGGGCATTCAGCTGGCAATGGGCATTTTTTCTGACATTAGGCAATTTTGCCGAGCTATCGGGGATGTTGGACTACTATTGGCGTCGGCTACGAGGGCGAAAGGTTCGTCTGATCGAATACAAGTGATGATGCCGACGGTGTCCCCCAACCTGTTGCGGTCGTATTAATTACAACAGGAAGCCCTATTGCTGCCCCCTTCGTCAGCTGTCATTCGATTGCGGGAAAACAGGCCCGGAGAGCCGAGAAAGTAGTGTAAAAATGCGCGTAGCCTATCTGACGAATGTTTATCCAAAGGTCAGCCATACCTTTATCCGACGGGAGATTTTAGCGCTCGAACGGCAGGGAGTCGATGTGGTTCGCTTTGCCCTTCGGGGATGGGATGCAGAAATCGTGGACCCGGAGGATCAGGCAGAGATCGGAAAAACCCGATATACGCTGCACAAGGGCCTGATCGGACTGCTGCCAAGGGTGTTCCAGGTGGCTGCGATGCAGCCGGGGCGATTTGTTCAGGCGTTACGGGCGGCGTTGTCGATGAGCCGAAACGGCGTGCGGCCCTGGCCCTATCATTTGATCTACCTGGCACATGCTTGTCAGATATTGCTGTGGCTGCGCAGAGAAGAGGAACCGGTAACCCATCTTCATGCGCATTTCGGAACAAACCCCGCCGAAATCGCTTTGCTGATTAAGATTTTGGGCGGTCCGGAATACAGTTTCACCGTGCACGGCATGGATGAGGTGGACAACGCGCCAAGGCTTGCTTTTGATCGCAAGATTGGCGGCGCGAAATTTGCCGCTGCGATCAGCCGCTTTAATCGTAGCCAGCTGATGCGGCATGTTCCCCCCGCCATTTGGGATCGGGTAAAGGTTGTGCGCTGTGGGCTGCCGAAGGCCGCGTTTGCGGACCCCACACATATCGTCTCCGATAATCAGGTATTACTGTCGATTGGACGATTAAGCCCCGAAAAGGGGCATCTGATATTGCTCGATGCATTTGCAGCGGTTTCCGGTGACTTTCCAGACGCACGCCTCGTTTTCGCCGGTGATGGCGAGCTCAAAAGTGTCATTAACGACAGAATAGCCGCGCTGGGCCTGCAGGAAGCTGTGCGCATCACGGGATGGATTGACGCAAGTCAGGTGCGCCAAGAACTGCGCGCTGCCCGGCTTTTGGTTCAGCCCAGTTTTATTGAGGGCCTCCCGGTTGTCATAATGGAAGCCCTGGCCCAACGGCGCCCCGTTATTTCCACCTATGTGGGAGGGATACCGGAACTGGTGCGGCCTGGAGACACCGGTTGGCTGGTGCCCGCCGGGGACAGTGATGCCCTGGCAACCGCAATGTCCGAAGGCCTGCGAACGGACGCGGAAACCTTGTTTGGTATGGGCGAAGAGGGGGCAAAGCTCACCGCTGCCCAGCATGACGTCGATGGCGAAGCAGCACGCCTGCGGCGTCTGTTCTTTGGGGGCGCGCCATGCGACGACTGAAACGGGCTGCCGCTGCGCTGATCGCCTATGGCCCTGCCTATTCCCTGCTGAAGATGAACGCCCTGCGGCGCAATCCACTGGTCATTTTATGTTATCACACCTTAAGCGCCGATCAGGGCGGGCCGGAAGCCTGGACATCATTGCGGGTTTCGGATTTTCGCAACCAGATAGAAACCATAGGAGCGTCACATAAGATTGTCAGCCTGGCTGAAGCGCTCGCCACGCCGGCCGCGACCGAACCGCGCGCAGTAATAACCTTTGATGACGGTGATGTGGGGCTCTACCGGCACCTGATGCCGATCCTGCGCGAAACAAAGCTACCGGTGACCCTATATATCGCAACCTCGCAGATTGAATCCGGTAAACCCTACTGGTTCGATCGTTTGATGAATGGGTTGGCCGGGTGCAAGGCCGATGTAATCACACTTGAGGATCAGGGCTGGGCCATTCCGGCCAGCGTCGGGGCCCCGCGCTGGCCTGTCATTTCGTCCATTCTTGAATATGTCAAAACCTGCAGGCCGAGCGATCGCGACTCGCTTGTGGACCATATTTTGGAGCAAGTCGACTGCCCTGACTTTCCGGGTGAACAGCTGGGCCCGATGCGGGCGCAGCAGCTTCGGGATCTTGCGCAGATACCGGGCGTCACGATTGGGGCCCATAGCCATGGCCATGAATTACTGGATCAGATACCGCTGGCTGACGCCATGCGGAGTGCGGCACACTCGCGACACCTGCTTGAGGACTGGACCGGAGTATCGGTTCGGGATTTTGCATATCCGAACGGCAACCATAATTCCGACCTTCAAAACGGGCTTCGTGAGGAAGGTTTCCGGTCTGCCGTGATCCTCGACAACGCACGGGTAGCCCGAAGGGGTTCGGCGTTTGCGCTTTCCCGGCTGGCTATTGGGCGCTACGAAAC
>CAYTUW010000017.1:0-23901 GCA_964441435.1 uncultured Rhodobacterales bacterium
AGAAGTTCCGCCCCGTTGGCAGCGTGTCCAGACGGCCCCGCGTTGGCGCGCCGGAAGGCGCCGGGGCGACGAACCGCCCTTCAAGGGCGGTGAGGAGGCCCGCTCCCTCTGCCGGGCCGCAGGCAGCAACAGCGGGCTGAACGATGGTCTTTGCGTGGGTCAGCACGGCGGCGCTCTTCGATCCCGGCGGGCTCTCATCGCGGGACAGCAGCCCCGAGGCCAACAGTTCAAGCCGTTCCACCGTGTCGCCATGCGACCGCCAGGGATCGCTGGTCAGATTGGCCAAAACCTCCGGTCGCGCGCCATCCCATGTTGCGGCCATATCGCAATCGAGCGGATCAAACCCAAGGTCCAGATCATCGGCCAGTGCCCGGATCAGGGAAGCATCCGCCCCCTTGCCTTCACCACGTGGCACCCTGACCAGCGCCTGGACCAGATCACGCTCCAACCGCCCCTGAGGCGACTGGCCAAAAATATGCAGCCCGTCCCGGATCTGCGCCTCTTTCAATTCACAGAGATAGGCATCCAGTTTCGCCAGATCTCCTTCCTCATCCTCGCCTTTCATCCCGACATCGACATCCAGCCCCGTCGCCGATGTCAGCGTCAGGATTTCACGGCGCAGATGATCAATGCGGCGCGGATCGACACCGGCGGCTTCGTAGTATTCATCAACCAGTGCCTCCAGATCGCGCAGCGGCCCATAGGTTTCGGCCCGCGTCAGCGGCGGCGTCAAATGGTCGATGATCACCGCCTGCGCACGGCGCTTGGCCTGCGTGCCTTCGCCGGGATCGTTGACGATGAACGGGTAGAGATGCGGCATCGGGCCAAGCACCGCCTCTGGCAGGCAGGTTTCGCTAAGCGCCAGCGCCTTGCCCGGCAGCCATTCAAGGTTGCCGTGTTTGCCCATATGCACAATCGCATCCGCCCGGAACTGGTGGCGCAGCCAGAAATAGAAGGCGAGGTAGTTGTGCGGCGGGACAAGGTCCGGCGAATGATAGGTATCCGTCGGGTCAATGTTATAACCGCGTGCGGGCTGAATGCCGACGACCACATTGCCAAATTGCAGGACGGACAGCGAGAAGCGCCCGCAATCAACCTCCCCCTCGGTGTAGAACGGGTCAGCCTCGGGCCTGCCCCAGCGTTCCTCCACCCGTGTGCGGATGTCGTAGGGAAGCTGCGCATAGTCGATCTGATAATCTGCAAGGCTCATCTCAATGCCGCCTTTGCGCACCGCGCGGTTGGTCAGCCAGTTCGTTGGCCCGGCCATGACAGCCTGCATCAGCGCATCGGCATCGGCGGGGGCGTTCAGCACGCGATAGCCCGCGTCTGCCAAGAGGTTCAGCACATGGACCGTTGCGGCGGGCGTATCGAGACCAACCCCATTGGCAAGCCGGCCATCCTTGTTCGGATAGTTGGCGAGCACCAGCGCCACGCGGCGGTCCGCCGCCCGTTTGCGGCGCAGCCCGGCCCAGTTCGCCGCCAGCCGCGCAACAAATTCCACCCGGTCGCCCTGCGCGCGATAGGTCGCTATGGGGCATTCGGTGGCCTCATCAAAGAAGGCTTCGCCCTTGAAACTGATCGCGCGGGACAACACGCGGCCATCGACCTCTGGCAGGGCGACATTCATCGCAATATCGCGCGCCGAAAGGCCCGTCAGCCCATCGGCCCAGACCTCCTCTGACGATCCGGAGAGCACGACCTGAAACACGGGCGCCTTATTGGCCGCCTCCATCACAAGCGGATTGTCCGGCGTGTGATCGCCGTGGGCAGAGCCAACCGCAAACGAGGTGCAGTTCAGGATCACATCGGGCGACGCGGCGGTAAACAGCGTTTCCAGCGTGGCGACGGACACAGGATCCTTCAGCGAGGCAACAAAGATCGGCAGCGGGTTCAACCCCAGCCGCAAGAGCGATTTCACCAGCCGGTTGATCGGGTTGAGGCCCGCCCCCTGCACCAGCGCCCGGTAGAAGGTGATCGGCACGACAGGCGCGCCCTCGGTCCAGGCGGATTGCACGGCCGAGAGATCGGCAATTCCCGCACCCGGCCAATAGACCCCGGCCCTGAGCAAGGGGGCCGCGGCGGGCGGCCTGTCGCCGCCATCAAGCATGGCTTTTGCGTAGTTCAGGAAATTTTGCGCGTTTTCTGGCCCGCCTTCGACCAGATAAGCCCAGAGCGCATCGTAATCCTCCGGCGCGACAGTGGACAGGCGGCGCAGTTCGGCGTCGGGTTTGTCGTCCCCCGGCAGCGCCGCAAAGGGCACGCCTGCCGCATGCAAATGCGCCGCATATTGTTCCAGCCCGTATTTCCAGTATCCGGCCCCGCCCAGCACCCGTGCGATCACCAGCCGCGATTTTGTGGCGCAGGCCTCCAGATGCAAATCGACCGACATCGGATGCTGTAAATGGGTGAGGTTGGCAAGGCGCAGGGTCGGCGGCGTGGCCATTTCCGCGCGGGCCTCTGACAAGGCGGCAAGTTCCGTATCGGCGGCGGAAATCACCACAACATCCGCCGCGGTCTGGCCAAGATCGACGGGTTCATTCCCGTCCTCAATCGCCCCCGGTGTTGCCGCCAGAAGATGCATCAGCCACGCCCCCGGGAATCACGGGTTTTCCGGTCAAAATTCATTGAAGAATTTTGTGCCTCCGGCGGGAGTATTTTCGGCAAGATGAAAGCCGTCTTCACGAAAGGGGTTTCTCCATAAACAGGCTGGTCGGGGCCTCCCGGTAATCGCCAAAGGGGCCACAGTAGGCAAACCCCTGATTTTCATAGAGTTTATGCGCCGCCTTTAGCGTGTCTCCGGTTTCGAGCATGAGAACCGGCAACCTGGCTTCGCGTGCCTCTTTTTCGATCCGGTCAAGCAGCCGTGCCCCGAGGTTCATACCACGTGCGCCGGGATCAACGAACATGGATTTGACTTCTCCGTAGCCATCCATCAGCGCCAGCGCCGCACAGCCTTTGATCACGCCGCCGACCTCTGCCACGAAGAACCGGATATGTGGCGCTGTAAGCGCATCAATCGACAGGTAGTGGTTTGCCTCTGACGGAAACAGCGATTCCATCAGCGCATGGCTTGCCTCAAGCAGCGCTGTTGCCTCCGGGTGGTGCGGATCACCTATGACAATGCGGATCGTCATGCCTTGAGCGCCGACTCGATCGCCGCATGATCCAGCCCGGCCTGACCAATCACCACAAGCCGGGTTTCGCGGGGCTGGTCGCCAAAGGGCTGGTCAAAATAGCTGTCCACACGCGGGCCGACCGCCTGTAGGGTCAGGCGCATCGGTTTGCCCGCCACCGCAGCAAACCCTTTGAGCCGCAGGATGTCATGGGTGCGGATCACATCGGCCACCTGTTCGGCAAAGCCGTTTGGATCGGTGATTTCCCCGCGGGTGACGACGAAGCTTTCGAATTCATCGTGATCATGATCGTGGTGATGATCGTCACCGTCATCATGATGGTGGTGATGCACCTCATGCCGGGCCGCAATGTCATTTTCCGCGCCGATCCCCTGACCGAGCAGCACATCGACCGGCAGCACGCCCATAGAGGATTTCACCACCTGCACACCATCACGGCTGTCGGATTTGAGCTGCTGAACCAGCGCGTCGGCCTCGCCCCCCTCTAGGAGGTCGGATTTATTGACAACGATCATGTCGGCACAGGCGACCTGATCCTCGAATAATTCGGACAGCGGGGTTTCGTGATCAAGGTTTTCGTCAAGCGCGCGCTGGGCGTCGACGGCCGCAACATCATGGGCAAAACGCCCCTCGGTCACGGCTTTGCCATCGACAACGGTCACAACCCCGTCAACGGTTACGCGGGTTGAAATTTCCGGCCAGTTGAAGGCGCGCACCAGCGGCTGCGGCAGCGCGAGGCCAGAGGTTTCGATGACGATATGATCAGGCGCGTCCGGGCGGGCTAGCAGCGCTTCCATTGTCGGAATGAAATCCTCCGCCACGGTGCAGCAGATGCAACCGTTGGACAGTTCCATGATGTCATCGTCAGAGCAGGTTTCATCGCCGCAGCCCTTCAGAATGTCGCCATCCACCCCAAGATCGCCGAATTCGTTGATGATGAGGGCGATCCGCTTGCCGTTCGCGTTTTCCAGCATGTGGCGGATCAGGGTCGTTTTGCCCGCGCCCAGAAAGCCGGTGACAACGGTGGTGGGTATCTTGGTCGGCATGTGCAGTCCTCCTGTGCCGTCATCCCCGACGGCGGGTTAAGGTTATGGTGCAGGCCGGTCTCCTGGCTTGCGGGTCAATGCGCGATGTTGCCTTCCCGAGCGTTGCCCAGTGGCCCCTAACATGCGCTATCCGCTTACAGTCGCGGGGGCGGCTTCGGCATTGCGCCCCGGCGTGGGTCGCGCGCACCGAATTCCCGTTTCATCCCCCTGAGCATTTGCCGTCCGGGGAACCTAGCGCGCCTGTTGTGCCGCCAGACAGAGGTGCGGGTCAAGCGGGAAATGGGCGCGTAGATGATCCAAATTCAGCGCAGCAGACATCAATATCTTGTGGATAAGTTCGCCGCACCCCCTTTATCCGGTGGATATTCGTTGACTCACCGGGGTTGGGGGCGGAAACTTTCAGGCCAAGGAATCAAAAACGGGCAGGCCATTGCGGTTTTCCAAACTCAGGCTCAACGGGTTCAAATCCTTTGTCGATCCGACTGATCTGGTGATCGCGGACGGGCTGACCGGTGTTGTCGGACCGAACGGCTGCGGCAAGTCGAACCTCCTGGAAGCGTTGCGCTGGGTCATGGGTGAAAACCGTCCAACCGCGATGCGCGGCGGCGGGATGGAGGATGTGATCTTTGCGGGGGCGGCGACGCGGCCGGCCCGCAATTTCGCCGAGGTCATCATTCAGATCGACAATTCCGACCGTCTGGCCCCTACCGGATTCAATGACGCTGACACATTGGAAATCACGCGCCGCATCACCCGCGATGCCGGATCGGCCTATAAGGCGAACACAAAGGACGTGCGCGCCCGCGATGTGCAGATGTTGTTTGCCGATGCATCGACCGGGGCCCATTCCCCGGCGCTGGTGCGGCAGGGGCAGATTTCGGAACTGATCAACGCCAAGCCCAAGGCGCGGCGGCGTATACTGGAAGAGGCGGCCGGAATTTCCGGGCTCTATCAGCGCCGTCATGAGGCAGAGCTGAAGCTGAAAGGGACAGAGGCGAACCTCTTGCGGGTTGACGATGTGATCGAACAACTGGCCCAGCAGTTAGCCCAGCTTGCCCGTCAGGCCCGTCAGGCAGCGCGGTATCGCACCATTGGCGAGGATTTGCGCGCCTCCGAAGGGTTGCTGCTTTACCGCCGCTGGAAAGAGGCCGATGCCGCCCGTGCCGTTGCGGAAGAGGCCCTGCGCGAGGCCGTAACAGCGGCGTCTTCCGCCGAACGGGAGGCGCTGGAGCGCAGCAAGGGGCGCGCCGCTGCGGAGGAAAAACTTCCCCCCCTGCGTGAGGAAGAGGCCATCGCCGCCGCAGTCTTGCAACGCCTTCAGGTCGAACGTGATACCCTGTCCGAACAGGAGGCCCGCGCGCAGCAGACCATCGAAACGCTGACCGCGCGGATCGCACAGCTCGTCAATGACCGGGAGCGCGAAGAAGCCTTGAACCGCGATGCCGGCGAAACAATCGGGCGACTGGAATGGGAACAGGAACAGCTTGCCAAGTCCGGCGAGGGCCACGCAGCCAAACTGGACGGATCGGCCGAGGATGCCCGCGAAGCCGCAGCAGTTCTCCAGGAACGCGAGGGGGCGCTGTCGCAACTGACGGAGGATGTTGCACGGCTCGCGGCGCGGCACCAATCCGCACATCGCCTGCTTGAGGATCGCCAGACCGTCTTGCAAAAAAACCAGACCGAGGCTGAGCGCGCCAAAGCCGCTGTGACAGAGGCCGAAGCAACGCTTGCCGATTCCGCCAGGGTGTTTGAGGAAGCACAGGCCGCGCAGGAACAGGCAACTAAGGCCGCCGAAAGCGCCGAAGGCGCGCTCGTCGCGGCCGATGAGGCGCGTGAGGACGCGCAGGCGCGCGAGGCCGAAGCCCGCGCTGAACGCTCCGAAGCCGAAGGGGAGGCCAGCGCGCTCCGCGCCGAAGTTGCAGCCCTGGCCAAGCTGGTGGAGCGCGACACCGCAGAGGGCGGTCAGGTACTTGATGCGGTGCAGGTCAAATCCGGGTTTGAACTGGCGCTGGGCGCGGCCCTTGCGGATGATCTGCGCGCGCCAGAGATCGGAACGGATGTAGCCTCTGGCTGGGCCAGGTTGCCGGGGTATGGCGATCCGCAGCTTTTACCCGACGGGATAGCCGCTCTGACCAATCATGTCACCGTGCCCGAGGTGCTCATCCGCCGGATGGGGCAGGTTGGGCTGGTTGATCGTGCGGATGGGTCGCGGTTGCAAAAGGATCTGAAGCCCGGCCAGCGCCTTGTCAGCGTCGAGGGCGACCTGTGGCGTTGGGACGGGTTCCGCGCCGCCGCAGAGGATGCACCATCAGCGGCGGCACTGCGGCTTCAGCAGTTGAATCGGCTGGTCGAACTGAAGCGCGACCTTGAGGAGGCAGGTGCCCGTGCCGAGGGGGCCGCACAGGCCCATGAGGTGTTGAAAACCCGTCTGCAGGAGTTGACCGAAGCCGACCGCCGCGCACGGGAGGCACGACGCGATGCCGACCGCGCCGCAACGGAGGCAAGCCGCGCACAGTCAAAGGCAGAGGCAGACAAGAACCTCACCGCCGGGCGACTCGAAAGTCAGCAACTTGCCGTTGCGCGGCATGAAGAAGAGGCCATGACCGCCCGAAAGGCGGTCGAGGAAGCAAAGAAAGCCGTTGCCGACCTTGGCGATCTTGATGCGGCGCGGGCTGAGGTTGAGGATGTGAAACTGACCGTCGAGGCAGCCCGGATGACGATGATTGCCAAACGGTCTGCCCATGATGAACTGCGCCGCGAAGGGGACGCGCGCACCAAACGCGCACAAGAGGTTACAAAGGAAATCAGCGGCTGGAAACATCGCCTGGCCACTGCGGAAAAACAGCTTGGGGAACTTGCCCGCCGTCAGTCTGAGGCAGAGGCGCAGTTGAAAGAAGCCGCTGCAACCCCGGCGGAACTCGCAACGAAGCGTGATGAGCTTGCAGGGTCCATTGCGGATGCAGAGACACGGCGCAAAGCGGCGGCGGATACGCTTGCCGAAGCGGAAACCACGCTGCGTAACGCTGTGGATCAGGAACGGCAGGCCGAGCGTGCCGCCTCCGGTGCGCGCGAAGGGCGCGCCGCAGCAGAGGCCCGTGCCGAAGCAGCACGCGAAACCGTTGCGGCAGCGGTTGAACGCATCCACGACGAACAGGAAACGACGCCGGAAGCTTTGCTTGAACGGCTCGACACTGACCCGGAGAGTATGCCCTCGGCAGAGGCGATAGAGGCCAAGGTTAACCAGTTGAAGCGTCAGCGCGATGCGCTGGGTGCGGTGAACCTGCGGGCCGAAGAGGACGCCAAGGAAGTCAGTGAAGAACACGACGCCTTGCTGAAAGAGAAAACCGATCTGGAAGAGGCGATTCGCGCCCTGAGGTCCGGCATTGCCAGCCTTAATAAGGAAGGGCGCGAACGGCTGCTGACCGCGTTTGAGCAGGTGAATTCGAACTTTTCCATGCTGTTCACGCACCTCTTTGGGGGGGGCGAAGCCAAGCTCGTGCTGGTTGAAAGCGACGATCCGCTTGAGGCTGGGCTTGAAATCATGTGCCAGCCGCCGGGCAAGAAGCTGTCCACGCTCAGCCTGCTGTCAGGCGGCGAACAGACGCTGACGGCGCTGGCGCTGATCTTTGCGGTTTTCCTGGCGAACCCGGCGCCGATCTGTGTGCTGGATGAGGTTGACGCACCGCTTGATGACGCCAATGTTACACGGTTCTGCGACCTTCTGGATGAAATGTGCCGCCGCACCGATACAAGGTTCCTGATCATCACGCACCACGCCGTGACCATGGCGCGGATGGATCGGCTGTTTGGCGTGACCATGGCCGAACAGGGTGTCAGCCAGCTGGTGAGCGTCGATCTCAAGAAAGCAGAGGCGATGGTCGCCTGACGTGATCATCCGGCGTGTTGGTCAGGGGCGGGTCTCTGCCACATCCTGCCGTGCGAGCAACGCAGAATTATCGTCGCTGTCATCATCGCGCAGGGTCTGGGTTCTGACACCGGGCAGATTGGCAAAGCTGTTCATCGTTGCCTTGGGGAACCAGCTTTGCGGGATGGTTTCAAACCCCGGCAGCCCCCCCAGAATGGCCGTGACGCTGCGGGCGCATTGTGCCTTGGGAACGGCGCCATATTCCTGCACCGCGCGCAGGGCCATCTCTGCAACCTGGGGCGATACTTCGACCGTTTGCACAACCGTCCTGTAGGTGACGCGGGTGTGGTAATCTTCATAGAAGGCCAAAACACGCGGCGTGATCCCGAAATGCACATCATTGCGTTCCGGTATCTGCGGGTGCCACCAGGTGCCTGCCGGATCGAACATAACGCGCTGCGATCCGTTTACCAGCAGGGCGGAATGCGCCCCTGACCCAGAGGTATTGTTGATCACTGTATAGAGCGAAATACTCGGCGGCCCATCATGCCGATAGGTTGCCGCCGCCACCTCGTTGTCGGGCGACCATTTTGGTTCCGCCGTCAGCCCGCATGCGGCCAGCAGCACCGGCAAGGATAAAATCAGCAGCAGCTTGCGCATGGCGTCCCCCCGCCCCCGTCCGGGGCGGCCCGGTGTCAGCTGTTGAACACAGCGAGGAAAATCAGGACGAATGCAGTCACACCGCAGACCCAAGTAGCGGCTTTTATAAACCCGGCAAAGGTTTTTTCCTGCACTTCGGTATCCATTGAACCATGTTCGTGTTTGGCCATGACCTAAATCCTTATCGTCGGTTTGCGCCCCGTTTAGACGATTTGCTGCGGGGTGTCACGTCCTAGCCGGACTTCTCTGCGAGATCCGCCGCAAGCCGGAAACCGATGCGGTTGGGTTCGGCGTGGTTTGCGTCTTTCGGCATCGCGCGCAGCATCACGTTCAACTGACTGACATGTTGCACAAGCTGGGTTTTGGTGCCCATACCGTCGGTGCCGTAATATGTCACGATATCGGGATCGAAATAACCCAGCCCTTCGATCCGCATGACGCCCGCATCACCCCCCGCGAACCCCATCGCCACCTCATGTTCATTATCGAGCTGCTGTTCGAAATTCTGAATATAGAGGATGATACGTTCATAGGCCCATTGGGCCGGGCTTTTCTGCGCAACCGGGGTGCTTGCGACAGCCTCCGGCACCTCTGGCCCGTCGGTGCAAATCGACCCATCCGGGTTGCAGCGCACCTGATAAAGCCGGGGCAGGACGGCTTGTTCTTCAACCTCGGCCGAGGTCTTGATTTCATCGTCCATCGCTCAACCCTCCCTCATCTGCCAAAGGAAGGCGCCATCGCCGCGCATTGTGCGCAGCGCTTCACCCAACTGGTAGAGATGAGAGACATGGGCCATCGCCTCCACCAACGCAAGCCCGTATTCACCCGCCCCGATGCTGCGCTTGAACAGCGGCGGGAAACATTCAGCGGCGGTTCGCGGCTCTTTCAGGTGGTCGCGCAGGCGGTCCAGCGCGCCGTGGTGGTTGTCGATCAACTGGCGCATACGGGTCGGCAGCCCGGTGAAAGGCAGCTTATGCCCCGGCAGAACAAGGTGATCCGCGCGCGCGAGGGTTTGAAGGCGGGCGCAGCTTTCCAGCCACTCCGCTAACGGGTCGGCGCCCGGTTCGGTGGCATAAATCCCGACATTCGGCGAAATGGAGGCGATAATCTGGTCGCCCGATATCACCAGATTGTCATCCCGCGACCAGAAGGTCAGGTGATGCGGCGCATGGCCATGGCCGACATGCACATCCCAGTCGCGCCCACCCATACGCAGCACATCATCCTGGCGCACACGGGTGAACCCGACAGGCAGTTTTTCGACCATATCGGCAAAGTTGAACGGTCGTTCCTTACGCCTTGCCTCGTAAATTTCGACGTCCATGCCGCAGCTTTTCCAAAAGGCGAGGTTTTCGGCGGTGGGCACATGCTGTTCATCCAGCGTCAGCATCCGCGCCATGAGCCAGGCAACGCGGCTCATCAGCAGGTCAGCGCCATGGGTCTGCTGGAACCAGGCCGCCAGACCGACGTGATCGGGGTGGTGATGGGTGCCAATCAGGCGACGAATGGGCCTGCCGCCCAGCGGGCCGGTAAGTATCTTTTCCCAAATCGCGCGGGTCTTGCGTGATGCGATACCGGTGTCGATCACCGTCCAACCATCCCCATCGTCCAGCGCGTAACAATTCACATGATCGAGCGCCATCGGCAGCGGCACGCGGATCCAGATCACCCCGTCGGCGACCTCAATCCAGTCACCGGGGGCTGGCGGTTCGGGCCATGGGTAGTTAATTTTTGTAGCGGGGCTATCCATCAGCCGGCCAATTCTTCCGCTGTGAGCGCATAGAGCGCATCAGCCCCTTCGCGTACCTGTTGCAAGAGGCCTGAATACTCCGGCAGAAGGCAACGGATATAAAAGCGGGCAAGCACCTGTTTCGCACCCTCTGTGGTCATGGCTGCCTTCAGGTGGAAATGCGCACCCAGCACGCGGGCAAAGGCCCTGAGGTACGGCACCGACCCGGCAAAGCGCTGATTTAGGTCTTCCTGCGTCAACAGCCACTCCGTCGTTTCGCGCAATGTTTCTGCGGCGGACCATACATCCTCGGCCAGATCGGGCAAGGTGGCGCGTGCTGTTTCAGCGGTGTGTTCGATCTCCTCCAGCAGACGAAAGGCAGCCTCGCCCCCATCCATCAATTTGCGACCGACGAGGTCCATTGCCTGAATGCCATTGGTGCCCTCATAGATCGTTGTGACCCGCACATCGCGCGCATATTGGGCGGCACCGGATTCTTCGATGAAACCCATGCCGCCATGCACCTGAATGCCGAGGTTGGCGACCTCATGGCCGATGTCCGTGCCATGGGCCTTTGCAATCGGTGTCAGGAAGGCCGCCCGTGCCAGCCAGTCCGCCCCGTCACCTGCATTGGCCATGTCGATAGACACCGCGCAGGCCAGCGCGATGGCACGCGCAGCAAAAACCTCTGCCTTCATCGTCAACAGCATGCGCCGCACATCAGCATGATCAATGATTGCCCCGCTGCCGCCTTGCACAGGTGTTTTGCCCTGCTTGCGGTCCTCTGCGTAGGTCAACGCGTGTTGAAATGCCCCTTCCGCCGTGCCGATGCCCTGCATCGCCACCCCAAGGCGGGCGTTGTTCATCATGGTGAACATCGCTTTCATGCCGCCATGCGCTTCGCCAATCAGCCAGCCGGTGGCCCCGTCGAACTGCATCACCGCCGTGGGGGAGCCATGAAGCCCCATCTTATGTTCAAGGCTCACCACCTTCAGACTGTTGGCGACACCGGGGTTGCCATCGGCATCAGGGATATTGCGGGGCACGATGAACAGGCTGATCCCCTTGGTCCCGGCCACACCATCCGGAAGGCGCGCGAGGACGAGGTGGCAGACATTTTCGGAAAAGTCATTGTCGGCCCAGGAGATAAATATCTTCTGCCCCGTCACCGCATAGGTGCCATCGCCATTGTCCTTGGCGCGCGTCGCCAGCGCCCCCACATCGGACCCGGCCTGCGGTTCGGTCAGGTTCATCGTGCCGCACCATTCACCGCTCATCAGTTTTGGCAGGTATATTTCTTTGATCGCGTCAGAGGCGTGATGTTCCAGCGCCTCAATCTGGCCCTGGCTCATCAGCGGGTTCAACTGCAGGGCGAGGCAGGCGCCTGACATCATGTCGTTGACCACTGTTGTCAGCGTATGCGGCAGCCCCATTCCGCCATACTCGGGCGACCCGGACATGGATATCCACCCCCCTTCGGCCACAGCCCGATAGCCATCGGCAAAGCCTTCGGAGGTGCGCACCACCCCGTTTTCCAGCACCGCCGGGTCAAGGTCGCCGTTGCGCTGCAACGGGGCGAGCACTTCGTCACACAGCTTGGCCGCTTCTGACAGGATTGCTTCGCGCAGGTCCGGGGTTGCTTCGGCAAACCGATCCGTGGCCGCAACCTTCGAAAAGCCGACCACATGGTCTAGGATGAACTGGAAATCTCTGATCGGCGCGCGGTAGGTCATGGCTGTTGTCCCGGTTTTGTCTTCACAAGCGCGGCCGGGCATTGCATGAAGGGCCACCCGCGCCGGATATTCCCGGCCACGTTAACGCCCAACCTTGGGCCATCAACCTAAACGCAACGTCACGGGGCGGAAATGACAAAAACCCAGCGGTTGACAGCGGATGTTTCGGGGATTGCGCGCGCGGCGGGGTTGCTGCGCGATGGTGGTCTGGTCGCCTTTCCAACGGAAACTGTCTACGGTCTTGGTGGCGACGCCAGTTCAGGGCGTGCGGTGGCGCGGATTTTCGCCGCCAAAGGACGGCCCGCCTTCAACCCGCTGATTGCCCATGTAGCAGACATCCGAATGGCGCGGGCCTATGCAGAGTTTTCCGATGACGCGCTGCGCCTTGCCACCGCTTTCTGGCCCGGCCCTTTGACGCTGGTACTGCCGCTCAAACCGCGCTCCGGCCTGTCGGATCTGGCCAGCGCCGACTTGCCGACCATCGGCCTAAGGGTGCCGGATCACCCGACTGCACAAGCGCTGCTGGCTGAATTCGGCGGCCCGGTTGCAGCACCTTCGGCCAACCCGTCCGGCAGGATCAGCCCGACCACCGCAGCCCATGTTCTGGATGGGCTGGACGGGCGTATAGATGCGGTTCTTGATGATGGTCCCTGCCCGGTCGGGCTGGAAAGCACAATCATCGGCTTTGACGGCAGGCCCACACTGCTGCGTCCCGGCGGCCTGCCCACGGCGGCGATTGAAGCCTGCCTCGGACAACCGCTCTTGGCCCATGTTTCAGGCGGCACCCCAACCGCGCCGGGGCAGCTGACATCGCATTACGCACCAGAAGCCCCGGTGCGGCTGAATGCAGACAAATTGCGCGCCGGGGAGGTTATGCTCGGCTTTGGTGCAGTGGCGGAAGCGACACAAAACCTGTCACCGTCCGGCGATCTGATTGAAGCGGCCTCAAACCTTTTTGCGATGCTGCGCCTGCTGAATGACACGGGCAAGCCCATCGCCGTTTCGCCAATCCCTGAAACCGGAATCGGCACGGCGATCAACGACAGGCTGCGTCGCGCCGCAGCACCGCGCAGTTAACCTACCCCTAGGCCCGGCCTGCCATCGACGACAGAGCTTTGGGATCGACACCAATAGATCTTAGTGCGGCTTTCCATTTGTCGGGGTTCTGAAGGTCAAACACGATTTTAGGAGTCGCGTCACAGACCAGCCAACCGTTTTGTACGATTTCACCTTCCAGCTGCCCCGGTGCCCACCCGGCATAACCAAGCGCCAGAATCGCGCGTTCAGGCCCGCGCCCGGACGCCATATCTTCCAGAACATCTATGGTTGCCGTCATGCTGAACGCGCCGCCAATATCCAGCGTGGCCTGATTTTCCCCGTAATCCGCAGAATGCAGCACAAAACCGCGTCCCATCTCCACCGGGCCACCGAAATGCACGTCCGGGGATGGGGCCGCCGGGTCACGCGCCAGATCCAGTTGCTCAAGCAGCTCATCAAAGTTCAGATCCTGCGAAGGCTTGTTGATGATCAACCCCATGGATCCCTTATCGCCGTGTTCACAAAGGAAAACGACAGCCCCATCAAAACGGGGATCGCCCATTCCGGGCATTGCCACCAGCAGTTTCCCGCTGAGTTCAGAGGTGTCACGCGCCATTTTCATGGTTTCAGGATGAACATTATAAAGAGCGATACAAGGGCAATTCTTCTGCTCACGCGTGATTGCAGGAATGTGAGTTTCCAATCCTGGCGATCAGGCTATGTTGGCCGGGATGAAATATCTGATCCGAATATGTGTCTGTCTGTTGCTGTCTCTGCCTGCCAATGCTCAGGTCGGGGACGGAGTCGCTGACCTAGATCTGCTGGGGGGCTGGCGCACGGAATCCGGCAGCCATATCGCCGCCCTGAGAATACGCCTCCGGCCGGGGTGGAAAACCTATTGGCGCGCACCGGGCGAAGGCGGCATTCCGCCACGTTTCGACTGGACCGGGTCGCGCAACATCAGCACCGTGCGGTTCCACTGGCCCGTGCCACAGGTTTTTTCAATCAACGGCATCCAGAATATCGGCTACCTGGAAGAGCTGATTCTGCCGATCGAAATTACGCCAAAGCGTCAGGGTCAGCCGATTCACATCCGCAGCGAAGTTGAAATCGGCGTTTGTGAAACCGTTTGCATTCCAATGCGGTTTTCCATCAGGGCCGACCTCACGGTCGAAGGCGAGCACTTCGCAAGCGCAATCAGGCAGGCATTGCGCCAGCGGCCAATGAGCGCCCAACAGGCCGGGGTGCGGCGGGTGCACTGTGACGCAATCCCGATTTCTGACGGGCTGACGCTGACCGCCAGTATCAATATACCGCCGCTGGGGGGGCGCGAAGTGGTGGTTTTCGAACTCTCTGATCAGACCATCTGGATCAGCCCGGCGGATGTATCCCGCCGTGAAGGCCAGTTGACGGCCAGTGCCGATCTTGTGCCGTCCGCCGGGCAACCCTTTTTGCTTGATCGTTCTGATGTCAGGATCACCGTCATTGGAAACGGCACCGCCACCGAAATCAACGGCTGCACGGGTTAGCGCCGAAACCCCCAGCGCCTGATCACAAGAGCGGCCAGCAATGCGATGACACACAGCGCTGCGGACCCCAGCAGGAATATTTGCAGGCTGGCCATCGGAAGCGGCATCTCCAGAAACCGGGGAAATGCCAAGGTCAGCGGGTCAGCCAGCTTACCGAAAACCGCAGCAAACCCGAAGGTCATCACAAAAAGTCCGCCAACCGCCACCGCCGCCGATCCGGACACTACAGCCGCCAACCGCGCCCTTCGGTGCGGTCTCAGAGCGCGCCGAAGAGCGGCGAGCTGACGCCGCGTATCAAGCTGCATGGCCAGCAGAGACGGAACCACCAAGAGAACCAACAGCATGCCAAAACCGAGCCCATAGACCAGCGTAATCACCGTGGGTTTCAGGAACTCCGCCTGGATTGACCCTTCGAACAGCAGCGGCGTCAGGCCCAGCACCGTTGTCATCGTTGTCAGCATGACCGGGCGCAGGCGATCAGCCGTGGCATCAACAATGGCCTGCAACAGCCCCCGGTCGCGGGCGTAGTCATCCACGGTGGTGACCAGCACGATGGAATCATTGATGATGATACCGGTCATGCCAATCAGCCCGACAACGGAAAACATCGACAGGGGCACTTCCCATTGCACATGGCCATAGATTGCACCAACCAGCCCGAAAGGCACAATCGCCAGCACCACGATGGGGCGGGTCCAGCTCGAAAAAATCCAGGCCAGCGTAAGGTAGATGCCGATCATGCACAGCAGGAATCCAAGCAAAGCGTCCGACAGGAATTCGCGTTCCTGTTCGGCAAGTCCGGCAAGCTCTGACGCGACCCAGAAGCGGCTTTCGATGGCGGGCAGAATGTCATCGCGCAGCATCGCCGTAATCTCTGCTGCGCGAGCGGGATCATCCTCCGAGATGTCGCCGGTCACGGATATGAGCTGGATGCCGTTTTCCCGCCGCACCGTGGAAAACCCGTTGCGGAACGTCACCGAAACGATATCGGCCAGCGGCACATAATCACCGCTTTCGGTGCGCAACAGGCTGCGCTCCAGGAAATCTGCGGTCAGCTCCCCCGCCGGGAGTTCGACCCGGATCGTCGCGGTGCGCGGCCCGTCAGGATAGGTTGCCGCCTCTATCCCGCCAAGCCGATTGCGCAGCACGCGGCCAAGTGCATCAATCGAAAATCCAAGCGCATGGCCCTGCGGCGTCAGTTCGAGGATCATCTCTTCTTTGTCATAGGCCAGATTGTCCTGCAGCGCGGACACTTCCGGGATTGTGGCGAGCCGGGACTGAAGTGCCTCAGAGGCGGCCTTCAGCACATCCGGGCTTGCCCCGTAAAGCTGCACATGAAGCGAATCCCCCCCCGGACCGGAGCGCCAGCCGCGAAAGCTGACGGTTTCGGCCAGCGGGTGCTGCACCACCGCTTCTTGCAGGTCGGCAACGAATTTGAACGCCGAATAGGGCCGCAGATCGGCGTCAATCAGCTCGATGGCAATGGCGCCAAGCTGGTCTGGGGTCTTGGTGTCCGCGCCCGCCAGCCCGCGCCCCGAATTGCCACCGATTTCGGCCATGGCAAAGACAATCGGATTGGCGCCGTATTCGGCTTCATACCGCGCAGCAACCTCTTCGGCGGCGCGCTGCATTTCCCGCATCATCGCCATGCTGTCAGCCCGGCGGGCCCCCGGTGCCATGGCAAAATTCCCGGTGACGGAGGACCGTTCAGGCGCATTGAAGAACCGCCACTGAATGTCGCCCCGGACAAAGACCGCGACCTGGCTGACAAGCACCAGAGCAACCGCCGCAAAGACCGGATACCGCGCCCAGATCACGAAGCGCATGAAGGGGCGGAACAGATTGTCCCGCATGCGGCGGAACCCGCGATTGACCATGCGGTTTGGCCAATCATACCAGTGTTCTTTGGCCTGCGCGGCCAGCGCATGGGACATGTGGTTCGGCAGGATCAGGAAACATTCGATCAGTGACGCGGTCAGCACAGCAATCACGGTGAAGGGTATATCGGAAATCAGATCGCCAAACCGGCCGCCAACGGCGACAAGGCCGAAAAAGGCGATGATTGTCGTCAGGGTCGCGCTGAACACCGGGGCCGCCATGCGCCGGGCCGCGTTTTCGGCGGCCTCGACCGGGGATTCACCCAGCCTGCGGGCGCGAAAATCTGCGTGTTCGCCCACGACAATCGCATCGTCGACCACAATCCCCAGCGTGATGATCAGCGCAAAAAGCGACACCATATTGATCGTGAGGCCGAACAGATACATCAGCGCAATGGTGGCCAGCATCGCCACAGGAATCCCCGCCGCCACCCAAAAGGCCGTGCGCGCATTGAGGAACAGGAACAACAACAGGACCACCAGCCCCAGCCCCATCGCCCCATTGTCGAGCAGGATGTTCAGCCGCCCGGTGATGGCTTCTGCCCGCGTGCGGATAAGGTCAATTTCCACCCCTGCGGGCAGGGTTGGGCGCATCTCGGCAACCACATCTTCGACCAGGTGCTGAATGCGGATAGCGTCACCCTGATTGGATCGGTCCACTCGCATTGAAATCGCCGGGTTGTTACCCACGAAATAGGCGCGATTTCGGTCAATCCCCTCCACGCGAACATGTGCCACGTCACCAATCGTCAGTTGCGAACCATCTGTTGCCGCCCGCAGCGGAATGGCAGCAATCTGATCGGCACGGCGCTTTTCACTGCCCGCACGGATACGCGTGTTCGACCCTGTGACATCGCCCGCCGGGGCCGATCCCACCTCCCCCGCGATGGCTTCGGCAATCGCCGCCATGGTGACGTCATGTTCGATCAGCGACAGGGTGCTGACCTCGACAATGGTTTCGGGCGCCGCAACCCCA
Organism: uncultured Rhodobacterales bacterium; assembly: GCA_964441435.1. GTDB lineage: Bacteria > Pseudomonadota > Alphaproteobacteria > Rhodobacterales > Rhodobacteraceae > CAYTUW01. The sequence continues at coordinate 17,588 of CAYTUW010000017.1, forward strand.
CGAATTGTTGTGCGTGTGACCCCGGCGGCAAACAGACGTGTCGAAAGCTCATCTGCAAATCGGCCAAGCTGTTCCACCGCGACAGGCCCGGTGATCACCAGATCAGTGACCCGGTCACGCCAGTTGCCACGGCGCACGCGCACCTCTTCGGCATCCTCGGGCAAGTCGGAAATTGTATCCACCGCAGCCTGCACATCTTCGGCTGCGCGGGCCATATCCCAGCCCGGCTCAAAGTCGAGCGTGATGCTGGCGGACCCTTCGCGCGAGGTGGAGGCGCTTTCCTCCACGCCCTCGACCGCCAGAAGTGTTGGCTCCATAACCTGAACGATGGCAGCATCCACGTCCTCTGCCCCTGCGCCGGGCCAGGCGACGTTGACATAGACATTGTCGATGATGACATCCGGGAAGAACTGCGCCCGCATACGCGGCACCGCCGCCAGCCCCAGCGCAATCATCAGAACCAGAAGCAGATTGGCCGCCGTGCGGTGGCGGGTGAAATAGCTGAGGATGCCGCGATGCATCGCCTAGCCCCCGATCCGGGATTCGATCCGCTCAACCACCTGGCGCGGCACCAGCGGTTCACGCAACTGGGCCAGCACGCGTTCCTTGGCGTCGGCGGGCATACGGCCATTGGTCTCAACGAATGCAACCAGTGTCGCGCGCCGCTCTTCGGTCAGTTCCACCATGTCCTGGATGGTTTCAACCGGCGCACCATCGCGGATGGGGCGCACCAGGATGCCTTCGCCAAGCAGCGGCGTGCGCGCCAGCACAACGCTGCGCCCATTGAGCGTATCCGCACGCAGGATCACGTCATCGCCCTGACGGCGCAGCACCTCGACCAAGGCGCTTTCCAACCGATCGTCATCCCCGAGAACCAACACTTCCCCGGCGGCATCAACCGCCGTGGCGGGCAGACGGATGACATTGTTGAGGGCGGGTTCCTCCACCTCTACCGTCACAAAATCGCCGGGCCGAAAACCGCGCGGCGCGTCCAATGTCGCAAACAACAGGCGCCCGGTCCGGCCCTCGCCGACGGAGGCGCTTTCGCGGGTGAGCATGCCTTCGGTCACGATGTCGATGCCGAAGACATCCAGCACCACGCGGATTTTGGACGCAATCAGCCCGCCATCACCGTCGAGCAGCCGCGCATATTGCGAGGTCGAGACCCTGAAGGAAACTTCGAGCTGCCCCGGATCCGTCAGCGTGCCCAGCTTTTCATTTGCCGCGACCAGACCTCCCTGAACAACAGTGACATCGCCCAGCGTGCCGGAAAACTCTGCCCTGAGCTCTGTATCGGCCAACGTGCGTTCGGCCTCCGCCACGATCAGCCGTTGACGGGTCAGCCCGGTTGCCGCGAAGTCAACACGCGCCTCGGCCTGCTGCAACGCCTGGCGGCGGTTGACCAGTGATTGATTCGCCGCAGAAGCCGCCAGTTCGGCGGTTTCAACCGCGGCATCGGTGCCAACACCACGTTGTTTCAGGTCGAGTTGACGTTCCAGCGCAGCCTGACGCAACGCAACCTGCGCCTCGATGGTGGCGAGCTCCTCCGCCGCGAGCTCAAGCCCGCGCCGCGCGTCACGTTCTTCAGCCTGCGCCTCCTGCACGTCGGTTTGTGCGCGGGACAGCGCAAATTGCGCCGCCGCCGGATCCACCCGGAGCAGCAGGTCATCAGCCGCAACCTGCCCACCTTCTACAAAGGCGTCATGCAGTTCGATGATCCGCCCCGCAGCGCTTGCCCGAAGGTCAAGCATCCGGCGGCTGCGAATTTCGCCATAGGCAGACAGAACCGGGGTGATGCGCTGCGGTTCAACGGTGGTGACATCCACAGTGAACACACGCTCCCGCTGGGTTGCCGGTCTGCCCCCGTCACTGTTGCGCGCCTCAATCGCCGCCAGCAGGATCATCCCGGCCCAAGCCAGAAAACCCGCTGTCAGGGACAGCAGGAACAGGCCGGTCAGGCTGCGTCTCAGAAACCGCATGGGCGATCCTATTGTTGTTCTGTAGCAGAGACAGACTTAAGCCTTTCCGCATCCGCCACCAAATCATTTACGCGCGAGGCGCCTATTTCCGTCGCTGTTTTTCGGTCAGACGCGGAAAAATTTCGACAAAATTACATGGCATATGGCGATAATCGAGCTGCGCGGCCAGGATTCCGTCCCAGGCGTCCTTGCAGGCACCCGGGCTGCCGGGCAGCGCAAACAGGTAAGTGCCGTTCGCAACCCCACCCGTCGCACGGCTCTGCACCGCAGAAGTGCCGATTTTATCCATTGAAATCAATGTAAAAACCGTTCCGAATGCTTCAATCTCTTTTTCATAGACATCGCGGTGCGCCTCCACCGTCACGTCCCGCCCGGTCAGCCCGGTGCCCCCGGTCGAGATTACAACGTCGATGGCTGGATCGGCGCACCATGCGCGCAGCTTTGCAGCAATCTCCGCCCGTTCGTCGGGCAGGATTGCGCGATCCGCCAGCACATGCCCGGCCTTGGTTAACCTATCAACCAGAATCTGGCCGGATCGGTCGTCTTCCAACGTCCGGCTGTCTGACACCGTCAGCACCGCGATACGCACCGGAATGAATTCACGTTGTGCCATTATCCACGCTCCAGAACCGCAAGCCTCGCCGCGAGTAAAGTGAAAATCCCTGCAACCGCAATGCCCAACCCGCGTGACAGGGTCTGCGAGTTCATAATCCGCCGCCCAACGCCGCCTGCACCCGCGCCGATCAGACCGTTTATGACAAACCCGCCGAGTGACAGGATTGCGCCGAGGATCAAAAACTGGATCAATACCGATCCCGCTGCGGGGTCCACAAATTGCGGGATGAACGCCAGAACAAACAGGATGACCTTGGGGTTCATCAGATTGACGATCATGCCGTCCCCAAAGGCGCGCGCCGGGCGCACCTCTGGCATGTCCTGATCCGTGCCGACGCCGTTGCGTATAGCACCTGCCGCAAGCCACAACAGATAGGCGACCCCGCCCCAGCGGATCACGTCAAAAAGCCATGGCTGTGCTGCGACCAGTGCCCCAAGGCCAAGCCCGGCGCAGGTCACCTGCACCATTGCGCCAAGGGCGATCCCGCCACTTGCCGCCCAGGCGGAACGCGCCCCGCCGCGCAGGCCCTGCCCGAAACAGAACATCATATCCGCCCCTGGCGTCATGTTGAGCGCAAGCGCCGCAGGGGCGAAGGCCAGCAGGGTCAGCATATCCATCACGACAGGTCTATCCAGTTCGGCATCGGGCCAAGGTTTTGCACCCGTGTCACCCCGATCTGCCCGACAATACCCCAGCTGTCATGCACATGGCCACAAAGCGCGACCTTTGGCTCCAGGCGCCGGATCGCTGCGTGGATCGCGGTGGAGCCGATCGAGTGGCCCGCAGATGTCACATCCGCAACCCCCTTGGGTGGCGAATGGGTGATCAGGATGTCGGCGGCTTCGCAGGTGGCGAGCATCGCCTCCGCTGCCGTTTCTGTCAGGTCGCAGGACCAGGAACCAAAGGGGGTTACCGGCACGCCGTAGCCAAGGCCAAACAGCCGGATGCCGTCAATTTCCATCGCGTCGCCATGCAAAACCGTAGTGCCTGCGTGGGCGGCATCGCGCAGCTCTTCGGCGCTTTCGGCATTTCCCGGCACCACCACCATCGGCGCGGCAATCCCGGCAAGCAGATTCATCGCTTCTGGCAGCGCTTCGCGGTGGTTGCAAAAATCCCCGGCCCCGATCACAAGATCCGCGTCCGCTGCGGCCTCTGCAATCATCTCCGCCCGCGGGCGGGAATGATGCAGGTCGGAAAAGGCAAGGATCCTCATCCATCCCCCCGAAGCTTTGCCTGCACCATCAAAAGGTCATGCCAGGCATCACGTTTCGCAAGCGGATTGCGTAACAGATAGGCCGGGTGGAACATTGGCAGGCAGGGAATGCCATCAACCTCGGCCCATTTGCCGCGCAGACGGGTTATCCCGCGCATGCCGAGCAGGGCCTGGCAGGCGATATTGCCCATCAGGATCACCAGATCCGGTTTCGCCAGCTCAATATGGCGGCTGACAAAAGGCACCATCATCGCCATTTCTTCCGGGCTGGGATCGCGGTTCTGCGGCGGCCGCCACGGCAGGATATTGGTGATATAGGCGGCGTTGGCGATATCCCCGGCATCCCGGGCCAGATCAATCGCGGCCAGCATCTTGTCGAGCAACTGCCCCGCCCGCCCGACAAAAGGCTTGCCTTCGCGGTCCTCATCGCGGCCCGGTGCCTCCCCTATGATCATCAGCCGCGCACCGGGCTGACCATCGGCAAAGACCGTGTTGCGCGCCCCGCGTTTCAACTCGCAATGATCAAAAGCGGCAAGCGCGGCCTCAAGCGTGGCAAGATCGCTGGCCGCTGCGGCTGCGGCCTTCGCCACGGCAACCGGATCGACTTCGGGGCCGGGCGCAACGGGTGCGGCCTCCGGGGCTGCGGGCTTTACCTTTGGCGCCTGTTTTTCCAGCTCAAACCGATTGACCGGCGCATCGCAGATCGCCTCTGTCGCGCCAAGTTCAACCTGCCACGCCAACAGCGCCCTGAGCGCATGATGATCCTGAGTCGTCTGCATGCTGCGACGCTACGGGAAGGCGCGGGAAATTGAAACTGCAAACCCCTTGCCCACGGGCCCCAACCCCCCTTATAAGCGCGAAAATCAGGATGGAGCGGACATGAGCCTTCGCACGCGGCACCTTCTGGGGATAGAGGATCTCTCCCCCGATGAAATCACCACCATTCTTGACCTGTCCGATCAATATGCAAACCTCAACCGCAAGGACAGGAAACAGGGCGACGTGCTACGCGGGCTGACCCAGATCAACATGTTCTTTGAAAATTCGACCCGCACGCAGGCGAGTTTTGAGCTGGCGGGCAAACGCCTTGGGGCCGATGTGATGAATATGGCGATGGGGTCAAGTTCGATCAAAAAGGGTGAAACCCTGATCGACACGGCGTTGACGCTCAATGCGATGCACCCGGATATCCTCGTGGTCCGCCACCCACATTCCGGGGCGGTGAACCTTCTGGCGTCAAAGGTGAATTGCGCCGTACTGAACGCCGGTGATGGATATCACGAACACCCGACGCAGGCGCTGCTCGATGCGCTGACGATCCGGCGGGCCAAGGGGCGGCTTCACCGCCTGTCGATCGCCATTTGCGGCGATATTGCCCACAGCCGTGTCGCGCGCTCCAACATCATGTTGCTGGGCAAAATGGAAAACCGCGTGCGCCTTGTCGGCCCGCCAACCCTGATGCCCTCCGAAGTTGCCGACCTTGGGGTCGAGGTCTATCACGACATGCGCGAAGGGCTTTGCGATGTTGACGTGGTGATGATGCTACGCCTGCAACGCGAACGCATGGATGGCGGGTTCATCCCGTCGGAGCGCGAATATTTCCACCGCTTCGGACTGGACGCGGAAAAGCTGTCCCACGCCAAGGAGAACGCCATCGTCATGCATCCGGGGCCAATGAACCGGGGCGTCGAAATCGACGGTGCTATTGCTGACGACATCACACGATCCGTCATACAGGAACAGGTTGAAATGGGCGTCGCCGTGCGCATGGCGGCGATGGATCTGCTTGCACGCAACCTCCGCGCGCCCACCAAAGGCGTGATGGTATGAGCGACGATCCCAAAGACCCGAAGATGAGCGGCCGCATCGCCATGATCGCGCTTCTGGTAATGTTCGGACTGGTGGTCTTACTCGTCTGGGTAGGGGGGTAGCAGGATGGCGGCAGCGGGCTGGGAAGGCATCCTCGACGAAGGCGAAACCATAGTCTGGCAGGGCCGCCCGGATGGCGCGTTTGAATTTCGCCTGGGCGACATCTTTACCGGAATTTTCGGCCTGTTCTTCGCAGGTTTCGCGCTGTTCTGGATGGTCATGGCCTCCGCTGCGCCGGGGCCGTTCTGGATGTTCGGGCTGCTGCATTTTGGCGTGGGGGTCAGCATCATGATTGGCCCGCCCGTCTGGCGCACATGGCGCAGGCGGCATACGTGGTACACGCTGACAACCCGCCGCGCCTTTATTGCGACCGATATGCCGATGATGGGCCGCAAGCTGAAATCCTATCCGATCACTGAGGACACGCCGCTGACACTGGAAGGCGACACGCCCGGCACTGTGATTTTCGCCACCGAACGCCGCCGTCGCAAGAACGGCTATTACGATGCCGACATCGGTTTTGAACGGCTCGACAACGCTGGGGAGGTCTACTCCCTGATGCGCAAAACCCAGAGGGGGGCAGCATGACCATTTTCAAAAACGCCCGTCTGATTGATCCGGAGGCTGGGACGGATGC
>CAYTUW010000018.1:0-23153 GCA_964441435.1 uncultured Rhodobacterales bacterium
CCCATGGTCCGCCGTCACGACGACCGCCGCGCCAAGTGCATCCAATTCACCTAGGTAGCGGTCAAACATCTCGTAAAAATCAAGCGCCCCCTGCTCATCCGGTGCGAACTTATGCTGGATGTAGTCGGTCGTTGACAGATACATCACATCCGGCTGCCATTCCTTCAAAAGCTTGACGCCCGCAGCAAAGACGAATTCCGAGAGTTCCGCCGAATAGACCTCCGGCACCTCCATACCGAGCCATTGGCTCGCATTGTCGATGCCGTGCTCAGCCTTGGTGGTTTCGCCGGAACGCTCTGACGAAAAGGCGATCGCGCGATCCTCATCGAATTTCAGCCCCGCGCCCAGCAATGCACGCAACTTGTCCTTGGCGGTGACGACAGCGACGCGGGCGCCAGCCTCGTAAAACTTGCTGAACACGGTCGGCGCACGCAGGAACCGCACATCATTCATCATCACCTCTTCACCGCTATCCGGGTCAATGAGGTAATTGCCGCATATCCCATGCACCGCAGGCGGACGGCCCGTGGCAATCGAGAGGTTGTTCGGATTGGTGAAGCTCGGGATCACCGAATGGGCGAGCCGATCCGTCCCGCTTTTGCGGATGCGATCAAGGTTTGGCATCAACCCGCGCGCAATCGCCACCTCAAGATATTCGGGTTCGCAGCCATCCAGGCAGATCGCAATCGCGCAGGTCTTAGGCGCGGCGTAGATGCGTTCATTCGCCTCGACTTCGGTATTGATAGGCATGTCGTTTCCTTTTCTTCACGCCGCAAGGCGTTTGCGTTCCTGAAGCGCGGCGGCCGGGGGTGCGGCGGACGCAACCCCCAGTTCCGCGAGTGTTTCCTTGGCAGCGGCCACAACGGCCTGCATGACATGTTCATCCATGCGCCCGATACAGCCGATGCGGAAGCTATCCACAACCGTCAGCTTGCCGGGATAAATAATGAAACCGCGTTTCTTCATCCCCTCATAAAACCCGTCAAAACCGAAGGCCGGATCGGCGGGGCAGAAAAACGTCACGATGATCGGGGACAACCAGCGATTGTCGAGCAGGGTTTCAAACCCCAGGTCACGCATCCCCGCAACCATCACATCGCGGTTCCGTTGATAGCGTGCGCCGCGGCCTTGAACACCGCCCTCTGCCGCGTGCAGTTTCAACGCCTCAATAAAGGCGGCCACCACATGGGTTGGCGGGGTGAACCGCCATTGCCCCGATTTTTCCATCACTTTCCATTGGTCCGTGAGGTCGAGGCTGAGGGAATGCGCGTTCCCGCTTGCAGCCTCCAGATCCTCCGGCCTCGTCAGGACAAAGCCGAAACCCGGCACGCCCTCAATACATTTGTTGGCAGAGCTCACCAGTGCTTCGAACGCGATGTCGCGCGGATCCACATCCAATGCGCCAAAGGCCGACATGGAATCAATCAGCAACTTGCGCCCGGCCCTCTCCACTGTATCGGCGATTTCCTTCAGCGGGTTCAAAATGCCCGATGAGGTTTCGCAATGGATCGCGACCACATGGGTAATGCCCGGATCAGCGGAGAGGATTTCGGCAACCTCCGCCCCGCGCGGCGGCAGGTAATCACCCTTGTCCAGCACCGTGACATTCCGCCCCATCCGGCGCACGGTTTCAACGGCACGCATCCCATAGGCGCCATTGGCGAGCACCAGCGCCTTGCCATCCTTAGGCAGGAAGGTGCCAATCATCGCCTCCACCGCGAAGGTGCCGGATCCTTGCATCGGCACGCAGGTGAACCCGCCCCCCCCGCCGCCCAGCATCGCCACAAGGCGCGCGCGCAAATCGGCGGTCATGGCGCGAAAATCACTGTCCCAGCTTCCCCAATCCTTCAGCATGGCACGCTTTACGTCGATCGACGTTGTCAGCGGCCCGGGTGTAAGCAGATACGGCTCCCCCAGTTCGGGCGATGGAAAGGCAGGATTGGTCATGGCACGCTCCCCTTTGTCAGGTGGGGGTTTGACGCATTAAGATTCATATGTAAAATCGTTAATAAATATCATCTCATAAGTTAAACCAATGAATTATGCTCAACTCCGTGCCTTTCATCATGTTGCCCTGTGCGGCGGATTTTCCCGCGCCGCGCGGCTGTTGCATCTGACGCAGCCTGCAATCAGCGATCAGGTTAGAAAGCTGGAAACCAGCTATGATGTGCTTTTGTTTGATCGAACTGCGCGGCAGGTCCATCTTACCAGAACAGGGGAACGGCTGTTTCAGCTTACGAAACCTCTGTTTGAGGGCGAGCAGAGGATTGATGAGTTTCTGACTGAAAGCCGCGCTGCGCCAGCAGGAAAGCTGCGCATCGTGGCGGACAGCGCGCTTCATATCATCGGGCCACTCAGATCCTTTACCCAGAAACATCCACAGGTGTTTGTTTCCATGCGAACGGGGAACACGGATGAAGTTCTGAGCGAGCTGCGCGCCTATAACGCTGAAATCGGCATTGTCGGCTCGATGGAACCGGGCCGCGAATTCGGCTCTGTCGATCTAGGTGCCTCCTGCATTGTTGCCTTTGCGGCGCGTGGCTATCTCCCGCATCAGGCATTCACATTGCACAAACTGGCCCAATACCCACTGATATTTAGGGAAGCGGGGTCAAAAACCCGGCAAAAACTAGTTGAGGAGGCCGCGCGGCAAGGCGTCACACTCTCGCCCACGATGGAGGTCGAAGGGCGCGAAGCGGTGCGAGAAGTCGTCGCCTCTGGAGCGGGAATTGGATTTGTATCCGAAGCTGAATTTGTTGAGGACAGTCGATTGGTCCGGCTTCCGCTTGTCGGCACTGACCTGACAATGTCAGAGACGCTGGTTTTCCTGCAACAGCGCCGTGATCTTCGGCTGATCAATGCTTTTGTCGAAATCTGTAGCAGCGGAACAGCATAGAAAAGCGCCGCAGCGCAACAGCCCACGCCCGAAAGCTACCGCACCTCTGCAATGATCGGGTTGGAACAGATACCGATCCCTTCGATTTCCGCCTCGACCAGATCGCCGGGACGCAGGAAACGGGGGGGAGTACGGGCCTGTCCGACTCCGGGCGGTGTTCCGGTGGCAATCAGATCCCCCGGGTTAAGTGTGGCAAATTCGCTGATCGTGGCGATGACCTTCGGCACGGACCATAGCATGTCTGATGTATCAGCGCTCTGCATGATATCGCCATTGATCCGGCTTTCGATCTTAAGGCCATGCGCCGCTTCTGCGACTTCGTCCTGGGTCACGACAATCGGACCAACCGCCCCTGTCTGGTCGAAATTCTTTCCCGGAGTCCATTGATGGGTCTTTTTTTGGTAATCCCGAACGGAACCATCATTGAACACAGTGTAGCCGAACACATGTTTCAGCGCATCGCTTTCGCTGATGTGCCGGCCACCCTGGCCGATGACAATCATGAGTTCGACTTCGAAATCCAGCTTGTCCGAAACCGAGGGGACCACCATCGGCGCATCTGCTGGGATCAGACTGTTGTTGCCGCGCATGAATAGGGCCGGATAATCCGGGATGTCATACCCGCCTTCACGAATATGCTCTACATAGTTCAGACCAAGGCAGATGACCTTACCCGGCACCGTGATTGGCAAGGCAGGCCTGATCTCATCCTGCGCAACCACGGGCGCAGCTTCCAGTGCGCCTGGCACTTGCTCCAACAGCGCCGGTGAAGCCGCCAAAGCTGACAGGTCAGCGCCAACCGCGGGCAACACTGCCGAAAGATCGCGAACTGTCGCCTTATCCATGACAAACACGGATTGAGATTGGTTTCTGGTTCCGACGATGAATTTCATTTTATCCTCTTACCGCTTTGCTTTTTTATTCGCCACTTAGGCCAAGCGCGTCTACCAATATCCGATACCCCCTGCAAACCCCCGATATGGACACCAGCGCCCCGCCGCTCCGGCGCGTTATTCCATCATCCATTCAAATTTCCTCTGCAATACCGGCCGCTTTCAGCAGGCGTTTGAAGCTCATTGAGATGTGGGCGCGCTGGATATCTGAAACTGCTTTCAGGTCACCGATTTCCAGCGCCCGGACGACATCTTCCACCTCTCTAAAGAAAATGTATAGCTCTTCTTCGAGGTCGAGTTCCGCAGCAATGGCGGCGGTAATCCAGATACGTTTGGTTTTGTAGTAAAGGCGTTCACAAACCTCGCGGAGCGGAAGATTTCCTGTCAGCTTTATAAGGGTTTCAAAAAAATCCATGTCAAGCTGCGTAAACGCCCGCGGATCAGAGGTCGAAAGCATCGCCTTGCTGCGTTGCTCTATATCGCGGAATTCAGCCATCAACGTGGCGTCCGGCAGGCGCGGGCTTAGCAGCCCCGTCAAGGCTACCAGTTCCACACGCAGTTGGTAGACTTCCCGCAACTCATGAATATTGGCATCCGTCACAAAGGTGCCGACGCCATGCGCCGATTTCACCAGACCTTCATCCTCAAGCCGGGCAAGGACGCGCCGGACCGGGGTGCGGCTGATCCCGAATTCAGCGGCCAGCACCTCTTCCGACAGCCGGGCACCGGGCGCATAGTCCAACAGGCATATCCGACGCCGGATTTCCTGGTGAATCAGTTCCAGTCGTTCGCGTGCGGAAATGCGCTGCGTCACATCAGCCATGAAGCTTGCCCCGCAGACGTTCCAACATGGTCAGGCACATATCCAGTTGTGCCAAAGACACGAATTCGTCCGGCTTGTGGGCCTGGTCAATAGAACCCGGCCCACACACAACAACAGACATATCAAGCGCACTGAAAATTCCCGCCTCAGTCCCAAAAGCGACGACATCCGCAGAATTTCGGCCCGTAAGCTCCATCAGGATATCCCGCGCTTCATTTACCGTAGTCGGTTCCAGTCCGGCCACTTCGCCGACAACTTCCGTTGTGATCGCCGCCGCCGGGCTGATAGCCTGCATGGCCGGCAAAAGAACCTGTTCCGCATAACCGTCTATTTCTGACCTTATGTAATCGTAATCGCTGGCCTGAACCGGGCGGAATTCCCAGTCGACACGCGCTGCGGCAGGTATGACGTTATGGGCTTGCCCGCCATTCAGAGCCCCGGTGCTGATTGTTGTCCACGGGGGATCAAACCGACTGGCGTCAGGTGCCCTGGCTTTCAGCTTTTCAGATATTTCAAGCAGGCGCGAAACATATCTGACTGCATATTCAACGGCATTCACACCGTGCGCGGGGGCCGAACTATGGCCTGCTTGTCCGGTAAAATGCGTGGAATACTCGCAGCATCCCTTATGGCCTTCGATGATCTGCATGGAAGTCGGCTCACCGATTATCGCAACCGAAGGTCTGATGTCGCGGCCTTTCAGCCAATCCGCCAACGCCTTTGCCCCCAGACAGCCGACCTCTTCGTCATGAGTGAAGGCAAAATGCAATGGCCGCTGCAAGGGGGTAGAGGCAAACTCCGGTGCCATCACAACGGCAGCGGCGATAAATCCCTTCATGTCACAGCTGCCGCGCCCATACAGCTTGTCGTCGCGTTCACACATCGCAAAGGGATCGCTGGACCACTCCTGATCCTCGACGGGCACGACATCGGAATGGCCAGACAGGATCACCCCACCCGGTGCATCCGGCCCCAGCGTGGCGAACAGATTGGCCTTTGATCCATCTTCGGTTTTCTGGATCTCGACACGCGCGCCAATACTGTCCAGCCGATCAGCAAGAAAGGAAATGAGGCCAAGATTGCTCTGATCAGATATCGTCGGGAAAGAAATCAACTCCCCCAGCAGCGATTGAGTATCATGAAGACGGGGCAATAGGACTAATCCTTGATGAAGAGTTTTTGTTCGATCGAACAGAGTGGCTCTGCCGGGCCTGTTGGTCTTATCAGCAAGGTCTCTGTTGTCTCAAGCCCCCAGTCATCCATCCACAACCCTGGCATCAGATGAAACGTCATACCAGGTTCCAGCACAGTCGTGTCATCTGGCCGCAGAGAATAGGTCCGTTCGCCCCAGTCGGGCGGGTAGCTTAGCCCAATCGGGTATCCGCAACGCCCGTCACGGTCGATCCCTGCCTTTGACAGTTCCGTATTCACCGCGCAGGCAACATCGCCCACAACAGTTCCGGCGCGCGCCTTGTCGATGCCCGCCGCAAGCGCGGCGGTCACCGCACCCGCTGCTGTGCGCATCTGCTGCGGCGGGCGGCCAAGAAATACGGATCGGCTAAGCGGCGCGTGGTAGCGACGATAGCACCCGGACAGTTCAAAGAATGTCACCTCGCCCGATCGCATTTCATCGCCGTTCCAGGTCAGATGTGGCGCCGCCGCGTCAGGCCCTGAAGGCGTCAGAGGCACAATCGCGGGATAGTCACCCCAGGACTCCCCGACACCACGAATGCCCGCCCTCACGACCTCAGCCACCAGTTCGTTCTTGCGCAACCCCGGTTCCGCAAGGTCAATCGCCAGCGTCATTATCTTGTCGGTAATCTTCGCAGCGCGCCGGATGAAGGTGATTTCTTCCTCCGATTTTATTGCGCGTTCCCAGTTAACGACGCCTGTCGCATCAAGGAGCTGCGCATCTGGCAATCCAGCCTGCAACGCCTGATGTGCACGAACGGAATAGTAATAGCCTTCCATTTCGACGCCAATCCGCGACGTTGCGTGGCCGAGCGCCGCCATCTGGCGGGCGAGGTCCTCCATCGGGTGCCGGTCCGGGTTCTGAATATAAAGGTCATTATATCCCAGCACCTGTTCGTCATCCATCCAGACAGTTCGACGGGCGCCATTGGCGTCCTGCAAGCGCCCCCACCAGACGGGGGCGTGGTCAAGCCCCAGAATGACGCCCTGATGAACATAGAAAGACCACCCGTCATACCCCGTGAGCCAGGCCATGTTGGATGGGTCTTCAACAAAAATCATATCCAGACCCGCCACCTGCATTGCACGCCGCGTCAGCTCAATCCGGCGTTGGTATTCAGCCTTCGAAAAAGGTGCCGCAGTTTCCATTATCCCTCGCAATGTATACATCTTGACGCCAAGCATCCTGCAATCTGCCATTTTACGAGCATATTAGCCTATTTCGCTTGACAGAATCACTTTCCGCAATGTGATGTATACATCATGGCGGTGCTGGAGGAATTTCGTCAATAGAAAAGCACGTTCACCGGGAGGAAGAAGAACATGATAAATACTATGAAAAATCTATGCGTCGGCGCAGCTTTTATCGCAAGCGCCGCAACCGCACTGGCCGGTCCACTGCAGGACCGGATCGACGCGGGCGAAACCATTCGCATCGGGTTCGCCAATGAGGTGCCCTGGGCTTATCCGGGAGACGAAAACGCACCGCTTGGCTTTGTGAATGCCCATGCGCTTGGTGTGCTCGAAGCAATGGGTTATGACAATATCGAGCCCGTTGTCACCGAATGGGGCGGGCTTATTCCGGGTCTGAAAGCCGGGCGTTTCGACATCATCACCGGCGGGATGTATATCCTTGCCGAACGCTGTGAAAACGTCGCCTTTTCCGACCCGATGGCGAAGGTCGGTGATATTCTCATCGTGCCGACAGGTAACCCGATGGGCCTGCACAATATGAACCACATTGCAGACCATGACGCGACGCTTGTGACTGGCGCTGGCTATAACTCCATCAAGGTCGCACGTGAAGCAGGCGTTGAAAACATTATGGAAGTGCCGGGGCCGACCGAAATCCTCGCCGCGGTGAAAGCCGGGCGCGCGGATGCAGGTGCCGTAACCTATTTCACCGGTGCAAACCTCGTTGCAGAGGCTGGTGATGGCGTGGAACTGAGCGATGCGTCACAGCAACCGGTCGAAACCGCGAACTGGGTTGGCATTGGCTTCCGGCCGGAGGATAGCGACTTCCGTGATGCCTTCAATACGGCGCAATCCGGCTACATCGGCACCGACGCCATGCTCACTGCGGTGGGTGAATACGGCTACGGCGAAGGTGCGCTGCCCGACGACGCCACGACAGAGTGGGTCTGCGCGAACCGCTGATCCTCCTCTCCTGGGGGTGGGCCTGTGCGTGAGACGGGCCCACCCATTTTCCATCCACCCTGCTGAGATCGAAAGAGGGGCAGATGTCCTATCTTGAATTCCTGAACGAACATGGCAGCCGATTCCTTGACGGGACGCTGATCACCGCGCTTCAGTTTGTCCTCTCCGCCATCGTGGCCATAAGCTTCGCACTGGCCGCAGGGTTGATGAAACTTTCGCCAAACCGCATTGTCCGCATCCCTGCGGTTGTCTATATCGAGATCTTCCGCGGCACGTCGCTGCTGGTGCAGCTTTACTGGCTGTTTTTTGTACTGCCGCTGTTCGGGATCACCCTGGAAAAATTCACCGCAGGCTTTCTGGCGGTTGGCATGAACCTTGGCGCCTATGGCGCTGAACTCGTGCGCGGTGGCATCCAGGCCGTGCCGAAAGGCCAATGGGAAGCCGCCTATTCCCTGTCCATGTCCCCCGCACGCCGCATGTGGCGGATCATCCTGCCGCAGGCATTGGTCAATATGCTGCCCCCCTGGGGGAACCTGCTGATCGAGCTGTTGAAAGGCACGGCGCTGGTGTCGCTGATCTCGGTCGCGGACCTTATGTTCGAAGCCAAGCAGATCAACGGATCCACCTTCCTGTCGGCCCAGGCTTTCGGCACCGCGCTGATCATCTACTACGTCTTTGCCCGGTTGCTCGTCACGCCTTTCATGCGCTGGCTGGAACGCGCCATGGCGCGCAAGATGGGGAGGGCATAAGCCATGTTTGACTGGAAATGGGATTTCACCTTTGAAATTCTCCCCCGCCTTGGCTGGGCCACCATCAATACGATCATTGCTGCCGGCGCGGGCTATGCGATTGCGCTTGTGCTTGGTCTGGCGCTCGCGCTGGCCCAGCGCACGCCTTACAGCCTCGTCACCCTGATCGTCCGGGAATTTGTTGAATTCATCCGCTCTACCCCGCTGGTGCTGCAAATCTTCTTTGTCTTTTATGTCGGGCCGCAGTTCGGCATCCGCCTGTCGCCCTGGGTCAGCGGCATGATCGCCATTGGCCTGCATTACTCCGCCTATCTGTCGGAGGTTTACCGCGGTGGGATCGACAGCGTGGCCAAAGGGCAGTGGGAGGCGTGTTCTTCCCTCAGCATGTCAACACGTGACACCTATTTCCGCATCATCATTCCACAGGCGCTGCCGCCGGCTGTTGCCGGGATGGGCAACTACCTTGTTGGGATTTTCAAGGACACGCCGATGCTGTCGGTGATCGGGGTTGCGGAGCTGATGCACACGGCCAATGCGATCGGGTCGGAAAACTATCGTTTCCTTGAACCCTACACGCTCGTCGGGGTGATCTTCCTCGCCATTTCACTGCCCTCTGCCGGGCTCATACGCGCCTTCGAAGCCTGGGTGCGGCGCAAACTGGGAATGAACTGATGCAAGATATGTCGCAATACCCGCTGGAACTTGATGCGGCCGATCGCCCGATGGTACGGTTCCAGAACGTCACCAAACGCTATGGTGCGCTCACTGTGCTGGATAGCCTCAACCTCGATGTGGCCGAAGGGGAGATGATATCCATCATCGGGCCATCGGGTTCGGGTAAAACAACGGTGCTGCGTATGCTGATGCTCGAACGCATTCAGGAAGGCGTGATCTATGTGGATGGCCAGCCGCTGACCCATGAGGCACGTGGCGGCAACCTGATCGAGGCCAGCGAAAAATACCTGCGTCGCGCGCGCGAACCCGTTGGCATGTGTTTCCAGCACTTCAACCTGTTTCCACATATGACAGCCTTGCAGAATTGCATGGAAGGGCCGGTTCAGGTCCTTGGCATGTCCAAACAGGACGCGCGCGCGCGTTCCGAAGAGCTGCTGGAAATGGTCGGCATGATCGACAAGAAGGATCAGCATCCATCCCGCCTGTCCGGTGGTCAGCAGCAGCGCGTGGCCATCGCCCGCGCGCTTGCGATGCGGCCAAAGGTGATGCTGCTGGATGAGGTGACATCGGCGCTGGACCCTGAGGTGATCGGTGAGGTCACCGAGGTGATCAAGACGCTGGTCGCTGAACACAACCTCACCATCATGATGGTCACCCACCAGATGGGCTTTGCCGCTGATATTTCCGATCGTATCTGCTTTTTCTACGGCGGCCGGATTGAGGAACAGGGCACGCCAAAGGAGCTTTTCGGCAATCCGCAGCGTGAACGCACCCAACAGTTCCTTAGCGCTGTGAAATCTGCAGACTAGGCCGCATGAATATTTCATTTGACGATATCCTGTCAGCGCGACAGGTCATTCGGGGTGTGGCTGACAATACACCGCTGATCCCTTCACCTTTCATGAGCGCGCAATGCGGGCAGGATTTCCTGCTGAAGCTGGAACTTGCGCAGCCCATTGGTGCTTTCAAATTACGCGGCGCCATGAACGCGGTAATGGCCCTGCCCGAAGGCGCCCGTGGCGTCACCTGCTGTTCGACCGGCAATCACGGGCGCGGTGTTGCCTTTGCCGCCGCGCAACGCGGGCTGCGCGCGGTGATCTGCATGTCAGAGCTGGTGCCAAAGGCCAAGGTCGACGGTATCCGTGCGCTGGGGGCAGAGGTGGCAATCGTCGGGCAAAGCCAGGACGACGCGGAAAAGGAATCTGCGCGGCTGGCAGCGGAGGAAGGGCTGGTGGAAATATCGCCCTTTGACGACGCCCATGTCATCGCCGGGCAGGGCACAATCGCGGTTGAGATGCTGGAAGCGCGGCCGGATCTTGCGACTTTGCTGGTGCCGCTGTCGGGCGGTGGGCTGGCGGGCGGTATTGCGCTGGCTGCCAAGACGATGAAACCCGATATCCGTGTCATCGGCATCTCGATGGATCGTGGCGCGGCGATGCATCAGTCCATCGCGGCGGGCAGGCCTGTTGAAGTTCAGGAGGTTGCGAGTCTCGCGGATTCACTGGGTGGCGGGATCGGGTTGAACAATCGCCTGTCCTTTGCTCTCTGCCGCGATCTGCTCGACCAGACGGTCCTGGTGACAGAGGCCGAAATCCGCGATGCGATGCAGGTCTTGTTTTTTGAGGACCGCCTTGTGGCCGAGGGGGCCTCTGCCGTTGGTATCGCCGCCATTCTGGCAGGCAAAGTGGATCCGGGCGCGGGGTCTATTGGAACAGTGGTGACCGGGCGCAACCTTGATATGGCCCAGTTTCATGCGCTGGTTGGCGGGGCGGATATCGCGATTGGCGGTATGGTGGTGAAAGGGAAACCCTATGGCACATGACATCAGGATCGTGACGGAGGCGGAGCTTCGAAATGCCGTCAGGCTTGATCTGACAGCGATCGACGTGATCGAGAGTGCCTTTGCCGCACTGGCGCGGGGCGGCGTCGTGATGCCGCCCATCCTGTCGATGGAACTGGCGGATGTGAATGGCGAAGTTGATGTGAAAACCGCCTATGTTCCCGGCTTTGACGGCTTTGCGATCAAGGTCAGCCCTGGTTTTTTTGACAATCCCAAGCTGGGATTGCCCAGCCTCAACGGGCTGATGATCCTGTTTTCCGCAAAGACCGGGTTGGTGGAGTCGGTGTTTCTCGACAACGGCTATCTGACGGATATTCGCACCGCCGCCGCAGGCGCTGTGGCTGCACGCCACCTCGCTCCGAACGAGGTGCGGACCGCAGGAGTCATCGGCACCGGCGTTCAGGCGCGGCTTCAGATGATCACCGCACATCAGGTGCGGCCCTTTTCCCGCGTGCTCGTCTGGGGACGAGATGAAGCCAGCGCTGCCACCTGCGCTGCTGATCTCGCAAATGCGTTGGGGGTTGAGGCGCGAGCCGTGGCCGACCCCGCGGCACTGGTTGGTGAGAGCCAGCTTGTGGTGACAACAACCCCGGCACGTGCGCCCGTCTTGATGGCGGATTGGCTGCATCCCGGATTGCATATCACCGCCATGGGGTCCGATCAGGAAGGCAAGAATGAGATTGATCCTCAGGTGCTCATCCGCGCCGACCTCTACGTCTGCGACAGGGTCAGCCAGTGCGAAACCTCAGGAGAACTGGAAGCCGCATATGCCGCAGGGTTGATGCAGGACATCACGCCCCCCGAACTGGGTGAGGTGATCATCGGCACCCATCCGGGGCGGCGCAGCGCAGAGGCAATCACCATCTGCGATCTGACCGGGACGGGTGTGCAGGACACAGCCATCGCCACCCATGTCGCCGCCGCCCTGCCGAATGCTGGCACTCTGATCAGGACCTGAAATGCACCGGAACCCATTCTCTGACCGTGAACTTGCCCGACGCCTGGCCCGCACGCGGCTGGAAATGGACGCCAGGCACCTTGATGTTGCGGTCTTTTCGACGCCCGAAAGTGTATTTTACCTGACAGGGCTTGATCACTGGGGCTATTTCGCACCGCATCACCTGATTGTCCGTCCCGACGGGCCACCCGTTTTGATCACCCGCGCGATGGAGCGCGTCACCATCGAGAACCAGCTGCGGGATGTGGCATTTGTCGGCCATGATGACAGCACCGCCCCGGAAGAGATGCTGACACGGCAGATACGGGGGATCAGCCCCTCAACCCGCATCGGGGTGGAGGCACAATCGGCCGGTTTTTCAGCGGCGGCGGGGGATGCCCTCAGGGATGGGCTTTCCGGTCACGAACTGGTCGATATCTCCGATCTGTCAGCGAGTCTCAGGCGCGTGAAATCGTCAGAGGAGATGGCCCTTATGCGGCGTGCGGCTGTGGCCTCTGATGCGGCCACCGCTGCCGCGATTGCCGCAATCGGTGAAGGTGCAGCAGAGGCAGACGTTGCCGCAGAGGCGCTTGCCGCGATGACCCGCGCCGGGGGAAATCCGCCGGGTTTTGGCCCGTTCATAAGGCCGGAAGCGCGGCTTGGCGAAGAACACACCACCTGGGGTGACGGGCGCTATGGTGCGGATGAAAAAGTCTTTCTGGAAATCGCCGGCTGCGTGTCGCGCTACCACGCGCCGCAAGGCAGACTCATCCATATTGGTAGGATCAGTGACGCCGACCAACATATGGCTGAGGTCTGCACTGCGGCATTTGATGCGGTCTGCACCGCAATCCGCCCCGGCGCGCGCGCGCGGGATATTTACGCCGCCTGGCAGGCTGTGGTCGATGACGCAGGCTGTGCCCATTACCGACGCCATCACTGCGGCTATCTGGTTGGCATTGGCTGCCCCCCATCCTGGACCGGCGGCAACGGGGTGACCGGGCTGCGCCACGATTCCGACCTTGAGATTGCAACAGGCATGAGTTTTCACATCCTCAGCTGGCTCATGGGCACCGGACAGGGGGACTATTTCACCTCAAACTGTGTTCTTCTGGGACCGGACGGGGTAGAAGTCCTGACGAAAACCCCCATGGGCCCAACAATCGCGTGAATGAAATGCACAGGCTGGACGACCGGGATCTTGCTATTCTGAAAACCCTGTCGGCTGAGGGTCGGATATCCAAAACCGAACTTGCCGACCGCATTGGCCTGTCACCAACCCCTTGCTGGAACAGATTGAAACGGCTTGAAAAAATCGGGGTTATTGAAAGCTATCGCGCGGTGATCAATCTGCGCAAGCTTGGCCCTTATGTCACAGTCTTTGTGGTGGCGGAACTGTCCGATCACACGGCGGCCAAATTCCGCGCCTTTGAGCAGGCCATCAGCCGTATTGATGAGATCACCGCCTGCTGGGCGCTTGGCGGCGGGTTTGACTATCTCTTGCAGATCATAACCCGCGATATTGATGCCTATCAGCGCCTGCTTGACGACTTGCTTGAGGCACGGATCGGGCTTTCACGGTATTTCACCTACATCGTAACCAAACCGGTGAAGGCGGGCGGCGTGCCCCCATTTGATAGCCTTCTGAGCGAATGAGAGGAATCCTCTCCTGAACCTGCGATGCGTAGGGTATTTTTCTACAAGGGCGCAAAAATACAGCCTCACCTCCCCCTGATGATCGGCCACAGATGCAGATGTGGTCAAGACAGGGGGGAGCAAAATGCCCGACACCGCATTATCCGCACGCCGCGACATCACGGACAAAGGGCTGGTGCGTGCCTTTTCCTATGTGAACGGCCAATGGAGCGGCGCGCAGGATGGCGCGAGCTTTGCCGTCGCCAACCCGGCGGACGGAACATCGCTTGGCGATGTCGCAAAGTTAAGCGCAACGGACGCGACAGCAGCCGTTGATGCGGCGCAGAGCGCATTTCCCGCCTGGGCCGGGTTGTTGCCACAGGAACGGGCGGCGATCCTCAGGCGCTGGTTTGAACTGATGCTGGAGCACCGCGAAGACCTCGCCCGGATTATGGTGCTTGAACAGGGCAAACCCCTGTCCGAAGCCCGCGGGGAAATCGACTATGCCGCCGCCTTTGTCGAATATTACGCCGAAGAAGCCAAACGCCCCAATATCGAAGGCGTCACCAGCCACCTGCCCGATGCGGAGGTTGAGCTCTGGTTGGAACCCATAGGTGTGGTTGCCCTGATCACACCGTGGAACTTCCCCTCCGCGATGCTGACGCGCAAGGCGGCGTCGGCGCTGGCGGCGGGGTGCACAGTGGTGGCGCACCCCTCGGCGGAAACGCCCTATTCCGCCCTGGCCCTGGCCGAGCTTGGCGAACGTGCCGGCCTTCCTGCGGGGGTATTCAACGTCATCACCGGTGACGCCGCAACCGTGGTTGCGCCCTGGACAACGGATGCCCGGGTACGCGCGCTGTCCTTCACCGGCTCAACAGAAATCGGCCGCCTGCTGTATCGGCAGTCAGCGGATACGGTGAAAAAGCTTGTACTGGAACTCGGCGGTCATGCCCCGGTCATTGTGTTCAAGGGCTGCGACCTTGACCATGCGGTGGCCGAAACGATCAAGGCAAAATTCGCCACATCAGGTCAGGATTGCCTTGGTGCCAACCGCATCTATGTGGAACGCCCGATTTATGAGGAGTTCTGCACTCGCTTTATCGCGGCGACCAAAGCACTTTCGATCGGGATCGGTTTGGATGATCCCGACATCGGCCCCCTGATGAACGAACGTGCCGTCGCCAAGCAGGAAGAACAGGTGGCCGATGCGCTCGATCAGGGTGCGCATCTTGGCTGTGGTGGCAAGCGCGACGCGCTGGGTCCGCTGTTCTTTATACCAACCGTACTGACCGATGTGCCTGATAGCGCAAAAATCATGTCCGAAGAGAACTTTGGCCCGGTGGCGCCAATCGCGCCTTTCGACAGCGAAGAGGAGGTGATCCAGCGCGCCAATGACACTGAATACGGGTTGGTGGCCTATGTCCATTCGGCCGATCCGCGCCGCATCTACCGCCTGTCCCGCGCCCTGCAATACGGTATGGTTGCGGTCAACCGGACCAAGGTCACCGGTGCCCCGATCCCCTTTGGCGGCACCAAACAATCCGGCCTGGGCCGCGAAGGTGCGCGCCGCGGGATGGAAGAATTCATGGAAATCAAATACGTCTGCCGTGACTGGGCGTGAGGAAAGGATGACTAACATGCTGAAGAACGACATGCTGGAAAGCTGGGATCGTGAGAATTTCTTTCACCCCTCTACCCATCTGGCCGAATTTGCCCGTGGGAATCTGCCGCACCGGGTCGTGACCGGGGGCGAAGGCTGCCATATCACTGACCGTGATGGCAATCGCCTGCTGGATGCCTTTGCCGGGCTTTACTGTGTGAATGTCGGCTATGGCCGCCCTGAAATCGCCGAAGCGATCGCCAAACAGGCAGAAGAGCTCGCCTACTATCACGCCTATGTCGGGCACGGCACGGAGGCGGCGATCACCCTTGCCAAGATGGTGCTCGACCGCGCGCCGGGTCACATGTCCAAGGTCTATTTCGGCCTCTCCGGCTCGGACGCCAATGAAACCAACATCAAGCTGATCTGGTATTACAACAACATCCTTGGCCGCCCGGAGAAGAAGAAGATCATCAGCCGCTGGCGGGGCTACCACGGCTCCGGCCTGATGACCGGATCGCTGACCGGGCTGGGGCTGTTTCACAAGAAATTCGATTTGCCGCTGGCCAATGTCATTCACACGGAGGCACCCTATTATTTCCGCCGCGCCGACCTTGCGCAGTCGGAGGCAGAATTCGTCGCCCATTGCGTTGCTGAACTTGAGGCGCTGATCACCCGCGAAGGGGCGGACACAATCGCCGCCTTCATCGGGGAACCGGCCCTTGGCACCGGGGGCCTTGTGCCGCCACCCGCCGGATACTGGCCCGCCATACAGGCGGTGCTTGATCGGCATGATATCCTGCTGATTGCGGATGAGGTGGTGACGGGCTTCGGGCGGCTTGGGTCGATGTTCGGGTCAGATCACTACGGGATGCGGCCCGACCTCATCACCATCGCCAAGGGTCTGACATCGGCCTATGCGCCGCTATCGGGTTCGATCGTGTCTGACCGGATGTGGAAAGTGCTGGAACAGGGCACCGATGAAAACGGTCCGATTGGCCACGGCTGGACCTATTCCGCCCACCCGATTGGTGCCGCCGCAGGGGTTGCAAACCTTAAGCTGATTGATGAGTTGAAGCTGATTGAAAACGCCGCGACCACGGGCCGCTACTTCAAGCAGGCGCTGATGGACGCGGTCGGCAGCCACCCCAATGTCGGCGAGGTGCGCGGCGAAGGGCTGCTCTGCGCGGTTGAGTTTGTGAAGGAACGCGAAGGCCGCGTGTATTTTGACGCAGGTGACACGATCAGCGCCAAACTGAATGCAGCGCTTCTGTCGCGTGGTGTGATCAGCCGCGCCATGCCCGAAGGCGATATTCTTGGCTTTGCCCCGCCCTTCTGCCTGACTCGCGCAGAGGCTGATGAAATCGCCGGGAAACTCGCCGAATCCATCGCTGAGGTGCTGGGCTAAACCCGCCTATGCCATCAGCTGGAGCGGTGATCTTCGGCTGATGGCTGATCCGCCGTCTCTGCGCGCGCCTTGCGCAGGGTCCAGAAATGGGTCGCCAGTGCCAGAACGATCATCACAAACAGGATAAAGGCGATCGGCCTGTCGATGAAATCCCATGGCGTTTTGACCCGCGCCATGGCGGTGCGCAGCTTATCCTCCATCAGCCCCCCCAGAACGATGCCCAGGATCACCGGTGAGGTCGGCCAGTCGAGCCGTTTCAGCACCATGCCAAACACCCCAAAGCCCGAGGCGACAAACACATCGGTCAGTGAATTGCGCAAGGAATAGACACCGATCAGGCTGAAGGTCAGGATCATCATGCCAAGGAACTTGTTGGGGATCAGCATGACCTTCATCAGAGTGTCCGTCGCCATAAACAGGAACAGCACAACCAGCACGTTGAGGATGATCAGGCAGATATAAAGCGCCATGACAAAATCCATCTGATTGGCAAACAGCGCCGGGCCAGGGATCACGTTATGCACGTAGAACACCGCCAGCATCATCGCGGTCAGTTCTTCCCCCGGGATGCCAAGCGCCAGCAGCGGCACCATCGCCGCCGCAGGAACGGAATTGTTCGCCGCCTCTGATGCGACCAGCCCCTCGGGATTGCCCTTGCCAAAGGTTTCGGGGGTTTTGGAGGTGCGCTGCGCATAGGAATAGGACATGAACTGCGACATGAATTCCCCCACGCCGGGGATCATGCCGCAAATTACGCCAAAACCGGAACCAACAGTCGCGATCCTGCGGAACACCCAAAGTTCGCCCATGGTCTTAAAGAACCCCTTCTTGCCGACATGCGGCATGGGGAAGTTCTTATCCTCGCCGATGAACAGGATCAGCGCCTGGCTGATGGCAAAAAGACCAAGCACAACGACGATCAGGTCTATCCCGTTTTGTAGCCAACCCATGCCAAAGGTGTAGCGCTGGGTATAGGCTGTGCTTTCAAGCCCGATGGTTTGCAGGAAGATACCGAAACAGGCGAGTATTCCCGCCGCCAGAACCTGCCCCCGATGCGTCAGCACCACCAGCACCATCCCCAGAAGTGCGGCAAGGAAAATTTCACGTGCGCCGAACATCGGCGCGATCTTGGCCAGGACAGGTGCAAACAACATCAGGCAGGCGATGGAGAATATCCCGCCAAAGAAGGAGGCAGAATAGGCCAGCCCAAGGGCGCGCCGCGCCTCCCCCCGCCGGGTCATCGGGTAGCCGTCATAGGTCGTCAGCGCATTGACCGGGGTGCCCGGCGTGTTGACCAGGATCGCCGGGATCGCACCACCAAACATGGATGAGCCATAAACACCAAGCAGCGCCGTCAGCCCGACAATCGGTTCCAGCATGAACGTCGCGGGCAACATGATGGCAATGGCCACAGCCGCGCCCACGCCAGGCAACGCCCCGACCAGAACACCGCCGATTGACCCGATCAGAAGGGCGGCGATCACATCCCAGCGGGCAATGATGTCAAAACTCGATAGCAGAAGGTCCATCCGGGGCCTCAGAAATAGCGGATCAGAAGATAACGCAGCCCGTCCGGCGCGTATTCATAAAGCGCACCCCCGGGGATTTTGACGTTGAAGGCGGTTTTGAACGTCAACACAACGAACAGCGCAAAGGCAAAGGCGGAAATCAGTGCAAATCCGCTGCGATAGCCAAGCCGCCATGTCAGAAACAGACAGAAACCGATTGTGGCCAGCAAATAGCCCACAATCGGAATGCCAACCACATAGAGGATATACCATCCGATATATTCCAGCGCCCTAAGCCAAAGTGCGGCCTCCCGCCAGCGGCCGGGCGTGCGTTCCAGTTTCCGGGTGCGGAACCACAACACAAGGCCGAACATCACCATCCCGCCCAGTGAAATCGCAGGCCAAAGGCGTGGCTGCGCGGCCAGCGCTTTGCCGTCGAGCCAGGTGGTCTGCGAGGTCAGCAGCGCCAGCAACAGGGCAGAAAAGCCAAGGATTGCCGCGCAGAACAGAAGTTCCCCCGGTTTACGCCCGATGGGGAACACATGTGGCTCCAGTTCTGCGTCACTCATCCCTGCCCCTCCCGGATGTCACTCGCCTGCCTGCGCAAGCATAGCACAGAGTCCGGGCCTGCAATTCCTTACAGGCCCGGTAATGGCTGTTATTCGGCAATCATCTCATTGATGGCTGCGGTAATGGCGATGTCTGCCTCGATCCGGGCGGCGGATTCTTCTGCCCCCATCCAGTAGACGATCGCGCCGGTTTCTTCGGACAGCTGGCGCACTCGGTCGGATGCCATAGTTGCCTGTGCAGAGGCGATAATCTTTTCGCGCACATCCGCTGGCGTATCCTTGTGAACGAAAAGTCCGTTCCACAGCGAAATGTTCAGCGCCGGCGCAATCGAGGCCAGCATCGGCGCATCGGGAATCACGCTGATGGGTTGTTCGGTGATCGTGGCAAGCACGTTGACCTGATCAAGGCACGGCAGAATCTGCTGCATCGTGGTGTTGATGACGTCGAAATCACCGGACGCCAGGGAATTGCAGTCGAGCGCCCCGGCGGAGGCCTCCGCGCCCCATTCGAATCCCAACTCTTTCGCTGCGGCAAAGGTCGCCTGCGTTGGCAGCAGGAAGGCTCCGAAATGGCCCAGCACCACCGATTCCGATTTTGCGTGTTCTGCCAGCTCCTCCATCGTCGTGTAAGGGGCATCCGCAGAGGCCGCAATGACAAACGGATAGGTCAGAAAGATGCCCAATGGCTCAAACGGATCGGGGTTCAGGGCGGGGATGCCGACCTCTGGCCCGACAACCGGGATGTCAACGACAAAGGAGCCAATCGTATAGCCATCCGGGTCCGCCGCAGCGACCTGGGCCGCGCCGGGGAACGGTCCGCCGTCAGACGGTCGATTGATGACCGCGGCGGCCACACCATAGGTTTCCTGAAAATCCTCCGCAATCATGCGGGTCAGAACATCCTCAAGGTCACCGGGTGGAAATGGCACCACGAAGTTCACGGGTTTTTCCGGGTATTCCGCAAGCGCGAAAGTCGGAAAGGCAGCGGCTGCAAGCACGCCCGCTAAGCGTATAAATGGTTTCAAGTGATCCTCCCAAGCTACGGTTCATTATGTGAACCGACGTGTCATATTTTTAAAGCCCTGTGATTTCCCTGTCAAGAAAAAGCCCCCGGTGCGTTTCAAGCACCGAAGGCGTGAACATTCCGCAGATGAAAAATCCAGATCACCGCAGGCTTTCAGGGGGAATGATAATGTCGGCCTTGCCGATTTTGACATCGTAAAGCAGACCGGAAACAACGATGAAACCAGGCACTTCTCGCGCAGCTCGCAGGCGTTCCACATCACCAACAAGACTGTCGTTGTGATCATGAATTGCCGTCTCGGAAACGTCGATCCCCAGGTTGCCCTTGATGGCATGCTGAAACTCCGGATCGGCAAATCGTTCTGCACCGCAATTTGTGTGCTGCATGATAACAACCTCAAACTGAGGTGTTTCTTCGCCTGTAATTTTTGCCACCATAAAGGCAAGCGTGGCGATTTCATTGATGACATCCTGTGTCACACGCCCGCCATTGTTGCGCATCACTACCGCATCTCCAAGGTCAAGGCCCAGCACATGCGCAGGATCAACACGCGCATCGACACAGGTCAGAACCACAGTGCGCAGATGGGGTAAAACGGGCAGGTCGGCGGCGGCAAACGTCTTGGCATAATAGGCGTTTCGATTAATGAGTTCCGCAGTGGTTGTCGCAGTGGTTGTCATAGTCTTTCTCTCTTTTTATGGTCCCGTTTCATGGGATGTTGCAGGGTCGTTTTTTTGCTCAGGCGGCATCGGATCAGGTTATGTTCTCAAATCGCGCAGGCAGGTGGCTTTGGCGCCATTCCTCTGAGTCCTGACTGAATTTCGGATTGGCGGGCTCGGCATAGTCGCGTTGCTGCTGCGCCCGTTTGAGGTTGAGCGCCGGGGTGAGTGCGATCTTCAGGAATGCGAAGACTGCACCAATCGTTTTACGTAGACTTGGCTTCAGATCAGGCCTTTCGGCGATCAGGCCACGCAGGATCTGTTCAAAACTCTCGGGATTTTGTCCGACAACCTTAAACACGTGATCGGTCGGTGCATTCACGGCAAATGTGCCGCGTCGGTATTCATCCGCATAGATTGCAAGCTGAGTGACCGCCGCCTCCGAATAATTTGCAGGGGGGATCGCCCGCAGCGCCTTGGTCATCATCTTTTCCGAAATATCGCGGTAGACAACCCTGCGCCCCAATACACGCCCCATCGCGTTCGCCAGATCATTGGGCGACATCAGTTCTGGCCCGGTTGGTCGGTAGGTCTGGCCGGCATGGTGTTCCGGGTCCATCAGGGCAGCAGCGGCGACACGGGCGATATCGGCACTCGACGGCGGGGCATTTTTCGGCACATCCCCCGCCCCTAGGGGCATCGCAAAAAGCCCCAGATGGGCAGCCATTTTGATCACCATAAAGTAGTTATCCGCAAACCATCCGGGGTTGATGGTCGTCACCGAATAGGTTGGTGACATCTGCGCCATGCGATCAGCAAGATAGGTTTCGCGGGTGAATAGCGCCGGATGGTCCACCGCGCTGAGCCACTGGCTAAGCACAGCCACATGCTCCAACCCAGCTTCCTGCGCTGCTACAGCAAATACGGTGTTAAACAAAAGGCCATTTGGCGCCGACGGGGCGCATTGATAGGCACGTGCCACATCGCGCATCGCCAAGCGCATATCCGAAAGCGCATACTGATCACCGACAAACAGCTCTGCCCCGGCCTGTTCCAGCCGTTCGGCACGCTCATCCCGCTGCCTCACGAAGGCGCGCACGGGATACCCGTTCATTCGCAATTCATGCACCACCATGCGCCCGGTTTTACCCGCCGCACTTGTGACCAGGATCAGTGGTTTGGTTGACATTGAGGAACACTCCTTCTTAGTTACTTGAGGAAATAAAGTTTATACTTTATTTTTTAAAGTAACATATTCGTGAGGTGCCAGATGCCCCGAACGCGCAGCTATAAACTTCTTTGCCCAATCGCTCGGGCGCTTGATCGGATCGGGGACCGCTGGACCCTGCTGATCCTGCGTGACCTGCATGCCGCGCCTGCGCGTTTCTCCGACCTTCAGAACGGATTAAACGGCATCGCCGCAAACCTGTTGACGGAACGATTGGTCAAGTTGACGTCGGATGGATTGATCCTGAAAGACGGATCACGCCCCGGCACAACGGTCTATGCACTGACAGAACGTGGATCCGAAACCGCAGATATTATCTATAGTCTCGCGCGATTTGGGGCCCAGTTTGAGCCAGAAGGCGAAGTCGTCCGGCCTGGGAATCTGCGCACTGTGGCGACCACGCTTGGCCTGGCAGCGCGCCACACCGCGCCTGTCGAAGCCGACTTCACCGCTATGCTCATGGTCGATGACGAGCCGATTTCAATCGTTAATACCGGCGGCGCAATCACCGTGGAATACAGCGATCTGGCATTACCTGATTTCGTGCTTGAGACCAGCTATGAGGCATTGCTCGACGTAACAGAAGGCGCACTCTCCGCCGAGGAATTTGCAACCGACCACAGCAAGCTGACGGTCAATTCGCCAGGGCGAGAGCATGAATTCCTGGCGTTTATGGGTGCGATTGTAGCGGAGTTTCAAAGAGGCGCATCATCCCGCTGATATGGAGGTATCCCCTGCACCCCATTTGGGTACAGGGGATTTTTTGCTATCCCTTCAACGCTGCAAGCGTTTCTTCAGGGTTTGGTCGCTGCGTGTAATCGGGGTTAATGTCGGCATGGGTCACCACACCGGTTTGATCAACGATTAGCCTTGCAGGCATGGGCAGTTGCCAGGTGTCATCCCCGTTGAAGGTCGGCAGATCAATGCCAAAACCGCCATAGACCTTGCGCAGATCCTCCGGCAGCGTGAATTCCAGGCCGAGCGTGCTGGTGTAGTGGTTGCCAAGATCAGATAACAGATCGAACGACAGGCCTTTTTCTGCCCGCAGCTTGCGAGATGCTTCCTGCATCTGCGGTGAAATGATCAGCACCTCGGCGCCAGCGGCACGGAAATCATTTGCTGTCGCTTCCAGCGCCTCAAGCTCCAGCACGCAATAGGGGCACCAGGCACCGCGAAAGACGCTTACGACCAATGGACCCTTTTCAAGCAAACGGGTTGAATTCATCGGCGCTCCATCCTGATTGGGCAATGTGAACGGCGGCAGCTTGTCACCCGGTTTGATGATACGATCCAAAATACCGGAATTCTTCAGATCATTCGTCGCACGTTCCATAATGTCGCGCGATCGCTGCGGGACTTGT
>CAYTUW010000019.1:0-22641 GCA_964441435.1 uncultured Rhodobacterales bacterium
CTCGGCGTGCATTCGACGCCGAAGCCCTTACTTGAGGCGGCCGAGGCCTTTGGCGCCACCCCGCGCCAGACGCTCTGGAAAGTCGAGCTTCCCTACGCCCTGCCCCAGATCATGACGGGGTTGAACCAGACAATCATGCTGAGCTTGTCGATGGTTGTGATCGCCGCCCTTGTGGGTGCGGACGGGCTCGGTGTTCCGGTGATCCGGGCGCTGAACACCGTGAATGCAGCGCTTGGTTTTGAAAGCGGGTTTGTCATCGTGGTCGTCGCCATCATGCTCGACCGTATTCTACGGGTGGACAGCAAATGAGCGCGGTGATTTTTGATAACGTTTCCATCGTCTTTGGCGAAAAACCGCAAACCGCCCTGCCACTGATGGATCAGGGGCAGGAGCGCGGAGAAATCCAGAAGGCGACCGACCAGGTGCTGGGTGTGCATGACTGTTCCATCGAGGTGGAAGAGGGTGAAATACTCGTCCTGATGGGGTTGTCGGGCTCTGGCAAATCGACGCTGCTGCGCGCGGTCAACGGGCTGAACCCTGTGGTGCGCGGCGCGGTTCATGTGAACAACGGCGCGGGCATGGTGGATGTCACGCATACGGATGCCACAACCCTGCGCGATATCCGTCAGCACCACGTTGCCATGGTGTTTCAGCAGTTCGGCCTTCTGCCATGGCGCACGGTGCGCGAAAACGCGGGGCTTGGGCTGGAGCTATCGGGCCTCAGCAAAGATCAACGCCGCGACCGCGTGGACCGCCAACTGGCGCTGGTGGGTCTCAGCGATTGGGCGGAGCGCAAGGTGGGTGAACTGTCCGGCGGCATGCAGCAGCGTGTCGGCCTTGCCCGCGCCTTTGTGACAGAGGCGCCAATCCTTCTGATGGATGAACCGTTTTCCGCCCTCGATCCGCTGATCCGCACCAAGCTGCAGGATGAATTGCTTGACCTGCAACGCGACCTTAAACGCACCATCATCTTCGTCAGCCACGACCTTGATGAAGCCTTCAAGATCGGCAATCGCATCGCCATCATGGAAGGTGGGCGGATCGTGCAATGCGGCACCCCGCAGGAAATTTTTTCCGACCCCGCCAATGAGTATGTGGCGGATTTTGTCGCCCATATGAACCCGCTTGGCGTGCTCTGCGCGCGGGATGTGATGGACAAGGCAACGGGCGCAGCCAAAATCACCGTTGCACCTGATACAGACATCCGCGAGGTGATGGAAAAAGTTGGCGACAGCAATGATCCGGTGGGCGTCATCGAAGGTGGTCAGATCATCGGACAGGTGACAAAGGACCGCGTGCTTGCCAAGCTGCTCGACCCAAAAAGCTGACAGCAGCGCGCCGGATTTTGAGTATTTGAACAGAAAAGAAGGCGCGTTTACCTCTTCCTAACCCGCGCTTCCTTTTGCAGAAATACTCAGATCCTACAGTTTGGTTTCCGGTGTCGTCGGGGTAATTGCACGGCGTTTCAACATGGCCTCGCGCCAACTTATGAAACTCACCGCCGCAATGATAATGGCGCCGCCAAGAACCACATAGCCGTCAACGGCCTCCCCGAAAACCAAGGCGCCAAGCAGCGTGGCCCAGACCAGTTGCAGGAAGGTGACGGGCTGCGTGACCGTCACCGGCGCGGCGCGGAAGGCGAGTGTCATCGTGTAGTGACCGGCAGTGGCAAAGACCGCGACAAGGAACAGCCAGAACAGCTGTTCCAGCGTGACCGGCACCCAGACGGCAATGGCGAAGGGCAGAAGGCCTATGGTCACGGTGATCGACAACATGCCGACGACCACAACGGCGCTTGCACGGCCCGACATGCGTTTGGCGATCAGATATCCGATGGCGAAAAGGATCGCTGTGAACAGCATGGCAAAGTGGCCACCGGACAATTCGCGCAGGCCCGGGCGCAGGATGATCAGCGCCCCGACCAGCGCTGCGAGCACCGCCAGCAACCGCCGCGCCGCCAGCGTTTCGCCCAGCAGCAATGCCGCACCGATCGTCACATAGACCGGCGACAGGTAGTTCATCGCCGTGACCTCCGCTATGGAAATCTGCGTCATGGCATAAAACCACAGGATCACCCCCCCGGTATGCACCAGCCCACGCAGGCCGAAAAACGCGAAGTCCACACGAGTAAGCCCGGCACGCAGAATGGGCCGGATCATTGGCAGAATGAACACAATGCCCAGTGCATAGCGCAGGAACGCCGCCTGTGCTGCGGGCACCCCACCCCCAACGTGTTTCACAATCGCCGTGACCGCGACAAAGCACAGCCCGGTGACGATCATCCAGAACACACCGATCAGCGGGCTCTGGGTTTCACTTGTTTCGGAGTCTCCACTCATAGATGCAAGACACATCAAACCACGCAGGAGCGCAAGTCACCCAATCAGCAAAATCAGTGCGATAATCCACATTGTCAGCGCGACGACGCCATCAAGCACCCGCCAGGCAGCGGGGCGGGCAAACAGCGGTGCCAGCAGTCGCGCGCCATAACCCAGACTGAAAAAGAAGGTGAAAGAGGCAAGAACCGCCCCGACACCAAAAACCAAAGGGTTGCTCGATTGCGTCGAATAGACACCAATCAGGACAAGCGTATCCAGATAGACATGCGGGTTCAGCCAGGTCAGCGCGAGGCAGATCGCCAGTGTCGCCGCCAACGTGCGATCCTTGCCGCCTGCGGCCTCGAGTGCCCCGCCCCCGCGCCAGGCGGACCGGGCATTAAGGACCCCATACCAGATCAGAAAGGTCGCACCGCCATATTTGAAGGCCGGCGCGATCCATGGCGCGGCCTCCGCGATCCATCCAAAACCCGCCACGCCCGCGCTGATCAGCAGCGCGTCAGACAGCGCGCAGGTCAGGCAGACAGCAAACACGAATTCCCGTTTGAGCCCCTGCCGCAGCACAAATGCATTCTGCGCCCCGATAGCGAGGATCAGACCAAATGACAGCGAAAATCCCTGAATGAAAGCATCCATTGTGCACCCCTCTTGCGCTGCCTCGGCATAGGTTGCACGAAGGAATTAAGCAAATTACATTATCTTTATCTGGATTAGAGTAGCTAATGTATGACCCCGATCAGCTCCGCGCGCTTTCCGCCGTCCTTGGCACTGGCAGCTTTGAAGCCGCCGCCGCACAGCTTCATGTCACGCCCTCGGCCATCTCCCAACGCATCAAGGCGCTGGAGGAACGGATCGGCACGCCGCTGGTGATCCGCAGCCAGCCCGCCACGGCGACAGAGGCCGGGCGGCGGCTTCATCAACATGCGGATGAGGTGACGCTGCTCGAAGCCGCGCTCCGGCGTGATCTCGGCATCGGCACCGAGGAAACGCCGCCCGTGCGGATTGCGGTCAATGCGGACAGCCTGGATACCTGGTTCATCGCTGCATTATCGGATGCCGGAGAGATGCGCTTCGCGCTGACTTCAGACGATCAGGATCACAGTGCAGAATGGCTCCGGCGTGGTGAGGTCATGGCCGCTGTTACCGCCCATGCGGATCCCGTGCGCGGCTGCGATAGCCACAAGCTTGGTGCGCTACGCTACCTTGCCACCGCCAGCGCAGATTTCACCGCCATGTATTTCCCCGATGGCATCACCCCGGCTGCGCTTGCCTCCGCACCCGCCCTCACCTTTAACCACAAGGACCGTTTGCAGAATCAATGGGCGACCAGTCAGGGATACAGCGGCCCCCTGCCCACCCATCACCTGCCGTCTACCCGCGGGTTTGTCAGCGCCGCCCGCGCCGGTCTTGGCTGGGGGATGAACCCGGAATATCTGATCCGCACGGATATCGCCGCTGGAAGGCTGGTCGCCTTGGGAAAGCAGCCCGTCATGGACGTGCCGCTCTATTGGCAGATCAGACGCACCGTTGCCGATCCTTTGCATGGTCTGACAGCGGCAGTTCTTAAAACCGCGCGGCAGGAATTGATACAGGACGGCTGATCCGGACATCGCCCGACCCATGCGGATCGACATCAGAGCGCGGCGAGCACCTCGTCAGAGGCATCGAAATTCGCCGTGACGCGCTGGATGTCATCGTCATCTTCCAGGGCGTCGATCAGCTTCATCAGCTTTTGCATACCGTCAAGGTCAAGCTCGGTCGTCATGTTGGGCTGCCAGATGAGTTTTGTAGACTCCGATTCACCCAGCTCCTCCTCAAGCGCGTTCGATACCTCATTGAGGTCCGTGTCGGCACAGATGATCACATGGCCATCTTCGTTGCTTTCGCAATCCTCGGCGCCAGCTTCAATCGCGGCCATCATCACGGTGTCGGCATCCCCGGCATCCGCCCCATAAAGCACCTGCCCCTTGCGGTCGAACATGAACCCGACAGAGCCGGTTTCCCCAAGATTGCCGCCGTTTTTGCTAAACGTCGAACGCACGGTAGACGCGGTGCGGTTCCGATTATCCGTCATCGCCTCGACAATCACCGCGACCCCGCCGGGGCCGTAGCCTTCGTAGCGGATTTCCTCAAACGCGTCGCCTTCGCCGCCCATGGCCTTTTTGATCGCGCGTTCGATGTTGTCCTTGGGCATGGATTGACCCTTGGCCTCTTTCACCGCAAGGCGCAGACGCGGGTTTTTATCCGGGTCCGGGTCGCCCATTTTGGCTGCCACGGTGATTTCCTTTGACAGCTTGGAAAACAGTTTCGACCGCGCGGCATCCTGGCGCCCCTTGCGATGCTGAATATTTGCCCATTTTGAATGGCCGGCCATGGGGAACCCCCGTCATGTATTTCTGGTTCCGGGGTTCTATAAATCAGGGGGTTTGCGCCCGCAAGGGTGACAGCCGGATTGACGCGGGATAGACAGGGCGCATGACACAGGATCAGATCATATTATTTGCCCTCTTCGGGCTGGTGTTCGCAGGGCTGCTTTGGGGCAGGTTCCGCTATGACCTTGTGGCCTTTGCTGCGCTGATGGTCGGGGTTGTGCTCGGGGTGGTTGAGACCAAGGATGCCTTTGCAGGCTTCGGCCACCCGGCAACGCTGGTGGTGGCGCTGGTGCTGGTGGTGTCGGCGGGGCTGGTGCGCTCCGGCGCGGTGTTCCTGATCACCCGGACGCTGGTGGATTCCACCCGATCTCTTGGTGCCCATATCGCGCTGATGGGGGGCATTGGCGGGGTGCTGTCGGCGTTCATGAACAATGTCGCGGCCCTTGCGCTGCTGATGCCCGTTGACATCCAGACCGCAAGGAAGGCCGGGCGCGCACCGGGGCTGAGCCTGATGCCGCTGTCCTTTGCGACAATCCTTGGCGGCATGGTCACCATGATCGGAACGCCGCCCAATATCATTATCGCCTCCATCCGGGGCGAGAGCCTTGGCGAACCGTTTCGCATGTTCGATTTTGCCCCGGTCGGCGGGGTGACGGCAGTTGCAGGATTGATTTTTGTCGCCCTCATCGGCTGGCGGCTTATCCCGCAGCGCGATGACGGCAAGGGCGATGTCATGAGCGAAGTGGCGCAATATATCGCGGAGCTGACGGTGCCTGACGGGTCGAAACATATCGGTAAGCGCCTGCATGAGCTTTATGAAACTGCGGATAAGAACGATGTTGCGATCCTTGGCATGGTGAGAAGCGGGAAACGCCGCTACGGCACCCAGCGCAACACCATACTGGAAGCCGGGGATGCGCTGGTGTTGGAGGCAACACCCGATGCGCTGGATGAGTTTCGCGCCGCCCTTAGCCTCGATTTCGCCGATCAGATGCGCGAAGAAAAGCTGCGCGCCGACGGCGATGGGTTAGCCGCTGTCGAAGTGGTCGTGACCTCTGGCTCCCGTCTTGTCGGGCGCACGGCGCAGGCCATAGGGCTCGGCTGGCGGCGGCGCACCGTGCTGATGGGGATTTCGCGTCAGGGACGCCGGATCACCAAACATGTGCGCAAGACCGAGGTGCGCGTCGGTGACATTCTGCTGCTGCTGACGCCGAAGGAAAACGCCGCCGATGTAGTGGACTGGCTTGGCTGCCTGCCGCTTGCGGATCGCGGGCTGCAAGTGACCGAGGACAAGAAAGTCTGGCTGGCGATCGGGTTGTTTGCGGCGGCGGTGGCGCTTGCCAGCTTTGGCCTGATCTACCTGCCGGTTGCGCTGGGGTGTGTCGTGGTCGGCTTTGTGCTGACCAGGATCATCCCTATCAGCGAGGTCTATGATCATATCGAATGGCCGGTTGTGGTCTTGCTCGGGTCGATGATCCCGCTTGGGGCGGCGCTTGAAACCTCTGGCGGGACGGAACTGATTGCCGGGGCGCTGATCGGG
Organism: uncultured Rhodobacterales bacterium; assembly: GCA_964441435.1. GTDB lineage: Bacteria > Pseudomonadota > Alphaproteobacteria > Rhodobacterales > Rhodobacteraceae > CAYTUW01. The sequence goes on from CAYTUW010000019.1 coordinate 6,249, forward strand.
CTGACCGAAGGGCTGCCCGCCTGGGCAATCCTGACGGTTCTGATGGTCGTCACAATGACGCTGTCGGATGTGCTGAACAACACGGCCACCACGATTGTCGCAGCACCCGTAGGCATCCAGATGGCAACATCGCTTGGCGTATCGCCCGACCCGTTCCTGATGGCGGTGGCCGTGGCCGCATCCTGCGCCTTCCTCACGCCGATCGGCCATAAGAACAACACGCTGATCCTTGGCCCCGGCGGATACGGGTTTGGCGACTACTGGCGGATGGGGCTGCCGCTTGAAATACTGGTTGTGGCGGTGTCGATCCCCGCGATCCTGGTGTTCTGGCCGCTTTAGCCTGAATAGGTCAGCGGCCCGGATGACGTTTCAATCGTCACGATCGCATGGGGCGCGGGCTGCACGCCTTCGCTCAGGACCATCCGCACAGGAATGACCGATCGTTCGACGCGAAACGGCAGCGGGTGCGGACAGCCCCCTAATGTACCGGACCAGCCGCGCGCCGCACCCCGCCGCACACCCGTGCAGAGTGCGCCATCGCGCATCTCAACGGTCACCGTATCGCGGTACAGGATCACGCGGCTCGGCTCCGGGGGTTGCGGCAATGGCGCAACGGTTGAACATCCCGCAAGGGCGGCGAGGATCATCAGCCGCCGCATCAGAGCGGCCAGATAAAGGGAATCAATGCCGAGGCGATCAGCCCCACCGACAGGTTCAGCGGGATACCAACGCGCAGGAAATCCGCAAAACGATACCCTCCCGGCCCGTAGACCATCATGTTTGTCTGGTAGCTGATCGGTGTCGCAAAAGTCGCGCTGGCGGCAAACATCACCGCAACGACAAGCGGGCGTGGATCGACTCCAAGCTGCACACCCAGCCCGATGGCCACCGGTGTCAGTACCACCGCCACCGCGTGGTTGATGGTTTCGGACAGGACTGATGTGAGCAGGTAGATCGCCCAGACGATAAAGAATGGTGGTAGCTCCGCAATCCAGGGGGCGAGGTGCTCTACGATAAGCTCAATCGCCCCAGAGGTTTCGAGCGCGGTTGCACAGGCCAACATCGCAAAGATCAGCGCAAGCAGGCGGCCATCGACAAAGGAAAACGCCTCTTCTGAGTCGATACACCGCGTCAGGAACACCGTGGCCATCGCCAGAACCGCCAGCAGCAGGATCGGGGCCGCGCCAATCGCCGCAAGCGCCACAATGCCAGCAAGGGCGGCAAGCGCGATCGGGGCATGGCTGCGGCGAAAGCCGCGTTCCGTCGGCTTGGCGACATCCACCATTTCCATATCAGCAGCAAGGCGCTGGATATCCTCTGGCGATCCTTCAAGCAGCAGCGTATCGCCGACCCGCACGATAAGGTCATCAAGCTGCCGCCCGATGTTCTGATTGCGCCGATGCACCGCCAGCACATAGACGCCATAGCGCCGCCGCAACCGTAGCGAGCCAAGCGAGCGGCCAACCATCTTGCATCCGGGTGAAATCAGCACCTCAACCGTATCGGTCGCAACCGATGACAGCTGATCTACGCGTTTCAGGCTCTTGTTGCGTTGCAGCGACAGCAGTTCCGTCATTTCGGTGCGTAAAACCACACGGTCGCCGACTTCAAGTTCCACACCTTGCAGGTTCCGGCGCAGTGACCTGTCCCCGCGCAGAACGTCGATCAGGCGCACACCGTCACGTTTGAAGAGCTGCACGCCCGTAACTTCGCGCCCAATAAGGTTGCTGTCGGGCGGAATGGCCGCTTCGGTGAAGAATTTCATCTTACGTTTACCGCCGAGGAGGTCTGCCATGCTGTCGCGGCTTGGCAGCAGGCGTGGCGCAACAAAGCGCAGATATAGCGCGCCCCAGGCGACCAGAACGATGGCCAGCGGCGTGATTTCAAAGATCGTGAAGGGGGCCAGCCCGCCTGCCCGCGCAACCCCGTCAACCAGCAGGTTCGTCGACGTGCCGATCAGGGTCAGCGTGCCGCCCAGGATCGCCGCGTAAGACAGCGGGATCAGCAGCTTTGACGCGCTCATGCCAAGCTTGCGCGACAGCTGCACAAAGACGGGGATCATCACAACCACAACCGGGGTGTTGTTGACAAAGGCCGAGGCGACCACAACAAACCCCATCAGCGCGGCGATGGCCACACCGGGGCGATGATCGGCCTGGGATTCCGCAAGCCGGGTAAACCATTCAAGCGCCCCCGTCCTGACCAACGCCCCCATCACGATGAACATGGCCGCAATGGTCCAGGGGGCCGGGTTGGACAGGACATGGAGCGCGTCCTCATAAGGCAGCAACCCTGTCACCAGCATCACCGCTGCACCCGCAATGGCAACAACTTCGGCCGGGTAAGCCTCGCGCAGGAACAGCGCAAACATCAGAACGACGATTGCAAGCGCCAGCACCGCGTCCCCGGTTGGGCCAAACAGATCTGTCAAAAGCATGAAAACCCCTTGCATGCGGACATTTTGTCGATTTTCGCTGTTCAGGCAGCTTCGCGCAACGGTTTATGCGGCGCGGCCCCGTAATCCTCTACCCCAAATTCTTCAAAAGTATTTGGTTCGCTTTCATTTTAAGAAAGCGGCCCTGCATTCTGCAATAACCCACCGTGGCGGACCGGGGTGACGCGTTTGGCCTGACCGGTACGGTCATCGGTTTCAATGAACAGACCGGACAATGTCGCCTCGCCGCCTGCGGGGGTGAAACGGCCCTTGCTCATCCCCGTCACGAAACGGTTCATCGGTTCGTCTTTTTCCATCCCGATGACGGAATTGTAATCGCCACACATGCCCGCGTCGGTCAGGTATCCCGTGCCTTTTGACAGGATCATAGCATCGGATGTCGGCACATGCGTATGTGTGCCGATCACCGCACTGGCGCGCCCGTTACACCAATGGCCCATGGCCATCTTTTCGCTGGTAGCTTCGCAATGCACATCAACGATCGACGCCTGCACCAGACCGCCCAGCGGATGGGATTTCAGCACGCTATCAATGGTTGAAAACGGATCATCAAAGGCGCGTTTCATAAAGACCTGGCCCAACACCTGCGCCACGAGCACCTTGCGCCCGCCCGGTGCATCATAGACCCGTGCACCTTTTCCCGGCGCGCCTTTTGCGTAGTTCAGCGGGCGCAGGATGCGCGGCTCCTTTTCGATGAAACCCAGCATCTCTCGCTGATCAAAGGCGTGATCGCCAAGTGTCAGAACATCCGCCCCTGCATCAAGCAAAGCCTTCGCATGATCCGGGTTCAGCCCATGGCCGGAGGTCGCGTTTTCGCCGTTGACCACGACAAAGTCGAGCTTCCATTCCGAACGCAGGGTCTGAAGGTGGGCTGTGATCGCCGTGCGGCCGGCACGGCCGACGACATCCCCAAGAAACAAGATACGCATGGCGCCTAGGGGTAGTGCGTGGCGGATAAAGATTCAATGCCTTCGCTTCGCCTTTCACCAAAACGGCGATGTGCTCAGAACCTTAAGACTTCGTTTTCCGTTACGATCATGTCGAGCGGTTGGTCGGTTGCCTCAATCGGCAGGTTTTGTGCTTCCTGTGCGGCCCAGGAAAAGCCGATGGCGCGTGTTGGCCGGATCGCGCGCAACATGGCCAGGGTGCGATCATAAAACCCGCCGCCATAGCCTAGCCGATTGCCGCGTCGGTCAAAGGCGACCAGCGGCACGATCAGCACCTCCGGTTCCACATAGTCAGGTGCGGCGGGGATACTTGCGCCAAAAGGGCCATCAACCATTGTGGTCTCCGGGGTCCAGAGGGCGAATGTCAGCGGCTGCCCTTTACCCTTGATCACCGGCACGCAGATCCGACTGGTGGCTGAAAGCGCCTTCATCGCCGGGCGCGGGTCGATTTCGCTGCGCATCGCCATATAGCCCGAGATGACCTTGCCGGCATGCGGTTCCAGCTGTTCCAGCAGCCGCGCCGCCGCCAGCCCCCCCTGCCCGCCTGCATGGGCCTCGGCGCGGCGCTGAAAAGCTGCCTTGCGTGCCGCAGCTTTTATCGCGGCAAGATCGCTCATAGCAGCACCATGGCAGCAAGTCCAAGGAAGGCAAAGAAGCCAACAACATCCGTGACCGTGGTGACAAAGGCGCCAGAGGCCAGCGCCGGATCAATGCTGAACCGGTCCAGAACCACCGGGATCAGAATACCCGCAAGCCCCGCGATCACCAGGTTCAGCACCATCGCCGCCGCAATGACAAGGCCAAGCGCCGGGCTGCCGAACCAGATCACCCCAATGATTCCCATGACCAGGGCAAAGATCACCCCGTTGCCAAGGCCGACCAGCACCTCACGCCGTATCACCCGCCAGACGTTTGATCCGGTCAAGTCCTTGGTCGCAAGCGCCCGCACCGCCACCGTCAACGACTGGGTGCCAGCATTCCCGCCCATCGAGGCGACTATCGGCATCAGAACAGCCAGGGCGACGAACTGTGAAATCGTATCCTCGAACTGTGCAATCACAAGTGACGCGAGGATTGAGGTCAGAAGATTCACCGCAAGCCAGGGCAGGCGCGCGCGGGTGGTATCAACCACACTGTCCGACAGCGAGGTTTCGCCAACACCCGCAAGGCGCAGGATGTCCTCTTCATGTTCTTCGTCCAGCACCGCCATCGCATCGTCGATGGTAATCACGCCGACCAGGCGGTCATCTTCATCCACCACCGGGGCAGAGATCAGGTGATACTGGTTAAAGGCATAGGCGACATCCCCTTCATCCTGGCTGACCCGGATCGGGCGAAAGCTGTCCTCTGCGATGTCCACCAGCGCAACCCCACGTGGTGAGGCCAGCAGTTTGCCAAGCGTGACATAGCCTGTCGGCTTCATCCGCGGGTCGGTCAGGATGACATGATAAAACTGATCAGGCAGATCGTCCTGCGCGCGCAGATAGTCAATCGTATCCCCGACGTGCCAGTGTTCCGGCACCCAGACAATTTCGCGCTGCATAAGGCGGCCGGCGGATTCTTCGGGATAGGTGAGCGCCTGTTCGACGGCGACGCGGTCGGCGTCCTCCAGCGCACCGAGGATCGCCTCTTGCTGGTCACCTTCCATATCCTCGACCAGATCGACAACATCGTCGGTTTCCAGTTCCCGCACCGCTTCGGACAGAACCTCCTGCGGGAGAAAACCAATCACCTCCTCGCGCAGATGTTCATCGAGTTCCGACAGGATTTCCCCGTCAAACAACCCGGCACCGAGCAGCAGAATTTCGCGCCTGTGCCCCGCGTCCACCTGTTCCAGAAGGTCAGCGATGTCCGCCGAGTGCAGCGGTTCGAGCACCTCGGCCAGGCGCGTGGAATCACCTGTTGCAACCGCAAGTCGCACGGCCTGCGTCACCGATTGATCAAGGGCGTAATCCTCTTCGGGCTGTTCGATATCCGGGATCGTTTCGCTCAATGCCTGCTCCTTTCCGGGTTGGGTCAAGTCTAGACACAGGTGTTTCAAAAAAACAGCGCAAATCAGGTGATTTACCGGATGTTTACGACAGGATACCCTGCCCCTCCGAAGGAGATGCGAACCATGCCCGATCAGATGCTGCTTTTGGGACAGATGCTCCGCTATAGCGGTGATCCCTTTCATGCGCCGATTGACGAGGTTGTCCAATGGGAACACCGCGGCGGTGTTGTCGTGGAAGAAGGCAAGATTTGCGATTTCGGCGCCGCCGACGCGATGCGCGCCGCCTATCCGCAGGCGGAAATGAAGGATTACGGTGACGGGCTGATCACGGCAGGCTTTGTTGACGCCCATGTGCATTATCCGCAGACCGCGATTATCGCAAGCTGGGGCAAACGGCTGATCGACTGGCTGAACAGCTATACGTTTCCCGAAGAAATGCGGTTCGGCGACAGGAAATTTGCTGATGACATCGCCGCGACCTACCTTGACCTCACGCGCGCCCATGGCACGACCACCGTGGCCAGCTTCTGCACCATTCATCCCGAAAGTGTGGATGCGTTCTTTGAGGCTGCCCTTCAGCGCGGACAGCGCGTTGTCGCGGGCAAGACCTGCATGGATCGCAATGCGCCGGACGGCCTGCGAGACTCGGCGCAGGTGGCCTATGATGACAGCAAACGGCTGCTTGAAAAATGGCATGGGAAAGATCGGCTTTCCTATGCGATCACACCTCGGTTTTCGCCCACCTCGACGCCGGAACAGCTGGAAGCAATGGGTGCGCTCTGGGCGGAACACCGCGATTGCCTGATGCAGACCCACCTGAGCGAGCAGATCGATGAAATTGCCTGGGTACGCGACCTGTTTCCTGAGGCCCGGGATTACCTTGACACCTATGAACGCTTTGGCCTGCTTGGCAAAGGCGGGTTATACGGCCATGCGATCCATCTTGAGGCGCGCGAACGCGCCCGCCTTAAGGAGGTTGACGCCAGTCTCATACATTGCCCGACCTCAAACACCTTTATCGGGTCTGGCCTGTTTGACATGGGCGGGCTGATGGGGGAAAGGCAGCGGGTTGGCCTTGCCACGGACACCGGCGGCGGATCGAGCTTTTCGATGCTGCGCACGATGGCCGCTGCCTATGAGATCGGCCAGCTTCGCAACACGCCCCTGCATGCCGCACAGCTTTATTGGCTCGCGACCGTGGGGTCTGCGCGCGCGCTGCATATGGATCATCTGATCGGGAATATACAGAAAGGTGGCGAGGCGGATCTGATTGTATTGGACCTTGCGTCCACAGAGGCCATCGCCCAGCGCTCCGAACGTGCCGAAACCCCGTGGGAGGCCCTGTTCCCGACCATCATGATGGGGGATGACCGGGCGATACGCGAAAGCTTTATCGCCGGGCAGCCGTCAGGCCATCAGCACTGATTTGCAAACACCAGCACCCAGTAATCCCGTTCACCCGCACGCGCCGCACCGTAATGTGTGACCGCACGTCGGAGGTTATTTTCACGATGGCCCTGTGAAGCCATCCACCCGCGCATTGCATCCTCAACCGTGGCCTGTCCCCAAGCTATGTTTTCAGCATAGAGACATGCCCCGAATCCCGAAGCACGGACCCGTGAACGAGGTGTCGAGCCATCGGAGCCGGTATGCGAAAAAACTCCGCTTCGTGCCATATCGCGGGCATGCCGTTCGGCTGCGGCACTCAGGGCCGCGCTGTGCACGACGGGGGGGACGCCATGTGCCGCACGTATTGCATTCAGCGACTGTCCAACTTCCTGGGCGGCACGGTTATGCTGCGTGATCCGCCCCGGCACCTGAGCACCAGCAGCCTGCATACTGACCACCGACCCCGAAGACGTGTTGCAGGCCGAAAGCCCCAGCATGCCGAAACCGACGGCAAAGGCTTTCATGACCTGATACAGCGTTTTCATCAATCTTTCCGATCAGCAGCCCGGACTTGCAAAGACCATAACCCAATGTTCGGTTTCGGGAACATAACCAACACCATATTCACGCAAATTCGGGTTTAGTTTGTTCCGGCGGTGGCCTGCAGATGCCATCCAGTCGCGGAACACCTCTTCTACGCTGTCCTGGCCTTTGGCGATGTTTTCGGCACTCAGGCAGGTTGGATAGCCTGCGCGTTTCACACGCGCGTGCGGCGTCGAACCATCCGGGGCACGGTGGTCGAAAAATCCGCGTCTTGCCATGTTTTCCGCATGAGCCTGTGCAACGCGCGAAAGCTGCGCATTATACGACATCCGAGGAAGCCCATTGGCTCGTCGGGTTTCATTCAGCATCGCGCCAAGATGCGATGCGGTCGAGCCACGCGGGGCAGTCCGGTAGCTGACGTTTTCAATGCGATCGACGGGATCAATCCGGCGGGCGGGAAGTTCGACTTCATAGACAGTGACACATCCGGTCAGGGACATAACAAGAGCAGACAGAGCAAGCAGCTTTTTCATAGGGGCCTCTTTTACGGTATCGCAGGCTCACCCTGGCCGCACCAGATGGCCCCCCTAGTCCATCAGCTGCGTGGCAAGTTCCCGCTGTTTCAAGGCCAGCATGCGCGGATTTATGGTCAGAATATGTCCGCTTTCGACAATTTTGCGGCCCTCTACCAGCAAGTCACGCACTTTCATCGGCCCCGACAGCAGCAGCGCGGCCCTGTCCCAGCTGCCCGCAGCATCGATCCCCGACATATCCCAGACTGCAATGTCCGCGCGTTTGCCCGGCATCAGCCGCCCGCATTCTGGCCGACCCAGCACATCTGCACCACCACGGGTGGCGATTTCCAGCGCCTCACGTACGCTCATCGCGTCAGCACCGCTTGACACCCGTTGCAGTAGCATCGTCATGCGCGCCTCAGCAACCAGGTTGCCGCTGTCATTTGAGGCCGACCCGTCCACACCGAGGCCAACCGGCACGCCGGCATCCCGCATGCTGCGCACCGGGGCTATGCCTGAGCCCAAGCGGCAATTTGAACAGGGGCAATGGGCAACGCCCGTCCGGCTTCGGGCAAAGAGATCTATTTCTGAACCATCCAGTTTTACACAATGCGCATGCCAGACGTCATCGCCCGTCCAACCCAGATCTTCGGCATATTGCCCGGGTCGGCAGCCGAATTTTTCGAGGCTATAAGCGATGTCTTCGTCATTCTCTGCCAGATGTGTATGCAGCATCACACCCTTGTCACGGGCCAAAAGCGCCGCATCGCGCATCAGGTCCCTGCTGACGGAAAACGGCGAACAGGGGGCAATACCGACGCGCACCATCGCGCCTTCAGCGGCATCGTGAAAACGGTCGATCACACGGATGCAATCCTCCAGAATATCGGCCTCCCGCTCCACCAGGTTGTCCGGGGGCAGCCCGCCATCACTTTCACCGATGCTCATGGCGCCGCGGGTCGGATGGAACCTAAGCCCGACCTCATGCGCGGCAGCGATTGTATCATCAAGCCGCGCGCCGTTCGGATAGAGATAAAGGTGATCCGATGTCATCGAACAACCCGACAGCGCCAGTTCCGCCAGGCCGACCTGTGCCGAAACAAACATCTCCTCCGGGCCAAAGCGGGACCAGATCGGATACAGCGTCTTGAGCCAGCCGAAAAGCAAAGCATCCTGTGCGGCCGGAACCGCGCGGGTCAGCGTCTGATAGAGATGGTGATGGGTGTTTACGAGGCCCGGCGTGACCAGGCATCCGGTGGCGTCAATCACCTCCCCCGCTGTCTGCAACCCTGGTCCAATCGCCGCGATGACACCATCGCGCACCAGAATATCAGCCCCTTGTGGTTCGCTTCGCTCATCATCCATCGTCAGGATATGATCAGCGTTTCGGATCAGGGTTTCAGTTGTTTTCCGCGTCATTATTTATGCTCCACACATCGAAAAAGCCCTTTTCGTAGGATGTGTGGGGCGGGCGACGGAAAAGGGCAAAGAACTCGCGCGCGTGCATATCGTAGCGGCGGAGCCAGCCCTGAGCAATCGGCGCCGGGCTAAGGCTGTTTCGCGTAATCGCACAAAATGGCGAGCGCGGCCGCATGCACCTCGGCGGACCCGGCCGCCAGCACCTGCCCCCCCTCATGGACCGCACCGCCCTGCCAGTTGGTGACGATGCCGCCTGCGGCCTCCACCACAGCCATGGGCCCCTGAATATCATAGGAGTTAAGCCCGGCTTCGATCACCAGATCAACCTGACCCGCGGCGATCAGCGCATAGGCATAGCAATCGGTTCCGTAGCGTGTCAGCTTGACCTGATCGGCCACCGCCCGGAACCCGGCACCTTCGCGTTCGGTGCCAACCTCCGGGAACGTGGTGAAAAGCGTGGCTTCTGACAGCGCCGCGCAGAGCCGCGTTTTCAGCGGGCGGGTACCCAAAGGCCCGCGCACCCAGGCTTCGCCCAAGCCGCCGAGAAACCGCTCTCCGATATAGGGTTGATCAACAATCCCCAGCACCGGGCCATTCTGCCCGCCGACAGCAATCAGGACCCCCCAGGTGGGTGTGCCGCTGATATAGCTGCGCGTGCCGTCGATCGGGTCCAGAACCCAGGTCAGGCCGCTGGTGCCCTCTGTCAGACCGAACTCTTCGCCAAGAACGGCATCGTCGGGCCGCAACTCCGCCAGCACTTTCCGCATCGCCTGTTCTGCATTGCGGTCCGCGATGGTGACGGGGTCGAACTCCGTATCAAGTTTGTTGTCCGCAACCAGCCCCGCCTGGCGGAAATGCCGCAAGGCCTCCGCTCGGGCGGCATCGGCCACGGCTTCCGCGACCGCCAGCAGCGACGCTCTTTCGGTAGGGGAAACATCCAACATACGATGACCTGCGATCTGGGCGGATTACCTTGCCCTAACGCGCGGGTCTACCGGGCGTCAAGAGTTCACGCCTGATCAGGCCGCATCGCTAAGAACGCGGGCCAAGTCGAACAGCCGCCGCCGCTGGTTTTCCGGGATCGCATAATATGAACGGATCAGTTCCAGTGCTTCCTTGTCGGCAAGCAAATCGCCGGGAACCGCGCCTTCCGTTGCTGCGGGCGCTGGATTGTCGCCGTTCAACCCTTCAAAGAAATAGGAAATCGGCACTTCCAGCGCGGCGGAGATATCCCAAAGACGCGACGCGCTGACCCGGTTCATACCGGTTTCATATTTTTGAATTTGCTGAAACTTGATGCCAACCTGTTCTGCCAGTTGTTGTTGCGTCATCCCGACCATCCAACGGCGATGCCGCACCCGTTTCCCGACATGTACGTCTACCGGATGTTTCATAGTTACTTCCTCTCCACCTAACTGGCATAACTGCCATTTACCCTGAAGTCACAGCCTCACATACAAGATAAGCAAGTTTCGTGCCAACCTTTGTATCTTCGGCGCTTTTCTTTAAATCGCGTAAAGTCGTCCGACTTCCCGGCTTTTTACCCTATTTCGCCGGAATTTCAGCCAGGTCGGGGTTTGTTTCGCCGCTGGACTCAATGTAAACAACGGTCAAACAGGTTAATCCTGTTCGGTCATCCCAAATTGCTTCGCATTTTGCAAGTAATTTTCGTATTGCAAAATGCAAAGGCTGCCATGCTTGCTTTCCTGGTTCAGAGTCATGACAACGCACCCGCCCTTACAGAAATGCCAAAACCGGCTCCGGCGGATGGGCAACTCTGCCTGCGGGTACATGCTGTTGCGCTAAACCACTCCGACCTTCTGCTCTCTGCCGGTACATATCAGGATACCCCCGCCCTGCCCTTTGCGTTGGGAATGGAGGTGTCAGGCGTTGTTGAAAGCGTAGGCACAGGCGTTGCGGGCAACTGGATCGGAAAGCGGGTTACTGCTTTTTGCGGCAGCGGCGGTCTGGCCGAATATCTGGTACTCGACCAAGATCGCGCGACAGAGCTGCCGAAACCTATCTGCCACAAAGATGCGGCAGCGTTTCAGGTTGCCTACGGCACATCCCACCTTGCGCTTGCCCATCGCGCACGGCTGCAACCTGGGGAGCGCCTGCTGGTATTTGGTGCGGCGGGCGGGGTTGGTCTGACTGCGGTTGAGATTGGAAAGCTGCTGGGTGCGGAAGTAATCGCCGTTGCCAGGGGGGCGGAAAAGCTGGCCATCGCGCGCAAGGCTGGTGCCGATCATGTGATCGACAGCACCCACGCCGATATCCGCAGAGAAGTAAAGTCGTTGGGCGGTGCTGACGTCGTTTACGACCCGGTGGGCGGGGACAGCTTCACAGCCGCCCTGCGGGTCTGCAACCCCGAGGCGCGCATCCTGACTATTGGGTTTGCCAGCGGGAAAGTTCCACCTGTCCCGGCCAATCACCTGTTGGTCAAAAACATCGACGTGATCGGCGTAAACTGGGGCGGCTATCTGAAATTTGCACCCGACATTCTGCGCGGCAGCCTCAACACGCTGCTCAACTGGCTGGCGGACGGCAAAATCAAACCGCATATCAGCCATGTTCTGCCGCTCGACCGCGCAGAAGAAGGGCTGGAACTTTTGCGCAGCCGCAAGGCCACCGGAAAAATCGTGATCACGCCCTGAGCTGATGCTGCGGCACCGTTGACATGAAGGCCCGGCGCACCAGTGCGGTCAGCTCATGCACGGCAGCGTTAGGCGTAACATCAGACACATAGCAGTTGATCTTCTTTGAGGTCAGCTCCGGCAGCGCACCGCCGTGCTGAATCGGTGCCAACTGCGGCGGCTCAGTGCCTTCGAGCTGCGCGTAGATCGCCAGATCGGCGCTGATGCTGGCCTCAATCGTCCGCCCTGCATCGCTTTCGACCGCAACTTCCCAGGGGATGCCGGCGTTATCAAGCGCTTCCTGAACGCCACGTCGAAAGATGCAGCGATGCTCAAACGCCAGGCGCAAAGGGCGCCCACGCCAGGCGCAGCCATTGGGCGCGCCAACCCAGATGAGATCACGTTCCGTCAGGGTTTCACCACCGGGATCAACGGAATCTTCAGTGGTCAGGATGATGTCGCATTTCCCCTGGTCAAACATCTCTTTCAGCTGGACCGTGTAGGAAGAATAAAGCTGCACCTTCATGCGCGGATATTCCGCATGGAACTGCTGCAACACAAAGGGCACCGCCGGGTAGACGATGTCACAGGGCACGCCAAGCGTCAGCTCGCCTTCGTAGGCATCAGACGTCAGGCGGGCGTAGGCTTCATCATTCAGATCAAGCAGCCGACGCGCATAGGACAACAGCTGTTCACCCTCGGCGGTCAGCGCGATCTGGCGTGCCGAACGGTCCAGAAGCTGCACATCCAGCGATTCCTCCAGCCGTTTCAGCTGCATCGACACCGCCGATTGTGTGAGATGCAGAAAGCCCGCCGCCTTTGTCACCCCGCCTGAATCAGCAACGGCCATAAAGGATCGCAGGGCGGTCAGGTCTAAATTCCTCGGCATATCACTATCCTTGATGTGTATTGGCAAAAACATTCATTTCACAAATGAACCACAGTGCGGCACATATATCAAGCAATTTGATGAAACGAAGCGATTGCTTCACAAACCGCGAAGGGAGATCGAAATGCACCAAGTCTCAACCAACTGCGGTTGCGCCGCCACAGCCCGCCGCGCCCGCACGCCCCTGCTGAACCTGCTGGTGCTGGCTTTTACCGCCGCCCAACAACGGCGCAAGCTGAAGGATCTACCGCCACATCTGCGAGATGACCTCGGCCTGAGTGACGATGACATCCGGCGCGAAAGCAAGCGGCGTTTCTGGGATGTGCCAAAACATTGGCAACAATGAACACATAAACATAGAATTTCCTGCATTCCCCGCCGGAAATTCTTGAAAACTGGGCCGCAAACGCCGATATTCAAAGGCGAAGGCGGCCCTTTTTTCTTGGGCCGTCCGTTTGGGACAACCAACTGGAGGCCGAAATGGCAGAATTTGAACCCGTCAGATCAGGTGCCCGCACCGCTGGCATTTCCGAGGCAGAAGTTCATGAGGGCCTGCGCGCCCATATGAACAAGGTCTATGGCACGATGTCCATCGGCATGATCCTGACCTTTGCCGTGGCATGGGCCGTGGGCAGCAACCCGGATCTTCTGTCGATCTTCCGTGACCCGTTCACCCTGCGACCGAATATCCTCGGCTGGGTGGTGATGTTCGCACCGCTCATCATGGTCTTTGCCTTTGGCGCCATGATCAACCGTCTGTCCGCCGCTGGCGCACAACTGTTCTTCTACGTCTTTGCCGCCGTCATGGGCCTGTCGATGTCGTGGATTTTCGTGGCCTTTACCGGATTCTCCATCGCGCAGGTCTTTCTGATCACCGCGATCGCCTTTGCTGGCCTCAGCCTTTGGGGCTACACCACGAAGAAAGATATCTCCGGCTGGGGCAGCTTCCTCATCATGGGTGTGATTGGCCTGATCGTTGCGATGATCGTCAACATCTTCCTGCAATCGCCTGCGATCATGTATGCGATTTCGATCCTTGGTGTGCTGATCTTTGCGGGCCTCACCGCCTATGACACGCAGAACATCAAGAACACCTATCTGCAGCACGTCTTTGCCGCAGATAGCGAGTGGCTCGGCAAAGCCGCCATCATGGGCGCGCTGAACCTCTATCTCGACTTCATCAACATGTTCATGTTCCTGCTGCAACTTTTTGGCAGCCGCGAATAAGCGGACGTAACATAAACTGATGAAGGGCCGGTTGTTGTGACCGGCCCTTTTCATTCACCCCCGCACCATCTGCACCGCTGGGAACCTGATGCCCGGTGCAAGGCTCAGTTCCACGTCACCAAGCCGTCTGAAGCCGAGGCTGGAATAAAAAGGTTCAGCGGTCAGCGTGCTGAGGCAATCGAACCTCGTAACCCCTTCTCCTCCGGCGGTTTCAAGGATGTGCTCCATCAATACTGTGCCCAGCCCGCGCCGCGCAAAACGATAGTCGGTCACCACATGTCTGATGTGGCCAAGCCCCGCCGCACCCGGCCCGCCCATCGGGCTGCGCCAACTCCAGCCGCCAGCGGCAAGAACCCGCCCTTCGCCGTTGATCGCCAGATAATAACTGCCCGACCGCAACAGCCGCATATTGGCCCGCGCAATGCGTGGCAGGGCGGTGACCATGACAGAAGGGGCGTAATCGCGTTTCAGGAGCAGCGGATAGCTCCGGCGCAGCAGCAGATCGACGGTGCCGAAGTCCTCGGCACAGGCGCTGCGGATCGTCAGTGTCTCTGTCATCATCATTCCTCCGGCCAAAAGAAAAGGCCGCCCGGTTTCCCGTGCGGCCCTTTGTCGGTTTATCAGGTAAGGCTTACTTGATCTTGCCTTCCTTATATTCGACGTGTTTCCGCACGACAGGGTCATACTTACGTACGACCATCTTCTCGGTCATGGTGCGCGCATTCTTTTTGGTCACATAGAAATGACCCGTGCCCGCGGACGAGTTAAGGCGGATTTTAATTGTGGTCGGCTTCGCCATGGGTCTTGCTCCAAACAGCCGGGCGCGCGCTGCCGCGCATCCCGTGGAATCCTTGAAGCCCGCCTTTTAGCGTGCGGGTGGCGCGAGTCAACCGCGAAAGCCATGAATTTCGCATTCAGGATTGGCGGATCGTCGCGTGAACAGACACCTGTGCATCCACGCAGGGCATCGGAGCCTTGCAATTCCGCCCCGGGTTTTATTCGCTGAAAGGATTACAGAACAGTCAGGATACCCCATGTTACGCAATTTTACCGCCGCGCTGGCCCTGTCAGCCCTCTCCTCCTTTCCCGCTTTTTCCCAGCAGACCGCCGACGCCGTTGACCCGGAGGCCGCCTCCGCCCTTGGGGCGGTGCCCCTGACCGAAGCCGCCCGCACAGCGCTGGCGGAAAAAGAGGCCGGCCGTCCCGTGGCCGCTGAAAACTGGATGGTTGCCGCCGCCAACCCGCTGGCGGTTGAGGCCGGCGCGCGCGTGCTGTCCGAAGGCGGCACCGCAGCCGATGCCATGGTTGCCGTGCAGGCCGTACTGGGTCTGGTGGAGCCGCAATCCTCCGGCCTTGGGGGCGGTGCTTTCCTTGTCTGGTATGATGCTGCCAGCGGGCAGATTACCACCCTTGATGGCCGCGAAACCGCACCGGAGGCCGCGCTGCCAACCCTGTTTCAGGATGAAAACGGCGAGCCGCTGAAGTTTTTTGATGCAGTGGTGGGCGGGCGCTCCGTCGGAACACCGGGCACGCCGCGCCTGATGGAGGTTGCGCAGCGCCGCTGGGGCCGCGCCGCATGGCCGGGCCTGTTTGCCGAGGCCATCGCACTCGCCGAAGAGGGTTTCATCGTGTCGCCGCGCCTGGCCTCCCTGGTCGAGGGCGATCAGGAACGGCTGTCATCCTCCCCCGACACGGCCGCCTATTTCATGCCAGGCGGCACAGCTGTTGCGGCCGGGGACAGGCTGGTCAATGCGGATTACGCCGCCGTGCTGCGTGAAATGGCCGCTGGCGGGGCGGATGCCTTTTATGGCGGGCTGACTGCCGCCGCCATTGTGAACGCGGTTCAGAACGCTGAAAACAACCCCGGTGTGCTGTCACTGAACGATCTGACCGATTACCGGGTGATCGAACGCCCCGCAGTCTGTGCTGAATACCGCGCGTATGAGGTGTGCGGCATGGGGCCGCCGTCCTCCGGGGCGCTGACGGTTGGGCAGATCCTTGGCACGCTTGACAATTTTGACCTTGCCGGGCTTGGCATGGACAACCCGGAAAGCTGGCGGCTGATCGGGGATGCGTCGCGCCTCGCGTTTGCTGACCGGGGTCGCTATATGGCCGACAGTGATTTTGTGCCGGTGCCGGTCAGCGGGTTGGTTGACCCGGCTTACCTGGATGAACGGGCCGGGCTGATTGACGGGGATCGCACCGATGGCATGGGTGCCCTGCCCGCAGAGGCCGTTGTGCCTGGAAGCCCGAGCTTTGATCACGCGCTGCTTTGGGCGGATGACGAGTCTATAGAGCTTCCTTCGACCAGCCATATCTCCATCGTGGACAGCTATGGCAACGCGCTGTCGATGACCACAACGATTGAAAATGGATTTGGGTC
>CAYTUW010000020.1:0-21630 GCA_964441435.1 uncultured Rhodobacterales bacterium
TTTTCTGCCGGTGGCGCAGACGCTGGCGGGGCTGTTCACCTCGCCGATCTTCGTACTGGTGATTTCGGCGCTGTTTCTGGGGCAGCGGATTGGCATCTGGCGCATACTTGCGGTTGGGGCGGGTTTCCTTGGCATCCTTTTGGTGCTGGAGCCATGGCAGGCGGGGTTCAGCCCGTTCATGCTGTTCCCGGTGCTGGCGGGGCTGTTCTATGCGCTTGGCGTTATTGCCACGCGACACTGGTGCGCAGGGGAAACGACCTTTGCCCTGGTTGCGGGCAACTTCCTTGGCCTGTCGGTCCTCGCAACCCTTGGGCTGGTGTGGTTCACGCTTGTGCCGGTCGCTGCACCGGATTTCGTGACCTCGGGCTGGATCACGCCGTCACCTGCATTTTGGGCAATCACCGCGATGCAGGCGATCGGATCGCTGCTGGGGGTGATCGGGCTGACGCGCGGCTACCAACTGGGGGAAGCATCCTATGTTACAGTGTTCGAATATTCGGTGCTCGTCTTTGCTGCGGCCTGGGGGTTTGTCCTGTGGCGCGAAGTGCTTCCGCTCAGCGCCGCCCTTGGCATCCTGCTGATCATTGCCGCCGGGGCGGTGATTGCCCTGCGATCGCGTGAGGTGGTGCCGGAAAACGCCCCGGTCTAAGGTTGACCATGATCATATCGCACGGCAGGCGCTATATCTTTGTTCATATCCCGAAAACCGGCGGCACCTCGCTGGCGCTTGCGCTTGAAGCGCGTGCGATGAAGGATGATCTGATGCTGGGGGATACGCCAAAAGCGCGGCGCCGGCGACGCCGCCTGAAGGGGGTCGAGACCGCCGGGCGACTCTGGAAACATTCACGTATCAGGGACATCGACGGGCTTGTTACACAGGCGGAGGTGGAGGATTATTTCACCTTCACCCTTGTCAGAAACCCCTGGAACCGCATGGTCAGCTATTACCACTGGCTGCGCGAACAGCGCTTTGACCATCCGGCGGTCAGGCTTGCGCAGCGACTGGAATTCGCCGAATTCCTGGCGCACCCTGCAACAATCAGCAGCCTCAGCGCCGCGCCTTACACCAGCTATATGCGCGATGCGCAGGGGGCCGAACGGGCGGACCTTTATATAAGGCTCGAACACCTCGATGAAGATCTGGTGCCGCTCGAAACCCACCTTGGCTTTGGCCTGCGTCCGCTTGGCCACGAAAACCGGTCACAGCGTCAGCAGGACTATCGACATTACTATTCACCCGCGTCTGCCGCGCTTGTCGCGGAGATGTCGGCAGAGGATATCAGCCGTTTCGGCTACCGATTTGATTCGGGTTAACCACGGCGAAAATGCGGCATGGATTGGTTAACATTCATTAACTAAAATGCATCATAGTTTCCGCTTTGTTAACATTTATCCCGACTTCGTTACTGATCCGTAAATCAACGGGGGATTGGTTTCTCAAACGTGTCCAGTGACACGAAAACACCTTATTTCAAACGCGTTTCGGGCAAAGTCCGGGCGCCAGCCTTGATGGTCGCCGCAATCCTGCCGCGAAAAAACCAGAAAGGAAACTGCGCTATGCTTATGCAATCCCCCAAGGCATTTGCTGAAATTGAACAGATCACCTTCAAACGGGACGTCGAAAACCCCGAAGCGTTCACCAAAACCGGCCTGACGGCAGGTACGATGGTGGAAACGGCAACCGGATGGCGCAGCGTTGCTTCCCTGTCCGTTGGAGAACGGATCGGCACCTGGGACGGTGGGCTGGCCCGACTGACGGCACTACGCCGTTCGGTCCTGACACCGGCACGGGCGGATCAGATGATCCTTGTGCCCGGTGGCGCGCTTGGAAATTGCTCTGACCTTTTGCTGACGCCACGGCAGCCCGTGATGATTGAAAGTGCAGAGGCTGAAAAGCTCCTGGGTGAGGCACATGTGTTGGTTGCTGCCGAAGCCATGATCGGGTTTCGAGGGATCACACAGCAATCGGCAACCGAACAGTTGGAGGTTATTCACCTTGGCTTTGACGACGAAGAGGTGATCTTTGCCAATACAGGCGCGCTGCTGCATTGTGGTTTTGGCCGCCGGGGTGACTTCTTCACCCTGCTTAGCGATGATCGTGCCCGTGCCTTGCTGTCACTGATGGATGCCGACCTCGGCTTTCTCGATGCGCTGGCGGTCTGAAACGGGTAAGGCCGGGGGATTCCCCCGGCCCCGATCAGCCGATCCCATCATGAATGCCCGTAGACCGTGAAAAAGCCGATCTATCAGGCCGCAGCATCCACCGCGCCAAACCGACCATAGAATGTTTCCCCTTTGGCGGCGAGGTCGGCCAAAAGGGCAGGGGTGGCGAAGCGGTCGCCATGCACCTGAAGCCCCTTGCAGATGTCCACTGCGCGTTCGGCCCCGATCATATCGAGCCAGCTTAGCGGGCCGCCGGACCAGGGCGCAAAACCCCAGCCAAGGATCGCGCCAACGTCCCCTTCGCGGATGTCCATCAGCACGCCTTCCTCCAGCGCGCGCACCGCTTCCAGCACCTGCGCCATCATCAGGCGGTTCTGCACTTCGGAAAGCTCCGGCTGATCCTCGACCTCCGGGAACTTGTCACGGAAACCCTGCCACAGCAGCCCGCGCTTGCCCTTTTCGTCGTAGTCGTAGAATCCGGCATTGGCTTTCTTGCCAAGCCGCCCTTCATCCGCCATCCAGAACAGCACCTCATCAACAGCGCCATCCGGGTAGGTATCGCCCATGGCCGCCTTTGTGGCCTTGGCGATCTTTACACCCAGATCAATGGAGGTTTCATCCACCAGCTGCAGCGGGCCGAGCGGGAAGCCCAACATCTGTGCCGCATGTTCAATCAATGGCAGGCTGACACCTTCGGCCGCCATGCGGATGCCTTCGTTGATGTAGGGGATGATGCAGCGGTTGGCATAGAAGAACCGCGCGTCATTGACCACAATCGGCGTTTTGCGGATCTGGCGCACATAGTCGAGCGCCTTGGCCACTGCGCGGTCGCCGGTTTCGGCCCCCTTGATGATTTCCACCAGCAGCATCTTGTCGACCGGGGAAAAGAAGTGGATGCCGATGAACTGTTCAGGGCGCTTTGACGCTTTCGCAAGCTCCGTGATCGGCAGGGTCGAGGTGTTGGAGGCAAAGATGCAGTCCTCACCCACCACCGCCTCGACCTTCTGTGTCATTTCGGCCTTGACGGCGATGTCCTCAAACACCGCTTCAACAATGAGGTCTGAGCCCTTGAGCGCGTTCAGATCGGTGGTTGCATTGATGCGGCCAAGTAGCTCGGCCTTCGTTTCTTCGGTTACTTTCCTGCGCGCGATACCCTTGTCGAGGATCGCTTCGGAATAGGCTTTGCCCTTGTCGGCGGCCTCCTGTTTGACGTCGATCAGAACAACCTCAATCCCGGCTTTGGCGGAGACATAGGCAATCCCCGCCCCCATCATGCCGGCCCCCAGGATGCCGACTTTCTTAACTGATTGATCCTCAACACCTTTCGGACGAACCGCGCCTTTTTCAAGTGCTTCCTTATTGATGAACAACGACCGGATCATCGCGCCGGACGACGGGTTCATCAGGACGTTGGTGAACCAGCGCGCCTCTATCCGGATCGCGGTGTCAAAGGGCACCTGCGCCCCCTCGTAAGCCGCCGACAGCAGCGCCTTGGCCGCAGGGAACGCGCCCTTGGTCTTGCCGTTGATCATGGCGGATGCGCCAACATAGGTCATGAAACCCGCCGGGTGATACGGTTCACCACCGGGGATCTTGTGGCCTTTCACATCCCAGGGTTTGACGATGTCAGCGTCGGTCGCACCCAGCACCCATTCCTTGGCGCGGGTCAGCAGCGCGTCAGGCGTGACAACCTCGTCCACCAGCCCCGCGCCTTTGGCTTTCTTCGGGTCCATCAGGCGCCCCTCAAGCAGCACCGGGGCGGCCGCCATAACGCCAAGCTTTCTGACCAGCCGCGTCGTGCCGCCCATGCCGGGGAAAATGCCAACCATGATCTCAGGCAGGCCGATCTTGGCCTTGGGGTTGTCGGCGGCAATCACATAGGCGCAGGCCAGCGGAATTTCGAGCCCGATCCCCAGCGCCGTGCCTGGCAGGGCGGCGACAATCGGCTTACCACCTTTGTTTTTATCGTCCATGCCCGCGCGTTCGATCTTGCGCAGGATGCCATGGGTCTGCATCAGCCCATCCATCAGCCCCTTGGCCGGGTTGTCGCCTGCACTTTCCTTCATCTTTGCAATGATATTGAGGTCCATACCTCCGGCGAATGATCCGGGCTTGCCCGAGGTGATGATTGCACCTTTTACGGCGTCATCGGCCAGTAGTCTGTCGATGAGCTTGTCGAGATCCTGGAACGCCTCCAGGTTCATCACATTCATGCTCTTGTCTTTGGTGTCCCAGGTGATGGTGGCGACGCCGTCGGCGTCTACTGCATAGGTGAAATCAGACATTGTCTTCTCCGGTTTGCTCTGCCGCCAGGGGCGAGCCGTCTTTGCGGGTTTTCTGTCCGGCGCCATCGCGCCGGGAATAATGAAGATCATGGTCGGGGTAGTGCACCTCATCCCAATCGGCGCGTGTGCCAACGATCAGAAAGCGAACTGGCCGATCAGAGCGGTTGGCGATCTGATGGCCATTGGGCACGCCCGCCTTCCAGCCGACTGCATCGCCGGGGCGGAGGGGGGTTTCGCCCCCCTCTTCGATCAGCACTGCCTCACCGTCGAGCATATAGAGGAACTCATCCTCATTTTCATGCCAGTGGCGCAGGCTCGACAACCCGCCGGGAAGCAGGGTTTCGATGCCAACGCCGAACTGGGTCAGCCCCACCGCTTCGCCAAGTTCTACCGCCTCATACAGATCAGTGCCTGCGCGCATGTCGACGGGGTAGGAACTGATGCCGCGATGGACGGGCAGGCTGGGGATGTCAATCTTCGGCATAGGGGCCCTCCGTCTCATCAAGGAACCAGAAGCCGGGACGGGCCGGGTTGATAATCGCCGCCATCTTCAACGCCTCCCCTTCTGGCACCAGGATCAGGGTCTGGCGCACGGTATCGGCATGGTGGCCGTTTTCATCCACAAGATGGGTGTTCAGCTTGCAGTCGATCGTTGCGTTGGAAAGCGGGTCAATGCTGACGATATCGGCATACCAGATGTAATTCCGGAAAGGGGTGGCGCGTTGCTCCCGCCGTTTCAGATGGTCCTGCAGCTCCGATGCGTTGTTGATCACACGCCGACTGGATTGCATCACAATGGCGACCGGGAAGGCACAAAGCGCGGCGATATCGTCGATTTCGCCGGACCTGTAGGCGGCATCGGCGCGGGCCAGCAGGCCTTCCACACGTTGAAGCAGATGGGCGTCCATCCCCGGTTCCATTATTTACACCCTTTCAATGATCGTCGCGGCACCCATGCCCGAGGCGATACAGAGCGTGGCGAGGCCGACCTCCTTGTCGGCGCGTTCAAGTTCATCGAGCAGCGTGCCGATGATGATCGCCCCGGTCGCGCCAAGCGGGTGCCCCATGGCGATGGAGCCGCCATTGACGTTGACCTTATCTGCCGCGACGTCAAACGCTTGCATGAAACGCAACACGACGGAGGCAAAAGCCTCATTCACCTCAAACAGGTCAATGTCCTTGATATCCATGCCGTTGTCGGCCAAGATTTTTTCGGTCACAGGCACCGGGCCGGTCAGCATGATTGTGGGGTCCGTCCCGATTTTGGCGGTGGCCCGGATGCGCGCGCGGGGTTTCAGGCCCCATTTTTCTCCAAATTCCTTATTGCCGATCAACACGGCCGCAGCGCCATCGACAATGCCCGAAGAATTGCCCGCGTGGTGGATATGGTTGATCCGTTCAAGATGCGGGTATTTCAGCAGGGCCACCGCGTCAAAGCCTGGCATGACCTCCCCCATATCCTTGAAGGCGGGGTTGAGGCCGCCAAGGCTTTGCATATCGGTGCCCGGGCGCATGTATTCATCATGATCCAGGATTGGCAGGCCATTCTGGTCACGGACGGTGATGATGGAGTTGTCAAAGCGCTTGTCCTGCCAGGCTGCCGCTGCCCGGCGCTGGCTTTCCACGGCAAGCTGGTCGGCATCATCGCGGGAAAACCCGTATTCGGTGGCGATGATATCCGCCGAAATCCCCTGTGGCACGAAATAGGTGTTGAGCGCAACCGAAGGGTCAACTGCAATCGCCGCCCCATCGCTGCCCATCGGCACGCGGCCCATCATTTCAACGCCGCCGGCGATATAGCCGTTGCCCGCGCCCCCCTTGACCTGATTGGCGGCCAGATTCACTGCCTCCATGCCACTGGCGCAAAACCGGTTGATCGCAAGACCGGGAATACGTTCATCAAGGTCAGAGGCCAGCACTGCGGTGCGCGCAAGGCAGCCGCCCTGTTCCTTCACCTGCGTGACATTGCCCCAGATCACATCCTCTACGGCGTGGCCGTCTAGGTTGTTGCGCGCCTTCACCGCATTCAGCATTTGCGCCGAAAGGCTGACCGCGGTCACCTCATGCAGGCTCCCATCCTTGCGGCCCTTGCCGCGGGGCGAGCGCACGGCGTCGTAGATATAGGCTTCGGTCATTCCTTTGTTTCCTTCGTTCAGGCTCGGTCCGCCGGGGAGCCGGGCATCAAGTCATAAGGGTGTTTCCAGCCTGGGGTTGCCGCGATACGGGTCAGCCAGGCGTCGATATTGGGCCAGTCCGCACGGTCAAAGCCGAACGGTTCGGGATAAAAGAGGTATCCGCAGCAACTGAGGTCGGCGATGGTGAGCTGATCGCCAACCAGCCAGTCCTTGCCAGAAAGCTCCGTATTCAGAACGCCGTAGGCCGCCTTCAGCCGACCCTGATGAAAGGCGATCACCTCTGCCGGGCGCTTGTCCTCCGGCAGGAAGTTCATCAGGAACCGGGTCATCCCGGCGATGGAGGAGAGTTTGTGATTATCCCAGAATTGCCAGCGCAGGATTTCGCGCCGTTCTTCGGCACTGCGCCCGCCCAGCTTGCCGGATTTGGAGCTGACATAATCCTGAATGACGCCGGATTGCGACAGGGTAATGTCGCCATCAACCATCACCGGCGCTTCGCCCATGGGATTTATGGCGCGGAATTCATCGCTGCGGGTTTCGCCATTAAAGAAATCGACATAGACCGGTTTCCAATCAAGGCCGGACAGTTCCAGCGCGATTGCCGCCTTATAGGCGTTGCCGGATTCACCGAAACAGTAGAGTTTGATGGTCATGAGATGCCTCCAAGGCATGAGGTCGCGCGATCGCCAGCCACGGAATTTGAGTATTTTTGGCAAGATGAAGGGGCGCGTTTACGGGATATTAAGGTTAACGCCGAAGAAGGGGTGCTGCGGTACAGGCTGGAGAGCCGATGGCCGTGCGAGGTGAAGGGCCGGAACTTTTCCGGCACGTCATCGGGGCAGGATGCGGGATGACCTTCATCTTGCCCCAAATGCTCAGCCCCCATCTGCCGCAGGTCTATTGCTTGTTGCTGAAGCATCACCGTTTCCGATCCTCCAGCTCTGAATTGAAGACGCGAAGTCGATGCGTCAGGTTGTCGTGATCCGTCACGGAGTTGAAGTTTTCAAAGAGGAAGGACAGCGCTTCGCCCTCATCCAGTCCCGCCTCATTGGCAAAGCGGCGCAGGTTACGATAGCCATCCTCTGTCATCGCAACCGGGAAGCGGCGGGTCAGGCGCAGGCGTTTGGGCATGTCAGTCCTCCTCTTTAGGTTCACTGAACCTTAGAACGCCTCCGCAGAGAGTGCCATGACGGGATCGGCGCCCGATTGAATGCGCGCAAGGTGCATGGCGCAGGCTGGCAGTTGACGCGCCATGTAGTAGCGCCCGGTGGCGAGCTTTGTCTCATGGAAATCGGGGTCCGAGGTGCCCCCTTCAAGGGCGGCAATCGACGCCTTTGCCATTTTGGCCCACATCAGGCCAAGGCAGACATGGCCAAAGAGATGCATGAAGTCATTGGAACCCGCCAGCGCCGCGTTCGGGTTTTTCATGCCCTCGGCCATAAAGAACATGGCGGCAGCCTGCAGCGCCTTCGATGCATCCTTCAGCGGGTCGAGGAAGTCGGCCTTTAGCGCGACGTTGTCTTCGTTTTCCTTGATGAAGCCTTTTACCATGTCAAAGAAGGCCATCACATGTTTGCCTCCATCCTGTGCGAGCTTGCGCCCCACAAGGTCGAGCGCCTGAACGCCATTGGCGCCCTCGTAGATCTGGGTGATCCGGGCATCGCGGACGAACTGGCTCATCCCGTGTTCTTCGATATAGCCGTGGCCGCCAAAGACCTGCTGCGCCTTCACTGTCATGTCAAAGCCCTGGTCAGTCAGGAACCCCTTCAGCACCGGGGTCAGCAGTGAAATCAGCCCATCGGCATCCGCGTCCTTGTTGCGGTGCGCCCGGTCGATCATTGTTGCGCCCCACAACAGGAACGCCCGCCCCCCTTCGACAAAGCTTTTCTGATCCATCAGTGAGCGGCGGATGTCCGGGTGCACGATCAGCGGGTCAGCCGGGCCATCGGGGTTTTCCGTGCCCGTTACGGCACGGCCCTGTAGCCGATCCTTGGCGTAATCGAGCGCGCCCTGGTAGGCGGCAGCCGCCTGGCTCAGCCCCTGCATCGCCACGCCCAGGCGGGCTTCGTTCCTCATCGTGAACATCGCGCGCATGCCCTTGTGCATGTCGCCCAGCAGGAACCCGGTCGCCCCGTCATAGTTCATGACACAGGTCGAATTGCCGTGGATGCCCATCTTTTCCTCGATATTGCCGACCGCAACACCGTTGCGCGCACCAAGGCTGCCATCCTCGTTCACCATGAATTTCGGCACGATGAACAGTGACACGCCTTTGATGCCTTCCGGCGCGCCCGCAATTTTGGCCAGCACGAGGTGGATGATGTTGTCCGCCATGTCATGTTCACCGGCGGAGATGAAGATTTTCTGGCCAGAGATTTTGTAGCTGCCATCGTCCTGCGGTTCGGCCTTTGTGCGCATCAGGCCGAGATCGGTGCCGCAATGCGGTTCCGTCAGGTTCATGGTGCCGGTCCATTCGCAGGAGGTCATGTTCGGCAGGTAGGTCGCCTTCTGTTCGTCCGTGCCGTGGGCAAGGATTGCGGAGGCCGCACCGTGGGTCAGGCCCTGATACATGGTGAACGCCTGGTTGGAGGCCGAAAACATCTCGCCCACGGCGGTGTTCAGCACATATGGCTGGTTCTGGCCGCCGAATTCCTCCGGCAGGTCAAGCCCGGTCCAGCCGCCTTCCTTCATCTGTTCAAACGCCGCCTTGAACCCGGTCGGGGTGTAGACGACACCGTTTTCCAGGCGGCAGCCTTCGTGATCGCCAACCGGGTTGAGCGGGGCCAAGACTTCGGCAGAAATCTTTCCGGCTTCTTCAAGCACAGCGCCAGTGAAATCGGCCTCAAGGTCATCGTAGCCGGGGATGTCGGTGGCGCTGATGTTCAACACATCATGGAGAACGAACTGCATGTCTTTGGTGGGCGGGGTGTAACTCGGCATCGTCGGTATCCTTATTCGGTCTTTGTCCTGGCGGTCATCCGGGTGAGCTGTTCCTCACCCCATTTCAACTGATCCTGAAGATCAGCGATGGCGTCATTCAACTCGTCGCGCTGGGCGATCATGTCTTGCAGGCGAATTTGGGCAACTTCGTAAGTTTTCTGATATTGGGTAAGTTGCTGGTCACCAATGTCATAAAGGTCGAGCAGCTGACGGATTTCTTCGAGGCTGAAGCCAAACCGTTTGCCACGCAGGATCAGCTTGAGCCGTGCGCTGTCGCGGCGTGTGAACAGGCGCTTCTGACCTTCGCGGATCGGAAACAGCAGTTCCTTGGCCTCATAAAACCGCAAGGTGCGCGGTGTTACGTCAAAGGCATCACACATCTGGCGGATGGTGCGGGTTTCGTTCGTCATGCCGATCCTCTCCTCCTGGGCCCGGGCGATTCCTGTGCCCTCGCGCAGATGTGAGGATAGGGGCTAGTTGACGTTCACGTAAGCAAGACGTTGCGTCAGTTCCCGTCTGCTCTCCGCCTAGTCGTTGATCAGGCCAAGTGTTTCTGCCCGAAGCGCATTAAGTTCGTCGAGTGTTGCATCAAGTTCCTGGCGCTGTCTGCCGAGCACTTCGATCTGCCTGTCCGCCAGTTCGATGAACTTGCGCAGCTGCGCGTCGGTGCCGTTGTCTTCGTACAGCAGAAGCCACTGACGAATTTCCTCAAGGCTGAAGCCAAACCGGCGGCCACGGAGGATCAACACCATCCTGGCCACTTCGCGCGGGGTGTAAAAGCGGCTGCGGCCTTCTTTCTCCGGGGACAGAAGTTCGATATATTCATAATAACGCAGCGTGCGTGGGGTCACTTCGAACTTCGCACACATTTCCTTGAAGCTCAGGCGCGTCTGATTGTTATCTGGCGGCATCGGCTGGCGGTTCCTCCTTTGGTTGAGCCTAGGATTTTCCGCCTGCAAGTCAAATGTATCGCGCATCGGGGGGTGATTTTGCGCTTGCCCCCGGATAGTGCGGCATGAAAAACATGCGGCGAAAGGACAGGACATGCCAACCGATAAGGGAACCGCCACGCGCCAGTTCATGGAGCTTCTGCCCCACGCCAAGGCTTTGGGGATGGAACTGGTGTCCGCAGGCGAAGGCCGGGCGGAATTTGCCATGAACTACGATGAGCGGTTCATCGGCGACCCGGACACCGGGGTCATCCATGGAGGGGCGATTTCGGCCCTGATGGACACATGCTGCGGTGCCGCCGTGATGAGCCATCCGGAGGCCCGCACCGTGACCGCCACCGTGGACCTGAGGATCGACTATATGCGCCCGGCCACACCGGGCCAGCGCATCACCGTGCGGGCGGAATGCCACCATGTGACCCGTTCCATCGCCTTTGTGCGCGCCACGACATTTGATGAGGATTTTGACCGCCCGGTCGCCACCGCAACCGGGGCCTTCACCGCCTCTGCCAATGGGGTGAAATCATGAAGCCGCGCCAGCCAGAACCCGTTCAGGTCGTCAAGCAACGTCGGGATGCGGCACTGACATCGCTGGTGGAGCGGGTACCTTATATCCGCTTCCTCGGCATTCATTTTGACCGGCGCGGCGATGAGCTGACCGCCGTGATGCCGTTCAGCGATATCCTGATCGGGAATCCGGCGCTTCCGGCGTTGCACGGGGGGGCGACAGCGGCGTTTCTGGAAATCTCCGCACTGATAGAGCTGAGCTGGTCAACCCTGTGGGAAGATATCGAACACGGCGATATCGACCCGGATGCCTATCCGCGCATGCCAAAAACCATAGATTTCACCGTCGATTACCTGCGCTCCGGCCTGCCGCGTGACGCCTATGCGCGAGCGCGGGTCAACCGGTCCGGTCGGCGCTATGCTTCGGTTCATGTGGAGGCCTGGCAGGACAATCGCGCACGGCTGTTTGCCCAGGCCACGGGGCATTTCCTGATGCCGCGCCGTGATGACTGACACCACATCCCCCACCGTGCCGGAGCCGATCACCCATCGCCGGGTTCTGCACATTGCCCTGCCTATAGTGCTGTCCAACGCCACCGTGCCGATCCTGGGTGCGGTCGATACCGGAGTGGTTGGCCAGATGGGGCTTGCCGCCCCGATTGGCGCGGTTGGGATTGGTGCGGTGATCCTGTCGGCGCTCTACTGGATTTTCGGATTCCTCAGGATGGGCACAACCGGGCTTGCCGCACAGGCGCGTGGTGCGGGTGACCTTAAGGAAGGCGGCGCGCTGCTGATGCGTGGGCTGATGATCGGTGCAGCGGGCGGCGTGTTGCTGATCCTGACACAAGTGTTGCTATTTGCGGGCGCCTTTGCGCTGTCGCCTGCCTCGGACGAAGTGGAATCCCTCGCCCGCAGCTATATGTCGATCCGCATCTGGGGGGCACCTGCGACCATCGCGCTTTATGCGGTCACCGGATGGTTGATTGCGATGGAGCGGACGCGCGGTGTGCTGGTGCTGCAGCTCTGGATGAACGGTTTGAACATCCTGCTTGATCTGCTGTTTGTGCTGCAACTCGGTTGGGGGGTTGAAGGGGTCGCCATTGCGACGCTGATCGCGGAATGGAGCGGGCTGGCGCTGGGCCTCTGGCTGTGCAGGGGTGCCTTTGCCGGGCGACAATGGATGGACTGGCCGCGCATTTTTGACAGGGTGAAGCTGAAGCGCATGGTGGTGGTCAATGCCGATATCATGCTGCGGTCAATTCTGCTGACCTTTTCCTTTACTGCCTTTCTGTTCATCGGGTCGGATTTTGGCGACGTCACGCTGGCGGCCAATCAGGTGTTGCTGCAATTCCTGGAAATCACCGCCTTCGCGCTTGACGGGTTTGCCTTTGCAGCCGAGGCACTGGTTGGCGGAGCTGTCGGCGCGGGCAATAGGGCAGAGGTGCGGCGCGCGGCGATTGTCAGTTCGCAATGGGGTGTCGGTGGCGCGGTTCTGCTTGGCGCGGCGTTTATCCTTGGCGGGCCATGGCTGATTGACCTGATGGCGACCGCCCCTGAGGTGCGCACGGCGGGGCGCGACTTCCTGATCTGGGCCGCGCTGGCCCCGGTGATCGGGATCGCCAGCTGGATGTTTGATGGTATTTACATCGGTGCGACTTGGACGCGGGAGATGCGCAAGGCGATGATCATTTCGGTTGCGGTCTATGTTGTCGGCGTGGTGGCGTTGGTGCCGACCTTCGGCAATCACGGGCTATGGGGCGCGCTGATGGTGTTGAATATTGCACGGGGGGCAACACTCTGGGCGTTTTATCCACGGCTTGAGGCCGCTGTGGGCCGCAACGACACAGCCATGCCCATGCCCACCTAGAGTGGTGGCTGCGTGCTCATGCCTGGGGCGCAGGCATGGTGAACGCCAATCCCGAGCGAGCGGTCAAATCCGCCCAGGTGGGTAATTGTTGCTGATCTTCTGCTATGAACTGAGCCACCGCTGCCCTCTGCTTTGGCGGCCAGGTCAATAGCCCGCGCGGAGGGGTAACAGGTCAGGCGACTTTTTCCAGATTGACGTTGGGTTCAATCCCCAGCGCCCGGCAGGTGTCGCGGGTCAGGTCAGGGCTGTTCAGCGTATAAAAGTGCAGATCTTCCACCCCGCCTTCCAGCAGGTCGCTGCACAGCTCTGTCGTGATCGCAATCGACAGCAGGTCAACGCGGCCATCACGTTCGGCCTTGTCATAGGCTTCGTGCAGCCAACTGGGCAGCACTGCCCCGCAACGCGCGGCAAAGCGCTTGGCGCCCGCCCAGCTTTTGATCGGAAGGATGCCGGGAATGATCGGCTGGTGGATGCCCGCCGCCACGCAGGCGTCCCGGAACCGGAAAAACGTATCGGCCTCATAAAAGAACTGGGTGATCGCCGCATCGGCGCCAGCATCAAATTTCTGCTTCAGCCAGTTGATGTTCTGCGTCATGTCCTGGGCATCGGGGTGGGATTCCGGATAAGCGCCGACGCGGATGGTGAAATCGCCGCTGTCCTTCAGCGCGGCGATCAGTTCCACCACATTGGCGAACCCATCGGGCTGGGCCTGAAACGCGCCGCCGCCGGGCTGATCCCCGCGCAGGGCGACCAGATCGGTTATGCCAGCATCGGCGTAGGTCTGTGCTATCGCCAGTGTTTCCGCACGTGTAGCATCCACGCAGGTCAGATGCGCCGCAACCTTTAGCCCGGCGGTTTTCTCGATCGTTGTGACCGCCTCATGGGTCAACTGCCGAGTGGTGCCGCCCGCCCCATAGGTGACAGAGACAAACTCCGGCGC
Organism: uncultured Rhodobacterales bacterium; assembly: GCA_964441435.1. Taxonomy (GTDB): domain Bacteria; phylum Pseudomonadota; class Alphaproteobacteria; order Rhodobacterales; family Rhodobacteraceae; genus CAYTUW01. Next base: position 13,788 of record CAYTUW010000020.1, read on the forward strand.
GAACGGGGCCAGCGCGTTGACCGTATCCCAGAGTCGGAACGACGCCTCCAGCGATTTTGGCGGGAAAAACTCAAAGGATATGCGCGGGCGGGACATGGGAAACTCCAGAATGGTTGCAAGCCTCTTCCCACGCGCGTAGTTTTGAGGCAAATTCATAATTCTCAACATCAATATGAGGTTTGCAGCATAATGCATCTGGAATTCCGGCACCTGCGCACGATCAAGGCCATTCATGAGGCCGGCGGGCTGGCGCGGGCGGCAGATCAACTGAACATCACGCAAAGCGCGCTTTCCCATCAGGTCAAAGGGCTGGAGGATCAGGCCGGGGTGGAGCTGTTCGTGCGCCGTTCCAAACCGCTGAAGCTGTCCGCAGCCGGGCTGCGCCTGCTAAAGCTTGCCGAAAAGATCCTGCCAGAGATTGAGGCCACGCAGGAAGAATTTCGCGGCATTATCTCGGGCAAATCCGGGCGCCTGCATATCGCCATTGAATGCCACGCCTGTTTCGAATGGCTGTTTCCGGTGCTGGAGGAGTTCCGCAAAGCCTGGCCTGATGTCGATGTTGATATTCGCGCGGGTCTGGCTTTTGACGCGCTGCCGGCCCTGATGAAGGAAGAGGTCGACCTTGTGGTCAGTTCGGACCCGGAGGACCTGCCCGGCGTCAGCTTCCTGCCGCTGTTTGACTATGAGCCGGTCTTTGTGGCTTCGGCCAACAACCCTTTGGCAAAGAAAGATTATATCGACGCAGAGGATTTTCGTGATCAGCTGTTGATCACCTATCCTGTTGACCGGACGCGGCTTGACGTGTTCACCGAAGTGCTAAGCCCGGCGAAGGTAGAGCCACGCGCCATCCGGCAGGTTGAACTGACAGCGGTGATCCTGTTGCTCGTCGCATCCAACCGCGGGGTGGCGGTGCTGCCCGATTGGGTGGTGCGGGAGGTGCGCTACAATTCCGACTACGTCACCCGCCCCCTGACCAGACAGGGGGTCACCAAAAGGCTATACGCCGCCATCCGCACAGAGGATCAGGACAAGCCCTTTATGGCGCATCTGGTGCGCCTGGCGCGCACGGAACCGGTAAAACTGCAACGCAACGCATCCTGAAGGCGGCGCGTTCCGCGCCATTTCCATGCCTCGTGGCTTTCCTTTGGAAAGCCCCTGAGGTTTTGAGTATTTATGGCAAGATGAAAGGTGAAGGTCGGATTTGACCCGTCATGGGTCGCCTGGCCCTTTTTATTCAGCCCGCAGATAGGGCAGATTACGCGCAGTATCATCAGCGCCGAAAGAGATGCCCATGAAAACCCAAGTCAAAGCCCTTGTTGTTGGCGGCGGTGCCGTCGGGACCTCTATCGCCTATCATCTGGCCAAGGCCGGGTGGGAGGATGTGATGCTGCTGGAGCGGGATGAGCTGACATCCGGGTCAACCTGGCACGCGGCGGGGCTGCTGCCCTTGTTCAACATGAGCTACGCGACAACCCATATCCACGATTACAGCGTGAAATTCTACAAGACGCTGGAGGAGGAAACCGGGCTCAACGCGGGATTTGCGGTGGTGGGTAACCTGCGTATGGCCCAAACAGAGGAGCGGATGGACGAATATATGGTCTATGCGGCGACGGCGGAGACCGTGGGTATCCCCTTTGAATGGCTGACGCCGGAGGAGATCAAAGCGCGCTGGCCGCTTATTCGTACCGATGATCTGAAGGGTGCGATTTATCACAATTCCGACGGCTACATTAACCCGGCAGATGTCACACAGGCGATGGCCAAGGGGGCACGGCAGCGCGGGGTAGAGATTGCGCGGAAATGGCAGGCCGATGCGTTCCACTGGACGGGTGCGGCCTGGGAGGTGACCTGCACCAAGATGGTGGAGAAGGGCGGCAACCTTGTGGCCTCAGACGAGCAGATCGTCATCACAGCGGAACATGTCGTGACCGCATCGGGCAACCATGCACAGCGCACGGCGAAGATGCTTGGCATCAAGATCCCGGCGATCCCTGTTGAGCACACGTTCATCGTGATGGACAAAGACCCGGACCTGGTGGAGTGGCGCAAGGACAACCCGGAACACCCCGTTGTGCGCGATGCGGACGCGCAATCCTACGCGCGGGAGGAACGCGGTGGCTGGATCCTTGGCATTTATGAGGTCGGGGCACCCGCGCGGTTTGAATATGGGGTGCCGGATAGTTTTCGCGCGGATCTGTTCCCGCTCGACCTCGACCGGATTGCCGAACAATATATGGCGATGACGGAGCGGGTGCCGTCATGTGCTGAGTCCGGCCTCAAGGACGATTTCAACGGGCCGATCTGTTACACGCCGGATGGCAACCCGCTGGTTGGCCCGGCACCGGGCTTGCGCAACATGTGGCTGGCTGAGGGGTTCAGCTTTGGCATCACGGCGGCGGGGGGCACGGGCTATTATCTTGCGCAGATGATGGTGGATGGCGAGGCGGAGATCGATATGGCCTCGCTCGACCCGAAACGCTATGGCGACTGGATGACGACGGAGTTCGCGGCGAGGAAGAACGAGGAATGTTACAACCACGTCTATGTGCTGCATCACCCGGATGAGGAACGCGAAGCCTGCCGCCCGCTGCGCACAGCCCCTGCCTATGACCGGCAGAAGGCGCGTGGCGCGCAGTTTGGCTGGGTCAATGGCTGGGAACGACCGAATTATTTCGGTCCTTTGGATGCGCCAGAGACATTCGACCATGACAGCCGATCCTTCCGCCGTGGTGCGTGGTGGGAGTATGCAAAGGCCGAGGCAGAGGCGGTCAGGAACGGTGTTGGCCTCATCGACGCCACCGCTTTCACCAAACATGTAATCAAGGGGCCGGGCGCGACGGCCTTTCTCGACTGGTTCACCTGTAACAAGCTGCCGCGTGTTGGGCGGATCAACCTCACCTACGCGCTGACCGATGCGGGCACGACGCGGACGGAATACACAATCGTGCGCAATGGCGAGAACAATTATTACCTGGTGTCGGCGGGGGCGTGGTCGGCCTATGATGCGGATTTTCTGCGCAAGGCCGCAGAGGACAAGATGGAGGCGTTCGGTTACATCGAAATTCAGGATGTGACGACGCAATGGGGTGTCTTTGCCATTGCCGGGCCGAAATCGCGCGACGTGCTGCGTGAGGTCATCAAGGATGCCGATCCGAATACGGCGCTATCGAACAAGCGCTTCCCGTGGCTGTCGGCTCGCCAGATAGAGCTTGGCATGTGCCCGGTGAACGCGATCCGCGTTGCTTACACGGGTGAACTTGGCTGGGAGCTGCACCATCCGATTGAGATGCAGAACTACCTTTTTGATCTGCTTGAAGGAGCGGGCGCGAAACACGGCATGAAACTGGTTGGTGCACGGGCGCAGAACTGGCTACGGCAGGAAAAGAGCTATCGCGCCTTTGGTACGGAACTGGGGCGTGACGCGACACCGCTTGAGGCGGATTTGCCGCGCTTTGTGGACCTTTCCAAAGAGTTCAACGGCAAGGCGGCGATGGAGGCCAAGGGCATTCGGTCGAAATGTGTGACCGTGCTGATCGACGGGCCGGAGGATGCGGACCCCTGGGGCCGTGAGGTGGTGTTTGCGGAAGATGGCACCCGGATCGGGCGGCTGACCTCTGGCGGCTATTCGGTGGCTTTCGGTAAGAGCATCGGCATGGGTTATGTGAAACCCGAACACGCAGTGGTGGGCACGAAGCTGAAGGTCCGGATGTTCCGAGAGCTGTGGGATGCGGTGATTGTCGAAGACAGCCCGTATGATCCGAAGAACGAAACGATCAGGGTGGATGGGTGAGGCTAGCGACGCCCATAGGCTTGACGTAGAGCGCATCGTTTTCTGGTGCGCTCGGCCGTGTAGCCATTGAATGGTGTGCCGTCCATTTTGATGTGCTTGGTGGCCGCTTTTTCGGGTTTGACCGGTAAAATCGTAGGCCGAGCGAAAAGCGCCCGCCGCATCAGAAATGATTCGCAGAATCGGTGAATCAGGTGGGATTTCGGGGCGGATTTAGTCGAACGCTGCGGCGCAGAATGTCGCCCGAACCCCCTTTTTTTTAAGGTTGCTAACCAATGGGCATGTCTAAAAGTCAGGTTTTGGAAAATGGCCTTTTTCTTGCCACATTTTCGACAATCGAAGGGCAAAATTCGGCGCGACACCAATACCTGTCGAACAAACGCCACTGACCGGGCGGCAAGTAAAGAGTGAAGTTCTTAGCGTAGTGTTCCCGGTCCGGAAGACCCAAATGCCTGTCCCGCAGGGTCCCCGGAAAAGTAGTCGGCCGAACTGGTCGGTGGCGGTTCATTCAGGATGATCGCTTCGACGACAAAAGCGGTATGCTTGCTGCGGGTGCGCCTCGTTTGCCCAAGGGCTTCTCTGCCGGGGCGCACCTACTGCAAGACCGGCCTTCGCCCTTTCATGATGTTAGCCGAACCGGCCCGGATCCAACGCGCGGATCACGGATGGCTCATGTGCGGGCATGCGTCCCATGATCAGATCGGAAAGCAATCTGCCAGCCCCGGGGCTGCTTTGCATCCCGTATCCGCCCTGGCCGGCGCACCAACAAAAATCCGGCACCGTGTTGTCCCGCCCGATCACCAGGTTTCGGTCCGGTGAAAAACTGCGCAGCCCGGCCCAGTTGGATAGCATCCTGGTGACTTCGGCGGTTACGACCTCGCTGTAACGCGCAATGCCTTCGGCGAGGGTGAGGTCATCCGCCCAGGCGTCATGAGGGTCAACCGGGTCTTCGTCCGCTGGTGAGATGATGAGGGCCCCGGCATCGGGTTTTGCATACCAGGTTTCCCCGGGACCAAAGAGCATGGGCCAGGTGCTGATATCGTGACCGTCCGGGCCACCAACGCGCGCGACGGAGCGGCGCATGGGTGTGATCCCGAGCGGGCGGACCCCGGCGAGTGCCGCAATATGATCGGCCCAGGCACCGGCGGCATTGACAAGGGTTTTCGCCTCATACTGCTTGTCACCTGCTATGACGCGCCAGTGTGTGTCATGGCTGATCGAACTCACCCGCGCATCGGTAGTGATCGTTGCCCCGGCCTGTCGGGCCGCGCGCGCGTAGTCCTGCATCAGGAGGTCCGTGTCGATATCCCAGGCTTCCGAGTGATAGCCAAACCGGGTTGTCGTGGCTGGATTGAGAATGGGGACAAGCGCTTCTGCTTCTTTCCGGCTGATCTGAGCCATGTTCATCGTCGTCAGATCCTGATCAAAAGCCGCCGTGTTGTCGGCACCCCCGACAAGCAGGAAGCCCCGCGGACTGAGATAGCCACCCTTGACCATATGGTCACGGCTGGCCCGGTTGAGTTCAATCGTTGACGGGGTGCCGTAGGTTTCCTCGAACATTGCAGCAGAGCGCCCAGAGGTGTGGTAGCCGGGGGCAGTTTCGGCCTCAAGCAGCACTACGGAGCCATGGGGCGCAAGATGCGCTGCCGCAGACAGGCCGGCGACCCCGCCGCCAATGATCAGTACGTCATATGTCATGCCGGAAAAGTGACATGAGTTGCCCCGGATGCAAGTGGAATGTCTGCTCCGTACGGAACATAGGCTTCTGATTGCGGCATCCGGTGGCCCCAACCTTTCTTAGGACACAGGCCGCCGGAAGGTCAGGACATGAAACCACAATCGGATTTTCCGGGCCCCAGCCGCCGCCGCGAGGGCATTTGTGGCCTGGGCTTGAAACTCCCTACAACCGGTCACAGGAAGAGAGTAAAACGAATGGCGCGCTTATCCGGCCCTGACAGTGCAGGCGGCACGATCATTTATTAGTCAAGCGCGTGTCTGTTTCCTTCGTCGATTAGGTTATTGACCTTGCCCCGACCTGGGGCTTGGTCTAAGCCTCTCCACGTCTTTTTGAAGGAGGGCCCGCATGCGCCTCAGCCGCTATTTTCTACCTGTGATGAAGGATACGCCAGCCGAGGCGCAGATCGTTTCCCATCGGCTGATGCTGCGCGCGGGCATGATCCGGCAGGCCAGCGCCGGGATCTATTCCTGGTTGCCGCTGGGCTATAAGGTTCTGAAAAACATCGAAAACATCGTGCATGAGGAACAGCAGCGCGCGGGCCATATCCCGCTGTTGATGCCGACATTGCAATCGGCCGACCTGTGGCGGAAATCAGGGCGCTATGATGCCTATGGGCCGGAGATGCTGCGCCTGACGGACCGCCATGACCGCGAGATGCTTTACGGGCCGACCAACGAGGAAATGATCACCGAAATCGCCGCGGCCTATGCGACGAGTTACCGTGACATGCCGCTGACGCTCTACCACATCCAATGGAAGTTCCGCGACGAACGCCGCCCGCGCTTTGGCGTGATGCGCGGGCGTGAGTTCCTGATGAAGGACGGGTATAACTTCGACCTGACGAAGGAAGATGCGCTTCACGCCTATAACCGCCACCTTGTCAGCTATCTGCGCACTTATGAACGGATGGGTCTGCAGGCGATCCCGATGCGGGCGGATTCCGGGCCGATTGGCGGCGATTACACGCATGAATTCCTGGTGTTGGCCGATACCGGCGAAAGCGAAGTGTTTTACGACAGCGAGATCACCGAATTGAAGTACGGCGAGCGGGTGATTGATTATGACAATCGTGCGGAATGTCAGGCGGTGCTGGAGGAGTTCACCTCGCGCTATGCGCGCACTGATGAAACCCATGATGAAGCTGTCTTCGCCGAGGTGCCGGAGGCGCGTCGCCGTTCTGCGCGCGGCATTGAGGTCGGGCAGATATTCTACTTCGGCACGGAATATTCGGAAAAGCTTGGCGCCTATGTCACCGATGAATCCGGCGAACGGGTGCCGCTTCATATGGGCAGCCACGGAATTGGTGTGTCACGTCTGGTTGGTGCGATCATTGAGGCGAGCCATGACGACAATGGCATAATCTGGCCCGAAGGCGTGACACCGTTCCATTGCGGGATTGTGAACCTGAAACAGGGCGACGCCGAAGCAGATGCCGCCTGTGAGGCGCTATATGAGCAGCTGACCAATGCCGGGCTGGAACCGCTTTACGATGACCGAAACGAACGCGCTGGCGGGAAATTTGCGACGATGGACCTCATCGGTCTGCCCTGGCGGATCACTGTTGGGCCGCGTGGCCTGAAGAACGGCGTGGTGGAACTCACAAGCCGCAAAACTGGCGAAAGCGTAGAGATGTCTCCTGAGGATACCGTGGCCCGCGTTGCGGAAATTTACACAAAGCTGTAGTCTCCACCCAAAGCACGGGGCATTAATGACTCCGGCAGGAGGCAGAGATGGGCAGGTTTCTGGCCATGATCGCAGGGGTTGCAGGCGCAATAGGTCTGTCACAATTCCCTGAGTTTTCGCAGCAATATGTGCAACGCCTGTCCGGCGCTGTGGATGAATTGCGTGTGGTGGTGATTTCTTTTGACGCAGGCGCTGCGGCGGCAGGGCTGACGCGGGAAGAGGCACTAAAAGAGCTTTCAGGCACGCCGTTACAGGATTCTTTACGTGACACCATCGGCGACAGCGTAACACGTTATGAGCGTCTGAATGCCGACCTCACGGCGCTTGGCGGCAAAGACGCGCTGTCACGCCTCGCGCAGGTCTGGCGTTTTGCCGACAGGAATTTGGCGGAGCGGACCTGGGCTGCCTTCCGCCCTGCGGTGCCTGTCACCTGGGATGGTGCACTATGTGCGGGAATAGGTTTTGCCGGTGGCTGGCTGGCGCTGTCCCTGATCCTTGGCCTGATCCTGCGGCCGTTTCGCCGATGGGGGCTGGCGTAAGCCGCTTCGAAGCGGCTTCAAGCAAGAGCGTTCTAACGCTCTTTCAACGCGGTTGTACGAACCGCGTTTGAAGGGATTTGAAAATCCCTTGCC